>NZ_NHSK01000207.1 GCF_016653355.1 Rhodoplanes elegans | reverse complement strand
CTCCACACCGGCCCCGGCACCCGCGCCGGCCGCACCCGCCACCGCCCCGGCGCCCGCGCCCGCCACCATCGCCCCGGCGACACCGTTGCCGCCGCAGTGAGGCCTGTCCGCCGGGTGGGCCCCTCGACCGCGACGCACCGATCGTCGTCGGCCGGCCGAGACGCAACGGCGACCGCGTCGACGCTTGACAGGCCCGGTCCCGACGGCTACTTCGCGCGGACGGTTCGGGCCGCACCCGAACTTCTCGGACCTCGGTCCGAACGGGTTCACCCGGTGAATTTATCGACGGGTCGAACAGGGCGGCCTTCGGCCGACCAGGCGGGCGCTTAGCTCAGCGGGAGAGCACATCCTTCACACGGATGGGGTCGCAGGTTCAATCCCTGCAGCGCCCACCATCTGGCCCGCCGCCTCCACTGGAAACGTCGTCCTTGCCAGAAACGGCGTGACGTAAATCGGCTTTCGCCGAAAGCGTGAGAACTGGTACCGTTCCACGTGATCCTACGTCGAATGCGGACGCTATCCGTCTCGACGTTGGCGCGACGAACATGCGCATCGCCCCTCGGGCCGATCCGAAGCACCTGCATCGGTGTGGGACTGCTTGTTTGGTCGCCGACGATGGTTGTACAAATTCTACCGGCTCGGCCGTTGAGGGGCTGAAGGAGAGTGTCATGCCCGCACTGCGGAAGAAGCGCGATGGTGCTGCTCCGAAGACGCCCGCGCCGCCGCCCGAAGCACTCGCCTACGATGCCGACGTGACGGCCCAAGCCGTTGCCCATATGCAGCGGAAGGCCGATCGCGAACTCGAAGGCGAAGAGTGGGCGATCGTCGACGGCGATGTCGGCGACAAGCGCTGACCCGGACTGGATTCACGCCCCGCCAGCCAGATTCGATCTGGTCACCTGCTATTTCCCTGAACGGCTGCAGGAGGCCGAGCCGGGCCTCAAATTGAGACCGGGCCTGGTCCTCGCAGTTCTGCGCGGCAAGACCTCGGGCCGCTATGCCTGCCGCATCGCCTACGGGACGAAGCAGCTGAAGCTCCCGCGCCGACAACATCTCGATCTCATCATTCAAGACGCTGCAGACGTCGCGCTGCTCGGCTTGGCACGGCCGACGCGATTCGACCTCGATCACACCGCCGTACTGCCCTGGACCGCGACGTTCTTCGGCTGCTGGTCGGGCTTTGCCACGCCGGTCATCGGCACGCTCACCGAGCCGTATGTTCGCGAGTTCGCCTACCTGATGATGAAGCGTGGCTCGGTCCCGCCGCCCGACGGGGTCTGAAGAATCGCTCGATTGTTCCGAGCCAGGGCGACGCCTGCTCTCGTCGACCTGCGCTGCCCGCTCACCCCACTCCGACCGGCAGCACCCGCGCCACCGCCGCCTCGACCTCGGCGAGGCTGCAGGCGGCGCCGTGATCGCCGAGGGTGACGATCGGGCCCGTGCCGGTTGGGCCGGTCAGCGACGGGCGACTGCCGACGAAGATCGACACCAGCGGCACGCCGAGCGCCGCGGCGAGATGCAGGAGGCCGGTGTCGACGCCGACCACCAGCGTCGCCCCGGCGATCAACCGCGCCACCCGGTCGAGCGGCCGGCGCTCCGGCACCCGGGCCGACGGCATCGCAGCGGCGAGCCGCTCGGCCCGCACCTTTTCGGCCGGCGTGCCCCAGGGCAGGACCAGATCGAGTCCGCGCGCCGCCAGCGCAGTGCCGAGCGAAATCCAGTCGGCCTCGGGCCACTCCTTCTCGGGTCGCGCCGTCGCGTGCAGCAGCACCGCATAGGGCCGCGGCGCCGGGTCGGCGAGCGCCGTGCGGTCGAGGCCGTAGTCGGCCTCCCCCTGCGGCACGTAGCCGAGCGCGGCGGCGGTGAGCAGGCGATTGCGGGCGACGGCGTGGAGGTTTCGCGCGACCGTATGACGGACGTCGTAGCTCAGCGTCGCCAGTCCCTCGCGGGCACTCGCAAAATCGTAGCCGTGGCGCTCGCCGCGGGCGAGCCGGGTGAGGACGGCGGTGCGCAGGAGCCCCTGCGTGTCGATCACGGTGTCGAAGCGGCGCCCATGCAGGTCGCGCACGAAGCGGCCGATCTCGGACCAGGTCGCGCCCCGCTGCAGGCCGCGTCTCCAGCGCCGCCAGGCGACCGGCACCACGGCGTCGACCCCGGGATGCAGGCCGGCGAGCGGCGCGAACGCCTCCTCGACCAGCCAGACCAGGCGGGCCGACGGCAGCGCCCGGCGCGCGTCGGTGACGGCCGGCATGTGATGCACCACGTCGCCGAGCGACGAGGTCTTGATGAACAGGACGTCGGCCATGAAACCATCGGGTCCGGCGGGCACCTCCGCGGTCGGGGCCGGCGGGGCGCGGTTCTCTTATACGGGGGCGGCGCGCTTGTCATGCGACCGAGCGGCGGCCCCCTCCCCTGGTCGCGGCGGCGCGGCGCCGATATGGATAGGCGATTGCGGCAACGAAAGGACTGCGCATGAGCGTTCTGGTGACCGGCGGCGCCGGCTATATCGGCAGCCACATGGTCCACGCCCTGGTCGACGCCGGCGAGCGGGTCGTGGTGCTCGACAATCTGTCCACCGGGTTCCGGGCGGCCGTGCCCGCGGCGGCGACGCTGGTGACCGGCGACACCGGCGACGCCGCGCTGGTGTCGCGGCTGATCGCCGAGCACGGCATCCAGTCGATCATCCACTTCGCCGCCTCGATCGTCGTCCCCGAGTCGGTCGCCGATCCGCTGAAGTACTACCGCAACAACACGGCCAACACGCGCAGCATGATCCAGTGCGCGGTCGAAGGCGGCGTGAAGCATTTCATCTTCTCGTCGACGGCGGCCGTCTACGGCAACCCGGCCCAGACGCCGGTCGCCGAGGACGCGACGCTCGCGCCGATGTCGCCTTACGGCTCGTCCAAGCTGATGAGCGAGATCATGCTGCGCGACGCGACGCTGGCGCACGGCCTCGGCCACGTGATCCTGCGCTACTTCAACGTCGCCGGCGCCGACCCGGCGATGCGCACCGGCCAGTCGACGAAGAACGCCACGCATCTGATCAAGGTCGCCGTCGAAACTGCTCTTGGCCTGCGCGAAAAAATCGACGTGTTCGGTACCGACTATCCGACTTCGGACGGCACCTGCGTGCGCGACTACATCCACGTTTCGGATCTCGTCGCCGCGCATGCCGACGCGCTGCGTCATCTGCGCGCCGGCGGGGCGCCCGAGACGCTCAACTGCGGCTACGGCCGCGGCTTCTCGGTGCTCGACGTGATCGAGACCGTGAAGGAGGTGGCGGGCGTCGACTTCCGGGTCGACCGCGCGCCGCGCCGGCCGGGCGATCCGGCCGTGATCGTCGCCGCCTCCGACCGGGCCCGAAAAGTGCTCGGCTGGCAGCCGCGCTTCGACGACCTGAAGACGATCGTCCGCCACGCCCTCGACTGGCAGAAGAAACTCGGCGCCGGCTGAGCACGCTGCGGCGGGCCCGGACAACCGTGCCCCGGACAAGGCGCAGCGCCTCGCGCTGCGCCGCCGAGCCGGGGCCCAGGGGCGGCTCGACTGGCGTTTTCCGACACTGCCGCGCGACCTCGCGGCTCCTGCGTTCCCTCCCCCACGCAACCCGGGCTCGCCCGGGTTGCGCACCACACGTCACAAGTCGGGCAGGCCCGACTTGTGTGGGGGAGGGACAGGGAGGGGGGTACAGCGCCGGCGTTGTGCCGCGCGGCCACCCCCCTCTCCACCTCTCCCCCACAAGGGGGGAGAGAGCAGGCTGCGGCCCGCGGCCGATCTGGTTCGGCCGCCCTCGGTCCCGAGTGCGGCGCATCAGGCCTGCGGCCTGCCGCGCCTTGTCCGGGGCACGAGGCTGGTTCCGTGCCGTCCGCCTCCCGCGTGGCGCGTGCCGCGGCGGACGACTACCATGCGGCCCGGAAACGTTCGAACCGCCCGGGAGAGGCCTCATGACCCGTTTGCTGCACGCCGATGCGTCCGCCGA
>NZ_NHSK01000206.1 GCF_016653355.1 Rhodoplanes elegans | reverse complement strand
GCGAATCCCGCGGGCGCGCACGAACGCCTTCAGCTCCCGAGCCGACGCGGTCAGTGCCGCTTCACCACCGAGCCCCTCGACGAGCCGATCCCACTCGGTCGAATCAAGATGGTTCCTTGCCATCTCCGACTTGAATCACATCCCGATTCCGACGGAAATCCCCTTATCTTAGCGCCTATGGGGCTCGACCCGCGCATCCATCTCCTTCGCAACAACATGGTCGTGTCGCAGAGAGATGGATCGCCGGGTCGAGCCCGGCGATGACGACGGTCGGGTGGGATATCGGCGTGGGGCCGCTCACCGCTCCGCCAGCGCGAGCTTGGCGCCGAGCGCGACGAAGGCGGCCGCGAAGGCGCGGCGCATCCAGGCGAGCACGGCGGGACGCGTGATGACGTGGGTGCGCACCGCCGCCGCCGCGACGCCGTAGACGACGAACACGGCGAAGGTCATCAGCATGAACACGGCGGACAGCTCCAGCATGCGCAGGAGCGGCGCCGTCTCCCCGGCCGCCACGAACTGCGGCAGGAAGGCGAGGAAGAACAGCGACAGCTTCGGATTGAGGATGTTGACCAGCACGGCCGTGATCACGATGTCGCGGGTCGACCGGGTCTTCACCATGCCGTTCACCTGGCCGTCCACTTGGCCGTCCACTTGACCGTCCATCTGGCCGTCCGTCTCGACCCGCAGCGCGCCGTGCGCGCGCAGCGTCTGCCACGCCATCACGAGCAGATAGGCGACGCCGAGCCACTTCACGATCTGGAACAGCAGCGCGCTGGTGTGCAGCACGGCGGCGAGCCCGAGCACGGCGGCGAGCATGTGCGGCACGATGCCGAGCGTGCAGCCGAACGCCGCCGCGACGCTGGCGCCGCGACCGCGCGAGAGACCTGCCGCGAGCGTGTAGAGCACGCCGGTGCCGGGCGAGGCGACGACGATCAGCGACGTGATCAGGAACTCGGCGGAGAGCTGCATCGCGGTCCTCGTGGTCGACTGGCGGTCGTGGATCAGCGCTTCTCTACCGCGCGCGACGCGATACCACCACCCGATTTCCGTGCGCCGTCAGGACATCACAGCTTACCGAAGTTTCACGCAACAGGCCGGCGCGACGATCGTTGCCCCGTCGATGGTTTTGCAATCCAACGGGAGGCTTTCATGATCTCGACCAAGATGAAGCTCGCATCCGGCGCGCTGGCGCTCTGCTCGGCGCTGGTGCTCGCCGCGCCCCAGGCGGAGGCGCAGCGCTGGCGCGGCCACGGCTGGCAGGGCGGCGGCTGGCACGGCGGCGGCGGGCACTATCACCGTCACGGCGGCTGGGGCCGCGGCGCCGCGGCCGGCATCGCCGGCTTCGCCACCGGTGCGATCATCGGCGGCGCGCTCGCCTCGCAGCCGAACTATTACGGCGGCTACGCGGCGGCGCCGGCCTATGGCGGCGGCGGTGGCGACGCGGTCGCCTACTGCCAGCAGCGGTTCAGGTCCTACGACCCGGCCTCCGGCACCTATCTCGGCTACGACGGCAATCGTCACGCCTGCCCGTGACGACGTCCTGACGGGCGACCCCGCCCGGACCGCGAAGCACCTTCCCGCCTGACACGAACGCCCCGGCGCCCCCGCCGGGGCGTTTCGTCGTTCGAGGCCACCGCCTGTCCAACGGTCACAGCCGGAACACCTCTGCCTCCGCTCCGTTGACGAAGGCGCCGTCGCCTCTCCCGAGGTCTTTCACACGGCGTCAGTCCCGAGATCATCATCAGGAGCCAAGCATGCGTCTCACCCTCACCGCCGCCGCGGCGGCGGCCGCTTGTTTCGTGGTCGCCGCGCCGGCCGACGCCCGCTTCTTCGATCCCGCCGTGAAGGGCGCCGAGCCGCTCACCGAGCAGGTCGCCTGCCGCACCGTGCGTCAGCGCGTCGTCCGCCCGGGGGGCCGCGTGATCTACTCGACCAAGCAGGTCTGCTCGCCGGGTCCGGGGCCGCGGATGGGCATGGGGGGCTGCCGCACCGTGCGCGAGCGCGTCGTCCGCCCGAACGGCAGCGTCGTCTATCGCAGCATCCGCCGCTGCGGCTGAGCGCCCGCCCCCGGCCGGTCGTGACGACCGGCCGGGACAGGGGCCGCGCGCACCGCCGCTTGCCGGCGGCGGGGCGCGGGGGCTATGAACGCCGTCCCGGCGTGCCCCGCGCCTTCCGCTTCCGGACCCTCCCGATGCTCGATCGCCGCCTGTTTCTCGGCGCCGCCGGCGCCGCGCTGCTTCCCGCCCTCTCCGGTCCCGCGCTCGCGCAGACCGACTGGCCGGCCCGCCCCGTCACCGTCGTGGTGCCCTATCCGCCGGCCGGCTCGGTCGATCTCGTCGCCCGCGCCATCGGCGAGCCGATGACGCGCGCGCTCGGCCAACCGGTGGTGGTGGAAAATCGCGGCGGCAGCGGCGGCTCGGTGGCGGCCCAGGCGGTCGCGCTCGCCGATCCGGACGCCTACCGGCTGGTGCTCGGCACCCAGCAGACCCACGGCACCAACGAGGCGATCTATCCCTCGCTCCCCTACCGCGCGATCGACAGCTTCGTGCCGATCTGCCAGGTCTGCACGGTGCCGCACGCGCTGGTCGTCAAGAAGACCCTGCCGGTCGCGACCGCGACCGAGCTGGTCGCGCTCCTCAAGCGCGAGCCCGGCAAGCTGAACTACGGCTCGACCGGCATCGGCTCGTCGTCGCATCTCGCCTGCGAGCTGTTCAAGATCAAGGCCGGCGTCGAGGCCCAGCACGTGCCCTATCGGGGCGGCGGTCCGCTCGCCCAGGACCTGATGGCCGGCGTCGTCGACTTCGGCTTCATCGCGGTCGCCAACATCCGCGGCCAGCTCGAGGGCGGCATGGTGCGGGCGCTCGCCATCGCCTCGTCGCGCCGCGTGCCGCTGATGCCCGACATCCCGACGCTCGCCGAGGCCGGCGTGCCGGACGTCGATGCCGACGCGTGGTTCGCCTATTTCGCCCCGGCCAAGACGCCGGCCGATCGGGTCGCCAGGCTCGCCGCCGCGATCGAGGGCGCGCTCACGGCCGACGCGGTGCGCGAGACCTTCGACCGCAATGCCGTCGTCGCCCGCTTCCGCCCGACCGCCGAGATGCCCGACTTCGTCGCCGCCGAGGTGAAGAAATGGGCCGAGGTGGTGCGTCTCGCCAATCTGGTCGAGGCGAAGTGATCAGAAGAAGTTAAGTGATCAGGACGAGGTTACGTCGTGGTTCCCTCCCCCACAAGGGGGGAGGGAGCAGACCGTGCCGGGCCGCGCGACCTGATGATGGCGTTCAGGAGGCGCCTGTCCCTCCGCGACAAGGCGCTCCGTTACTCCTCGCTCGTCGGATAGACGCCGCGCAGCACGGCGTCGAAGTGCGCCTTGACGGATTCGTTGCACAGGCAGGCGCGTGCCTTCAGGGCCTCGCGGTCGCGCACCACCACGGCGCCGCGCCGCGTCTCCAGAATCCGGTCGGCCCGGAAGCCCTGCATGACGCGGCTGGTGTAGCTGCGACCCACCCCCAGCATGGTGGCGAGCTGCTCGTGGGTGAGCGGCACGACGTGATCGCCGGTGCGGTCCATGGCCGAGAGGATCCACTTGGCGGCGCGCTGCTCGATCGAGTGGATGGCGTTGCAGGCGGTCGACTGGAACACCTGAGCGAGCAAACAGTCGGCATAGCGGGCGAACAGGTAACGCAGCGTCGGCGACTGCGCCTTGGCGGCCTCGAGCTGGGTGACCCGCAGCCGCACGAACGGGCCGCCATACTTCACCACGATGCGGCAATAGGCCGGCAGATGGCCGAACGAGACGATGCCGCCGACCGCACCCTCGCGGCCGACCAGGATGGTCTCCACGTCGCGGCCGTCCTCGCTGCCGACCAGATAGGAGACGAGACTCGGCCCGCAGGGAAAGTGCACGGTCTCGACATTGTCGCCGGGATTGTAGAGGAGCTGGTTGGCATCCTGCGGGTTCGACTCGAGGAGTGCGCCGATCAGCGCGAAGTCGGCCTCCCGCAGCGTCTGCAGCAGGTTGTTGTCGGGCCGCGCGGCGGCTGCGCCGGTGATCTTGCTCATATGTCGGCTGGATGACGCTGATCGAGGAGGGACCGTGTTCGTCGGGACGCTCCTCTAGCGCATCGCATGATCCCGATATGTTCACAAGTGCACCGACCCGGCGAAGACGACGGTGGTAACGTGGTTTCACGGATCCGGCGATCACGCTCCTGGGAGGGGTCGCCGGACGCCGCCCACACGACGGCACGACGGGTCGGCGCAGCGCCGACATCAGCGCCGGTGACGTGTAATCCGACCGCCGCGGACCGGCGGCTCCGTCCCGACAAACGGACCGACGATGCAAGCCGACGCCGGCGCGAGCGTGGATCTGACCAATTGCGACCGCGAGCCGATCCATCTGCTCGGCGCCGTGCAGCCGTTCGGCTTTCTGATCGCCGTCGCGGCCGACGACTGGATCGTCACGCATGTCTCGGCCAACGCCGCCGCGTGGCTCGGCCGCGACGGCGACGATCTGATCGGCCGCCCGCTCGACGCTCTCGTCGAGGCCGAGGCGCTGCACAGCCTGCGCGGCCTCCTGCAGGGCGTCGCCGGCGATCTGGCGGCGCGCGCCTTCGGGCTGCGCCTGCGTCCCGGCCTCGTCTGCGACGTCGCCGCCCACGTCGTCGCCGCGGCGGACGCGGACGCGAACGGCGCGAACGACCCCATGGGGCGCGACACCGTGGTCATCGAGTGCGAGCCGACCACGGGCGAGAGCGACACGGCGGCGCCGGCGCTGGTGCGCGACATGATCACCCGGCTGCGGCGCGCCGACGACCGGCGGAGCTTCTTCCGCACGGCGGCGCGCGAGCTGCGGGCGCTCACCGGCTTCGACCGCGTGATGGTCTATCGCTTCGACGACGACGGCTCCGGCGAGGTGGTCGGCGAGGCGGTGGATCCCGGCCGCGGCACGTTTCTCGGTCTGCACTATCCGGCCTCCGACATCCCGCGCCAGGCGCGCCGGCTGTACGCCCGCAACGTGCTGCGGCTGATCGGCGACATCGACGCCGTGCCGGTGCCGGTGGTCTCGGCGGGGGCGGACGATCCGCCGCTCGACCTGTCGATGAGCATGCTGCGCAGCGTCTCGTCGATCCATATCGAGTATCTGCGCAACATGGGCGTGCGCGCCTCGATGTCGGTGTCGATCCTGCGCGACGGGAAGCTGTGGGGCCTGTTCGCCTGCCATCACTATGCACCGCACCGGGTCGCCTTCGGCCGGCGCAGCGCGGCCGAATTGTTCGCCCAGGTGTTCGCGCTGGTGCTGGAGAATCGCGAGCGCGCCGTCGAGGCGGCCTACGAGGCGCGGGCCCAGGCTCTGCATCAGCGCCTGGTCGGCACCATGGCGCGCGAGTCGACGCGCTTCGAGGGCGTCGTCGCCCATCTCGACGAGATGGCCGATCTGCTCACCTGCGACGGCGTCGGCGTGTGGACGAACGGGCGCGCCACGCTGAAGGGGCTGACCCCGACCGCGGAGGAGTTTTCCGACCTCGTCGCGCATATCGACGTCAAGGCGATCGATCGCGTGCATGCCCGCCACGACATCGGGGCCGAGCACCCGCCCGCCCGCGCCTTCGCGGCGCGCGCCGCCGGCATGCTGGTGGTGCCGCTGTCGCGCCCGGCCCGCGACTATCTGGTGTTCTTCCGCCGCGAGGTCGCCCGCACCGTCACCTGGGCCGGCGATCCGAACACCCCCAAGGCGATCGGCCCCAACGGCGACCGGCTGACGCCGCGCCAGAGCTTCGAGTTGTGGAAGGAGACCGTCACGGGCCAGTCGCTGCCCTGGCTGCCAGTGGAATGCCGGATCGCCGAGCAGCTCCGCGTCAGCCTGCTCGAGGTGATCCTGCAGCTCTCCGACCTCACCGAGGAGGAGCGCCGTCGCGCCGTCGCGCGGCAGGATCTGCTGATTGCCGAGCTCAACCACCGCATCCGCAACATCCTCGGCCTGATCCGCGGCGTGATCACCCAGAGCCGCGATTCGGCGGCCACCATCGAGACGTTCACCGAGGTGGTGGGCGGCCGCATCCAGGCGCTCGCCCGCGCCCACGACCAGATCACGGCCGACCAGTGGGGACCGGCGTCGCTGCGCAGCCTGGTCGCCGCCGAGGCGGCGGCGTATCTCGGCGGCAAGGGCGAGCGGGTGCGCATCGTCGGACCCGAGGTGCTGATCGAGCCGGAGGCGTTCACGACGATCGCGCTCGTCGTCCACGAGATGATCACGAACTCGGCCAAGTACGGCGCGCTGAGCGACTCGCGCGGTCGCGTCGACGTCGCGGTCGGCTTCCGGCCCGACGGCGCGCTGGCGCTGCGCTGGCGCGAGAGCGGCGGTCCGCGGGTCGCCCCGCCGACGCGGCGCGGCTTCGGCTCGACCGTGATCGAGCGTTCGATCCGCCACGACCTCAAGGGCGAGGCGACGGTCGACTACGCGCCGACCGGTCTCGTCGCCCGCTTCGTCGTTCCCGGCGGCTTCGCCCGCCCGGCGCCGGGCGGCCGCCCGACCGACGCGACGCCGATCGAGGCGCCACCGCCGGCCGGCCGGGTGCCCCAGGACGTGCTGCTCGTCGAGGACACGATGATCATCGCGCTCGACGCCGAGGACATGCTGCGCCGGCTCGGCGCGAACGCCGTGCGCACCGCCGCCTCGGTGGCCGACGCGCTCGCCACCATCGAGACGAGGCCGCCCGACTTCGCCCTGCTCGACGTCAATCTCGGGGCCGAGACGAGCTTCTCGATCGCCACGCGGCTGCGCGCGCTCGGCGTGCCGTTCGCGTTCGCCACCGGCTACGGCGAGCACGCGGCCTTCCCGCCCGAGTTCGCCGAGACGCCGCGGCTGCGAAAGCCCTACACGGCCGACACCCTGCGCATGCTGCTCGAGCCCTTCGCGCCGGACGAGCCCCGAGACGCCCGCGACGACGTCCACAAGGACGCCGCCTCGCCCGACACGGCGGATGCCTGACCGCGGGCCCTGGATTAAGATACCGCGACGAATCCACGACGGCGGGTGCGCGATGATGAAGGCGAGCGTGATGGCGACGGGACTGGTTCTCGCCGCGGCAGTGGCGACGGCGGGCCTCGTGACGAGCGGCACGGCCGTGGCCGATGTGCGGCATTCCGAGGTGCCGGAGAGCCTGCGCGGCACCTGGATTTCGGCGACCGGAAGCTGCCCGGCGCCGGCCGGCAGCGGCTTCGTGCTGACGGCACAAAGCTACGCCAAGGGCGGCGAGACCTGCCCGGTCGAGTGGGTCGAGGAGCGGGCCGCGACGCCCGGCACCATGTACTCGGTGCACATGCGCTGCGGCACGACGGCGAAGTCGGAGGCCAACGTCATCGTCTGGGTGAAGGGCCCGGACACCGCGGCCACCGGCACGGACTTCCGCAATCTCGCCGACGCCCGGATCTGCCGCTGAGGCCGATCCGGCGCGTCGCAGACTGTCGGGCCGCGCGCCGGCGTCAGGCGAGCGCCAGCACCAGGCCGACGCCCGCCACGCAGGCGCCGGCGAGCCGGGCCGTGCCGAGGCCGGCCCGGACCTCGGCGATGCGGCCGAGGGCGAGACCGAGGCCGATGCCGGTCGCGTGCAGCAGCACGGTCGCGGTCACGAAGCCGAGCCCGTAGGCGAGCGGGCTCGCCGCCGCCGGCATCTCGGCGCCGTGGGCATAGCCGTGGACGAGGCCGAAGACGCCGACCAGCAGGGCGGCCGGCACCAGCGGCAGCCGTACGGCGAGCGCGACCAGAAGCCCGAGCACGATCACCGAGGCCGTGATGGCCGGCTCGACCGCCGGCAGCGGCACGCCGGTGGCGCCGAGCACGGCGCCGACGACCAGGAGCACCACGAAGGCGGCCGGCACGGCGAGCAGCGCGGCACCGCCCAGCGTCGCCGACCACAGGCCGACCGCCAGCATGGCGGCGAGATGATCGGCCCCGAACAGCGGGTGCACGAACCCGTCGGCGAAGCCGTGGACATGCGGCGCCTGGCCGACATGGGCCGAGGCGGCCGTCGTGGCGACGAGCACGATCCCGGCGGCGAGTGCGCCGGTGCGGACAGCGGTGGTGCGGGCGAGCGTCACGGCGCGGGCATGCGGCATCGATGATCTCCTGCGGTCGAGGCCGAACGCGGCCGCCGCAGCAGCCCCGTGCCGTGGGCGTGCCGCCGGTTCGATCCTACGACATTATCGAATCTTCATACCGACGCCAACCGTCGCGGCGCGCCGACCGGCTCTGCCGACCCCCGGCCGCTCACCCGCCGCCCAGCAGCGCCCGCCGCATCTCGCCCGGCGTCCGCCCGTAGCGCCGCCTGAACTGCGCCGCGAACAGCGACGGGTTGGCGAAGCCGCTCGTGAAGGCGACCTCCTTCAGCCGCAGCGTCGCGGCGGCGGGATCGCCGAGCAGCTGCAGGCTGCGGGCGAGCCGCGCCTCCAGCACGTCGTCGCAGACCGTGGTGCCGGCCGCCCGGAACAGCCCGTGCAGGCAGCGCACCGACACGCCCATGCGCTGCGCCAGCAGGGCCGGTCCGAGCTCCGGCTCGGCGAGCGAGGCGGCGATGATCTCGCGGCAGCGCCGGATCATCGCGGCCTGGCGGGGGCCGAGGCCGGAGGGCTCCGCCTGCCCTTCGGCGAGCAGCACCGCGATGCTCGCCAGCGCGAGCTGGAGCGGACCGGACGCCGCGGCCGCATCCGTGTCGTCGCGCCGCGCCCCCGCCCGCGCCGCCGCGGCGAGCCCGACCATCAGGTCGCGCGAGACCTTGCCGACCAGGCCGCGGGTCGACACACCCCGGCAGACGTGATCGTGCGGCCGCCGCACGAAGGACTGGAGCAGCGACGCCGGCGCCGTGAGATTGATCACGTCGGCCGGATCGTCGTGGCGGATCACGTAGGGCTCCGACGCGGCGAACAGCGTCGCCATGCCGTCGGTCAGCACGCAACTGCGGCCGCGCTGCTCGAACGACACTCGGCCGCGGTTCACCAGCGCGACGACGAAGACCTCGTCGCGCGCCCGCGCCGCATGGCGGCGGGTGCGCACCCCGATCTCGTTGTCGCTCGCGACCTCGACGAGCCGGATCGGCCCGTCGCCGAGCGTGACGATGCGGCCGGCGAAGCGGTCGGGCCGGCGGATCGAGAGGTCCGCGTCGCCGAAATGCCAGGCGATCGCGTCCTGCCAGAGGCGCTGCTTCTCGGCGGGGGCCAGCCCCGGATCGACCCTGACCATGCGCGCCTCCCGGACGTGTCGATCTTGTCGCTTTTGGCCGATCCTATGAGGGGCGGCTGCCGGCCGCAACATGCCGGCTGCCCGAGGACGGCGGCCTGTCGGCCGGGCGCACGATCTCTGTCGCGCCAGCGCAAGACGACGCGTTCGCTTTGACCCCGTCCACTTCGCATGCAGAGCTTCGACGCGACTCGCCCAGCAGGACTCGCCCAACGGACTCGCCATGACCGTCATGCCCGACCTGTCGTCGCTGCAACGCAGCACCCGCCGTCTCGACGGTCTCGTCGCCGTCGTGACCGGCGCGGCGTTCGGACCGAAGGCGGCGCTCGGCGCCGTGTTCGCGGCGGCGCTTTCGGCAGAGGGCGCGAGCGTGGTGGTCGCCGACATCGTCGACGCCGAGCCGGTCGCGGAAGCGTTGCGGGAGAAGGGCGGCCGCGCCGTCGCCGTGACGGTCGACGTCACCGAGGAGGCGGCCGTCGAGGCGATGGCGGCGACGGCCGAGACGGCGTTCGGCCGGCTCGACATCCTGGTCAACAACGCGGTCGTCGGCTCCAACATCCCGCCCGTGCCGCTCGCCGAACTCGACGTCGCGGCCTGGGACCAGGTGATGGCGGTCGGGCTGCGCGGCAGCTTCCTGTGCGCCAAGGCGGCGGCGCCCCGCATGGCCCGCAACGGCTGGGGCAAGATCGTCAACATCGGCTCGACGACGATGCAGGAGGGCCTGCCCAACCGGCTCCATTACGTGAGCATGAAGGGCGGCGTGCTGGCGCTGACCCGGGCGCTCGCTCGCGAGCTCGGGCCGCAGGGCATCCGGGTCAACACGCTGGCGACCGGGCTGATCGCCAATCCGGCGGCCGGTGCCGCCTTCACGGCGAAACCCGAGCTGATCACGAAGATCCGCGCCGCCCGCGCCATCCCCGAGGACGTGACGCCGGACGATCTCGGCGGCCCGCTCGTGTTCCTGTGCTCGCACGAGAGCGACGCCATCACGGGCCAGTTCATCGTCGCCGACAAGGGCGCGCATTTCACCTGAACACGTCCAACAAGCGAGTCACCGAGAAGGACGAGGCCATGACCGAGAAAACCCCGCCGACCGCCGCAAAGCCCCAGGTCACCAAGGTGGGCGAGAAGGAATACGTGTTCGATCTCACGTCGATCGCCTCGCTCGACGTCGGCCGCGGCTACACCTCGGCGACCGGCAAGGTGGTCGAGGGCGAGCGGATGATGTGCGGCCTCGTGCGGCTGAAGGCCGGCGAGGTGACGGAGCGCCACAGCCATCCGAACGAGCAGTGGACCTATATCATCGAGGGCGTGATGCACGCCGAGGTCGACGGCCAGACCTTCGTGGCTGGACCGGGCACCGTGATCTACCAGCCGGGCGGCGTCGTCCACGGCGGTCATGCGGGCCCGGACGCCGACGTCGTCTTCTTCACCGTCAAGGACACGTCGCACGGCCTCTACGGCACCCGCGCCGAGACGAAGGACTGACGACCTTCGATCAGACGATCCCCGGGCCCGGCCGAACGCCCGGCCCGCCGCGACGACACCTCACCACGCGACCAAACAAACAAGACGATCGGAGGACGCAGACATGAGAAGCCCGATCCGCCTCGCCGCCGCGAGCCTCGTCGCGGTCAGCGCGCTCGCCGCCGGGACGCTCGCCGCCACGGCGCAGGGCTGGCCCCAGAAGCCGATCCGCATGATCGTGCCGATCGCCGCCGGCAGCGTCACCGACGTGATCCTGCGCGCCGCCGCGAACGAGCTGCAGCCGAAGCTCGGCCAGCCGATCATCATCGAGAACAAGGGCGGCGCCGCCGGCATCCTCGGCGCCACCGCCTGCGCCCAGTCGGCGCCGGACGCGCACACGTTCTGCGCCGTCTACCACAACACGATGTCGTACAATCCGCTCTTGTTCGCCAAGCTGCCCTACAACCCGGACGACATCGCGCCGGTCGGCCGGCTGTTCTTCCTGATCGAGGGCGTGTTCGTCTCGTCCGACCTCGGCGTCGCGACGGTCGCCGAGCTGAAGGACAAGATCCAGGCGCGGCCCGCCGCGCTCAATTACGCGACGCTCGGCGAAGGCTCGTTGCCGGACCTGTTCCTGCGCTGGATGAACAACCAGTGGAACGCCAAGGTGCAGGGCATTCCCTACAAGGGCGGCGGCCCGGCCGCCCAGGCCCTGATGGCCAACGAGGCGCAGATCACGCGCTTCGGCGTCGGCAACTTCCTCGCCGCCCTGCAGAGCGGCAAGGTGAAGGCGCTCGCCGTGTCGTCGACGACGCGCTCGCCGCTGCTGCCCGACGTGCCGACCGCGGCCGAGGCCGGCATCGGCGGCTATCCGGGCATCGGCTGGTGGGGGCTCGGCGCCCCGAAAGGCACGCCGCCGGAGGCGATCGAGCGCCTCGCCGCGGCGTTCAAGACGCTGTTCGAGGAGCCGAAGTTCAAGGCGTTCCTCGACCAGCAGGCGGTGATGTCGGCGCCGACCGGGCCGAAGGACTTCGTCGCCTTCCTGGCCGAGGACCGCAAGGCGGCCGAGCTCCTGATCCGGATCGCCGACACCAAGCCGGCCGAGTACAAGGGCGACTGAGCGGGCCGGACGCGCGGCGGCTCGTGTCGGCGGCATGCGCACCCTGCCCCTACGGCGTTGATGCCGCCGCGCCACAGCGGCGGCATATCCGTGCGTCCGTATGACGAATTTATTGATTGTTCCTAACCATGGGATTACGAATGATCTAATTCTTCATACCGACGGATGTCGTCGCCCCGTCGGGCAACGGCTCGTGCCATGGCTCCGTCGATCCGCCTCGCGCCGCTTCTGCTCGTCACCGTCGCCGCGATCGACGGCGCCGGGATCGACGGGGCGACCGCCCAGTCCGTCACGCTCCCCGCCCTCGAGGTGACGGACGCGGCGGCGCCGCCACGGCCCGCCGCCCCGGTCGCCGCCGCCAGCGCCGTGACGATCACGGGCGAGGAGATGCGCGACGTGCCGGCCGCCCGGGTCGGCGAGATGCTGGAGGTGGTGCCCGGGCTCGTCGTCACCCAGCACAGCGGTGAGGGCAAGGCGAACCAGTACTTCCTGCGCGGCTTCAATCTCGATCACGGCACCGACCTCGCCATCTGGGTGGACGGAATGCCGGTCAACATGCGCACCCACGGCCACGGCCAGGGCTACGCCGACATCAACTTCATGATCCCCGAGTTGGTGCAGGCGCTGAACGTCCGCAAGGGGCCGTATTACGCGGACGAAGGCGACTTCTCCTCGGCCGGCGCCGTGCACATCGACTATCTGCGCGGCGTGCCGAAGAACTACGTCGAGGGCACGATCGGCATGTTCGGCTACGGCCGCAACGTCGCGGTGCTGTCGACCAGGACCGACACCGGCGCGACCCTGATCGCGGCCGGTGAAGGCGTCGTCTACGACGGCCCGTGGGACGTTCCGGACAAGGTGCGCAAGCTCAACGGCGTCGTGCGCTACGTCGAGGGCACGGCCGACGACGGCTTCTCGCTCACCGGCATGGCCTACCGAAACCGCTGGACCTCGACCGACCAGGTGGCGCAACGGGCGATCGACCAGGGCCTGATCAGCCGCTGGGGCTCGCTCGATCCGACCGACGGCGGCGAGGCGAGCCGCTACAGCCTCTCCGGGCGCTGGGCGCATGCGAGCGAGCACGGCACCACCCGGGTCGACGCCTTCGCGATCAATTCGAGCCTGACGCTCTACAACAACTTCACCTACTTTCTCGACGACCCGGTCAACGGCGACCAGTTCAGCCAGACCGACAAGCGCACCGTGCTCGGCGTCAACGCCAGCCACACCTTCGCCTACACGGTCGCCGACCGCCCGATGGAGACCCGCGTCGGCGTGCAGACACGCTTCGACGACATCACGATCGGGCTGACGAAGACGGCGCAGCGGCAGTGGCTCTCGACCACCCGCGCCGACGGTGTGAAGGAAGGCAGTGTCGGGGTGTGGGCCGATCACACGATCCGCTGGACCGACTGGCTGCGCACCACGGTCGGCGTGCGGCGCGACTGGTATCGCGGCTCGGTCTCGAGCGACACCGTGGAGAACTCCGGCGACGCCGCGGCCGCCATCACCAGTCCCAAGGCCGGCCTGGTGCTGGGGCCGTGGTACAAGACCGAGTTGTTCCTCAACGGCGGCTACGGCTTCCACTCGAACGACATTCGTGGCGCGACCATCACGGTCGATCCGGCCGACAAGACGACGCCGCTCGCCACCGTGCCGCTGCTGGTGCGCACCAAGGGTGCCGAGGTGGGCCTGCGCAACCGGTCGATCGACGGGCTCACCTCGTCGGTCGCCGTGTTCGTACTCGACCAGGCCTCCGAGCTTCTGTTCGTCGGCGACGCCGGCACCACCGAGGCGAGCCGGCCGAGCCGCCGCGTCGGCATCGAGTGGACCAACGACTACAAGGTCAACCGCTGGCTCACCCTCGATCTCGACCTCGCCTACACGCGCGCCCACTTCACCGACTACGACCCGGCCGGTGCGTTCATCCCGGGCGCGCCGGCGTGGGTCGGCTCCTTCACCATGACGGCCGGCACCGAGACCGGCTGGTTCGGCTCGCTGAAGGCGCGCTATTTCGGGCCGCGGCCGCTGGTCGAGGACGACAGCGTGCGGTCGCTGTCGTCCTTCGTCGTCAACGCGCGGCTCGGCTACCGCTTCGACGACGGGCTCAAGATCCAGCTCGACGCCTACAACCTGTTCGACACCAAGACCAACCAGATCGAGTACGCCTACGAGTCGCGGCTCGCCGGCGAGACGTCCGCCGTCTTCGATCGCCACGTCCACGCGGTGGAGCCGCTCGCCGTGCGGCTCTCGCTCGCCAAGAGCTGGTGAGGGGCGGACGGTCGAGGCGCGATCTGATCAGGTCGCCGACCCTGACCAAGCGGCGCTCACCTCGACTCTCCCCTCATGGTGAGGAGCGATCCGGGCGCGCTCGCGCGCCAGGATCGCGTCTCGAACCATGTGGCCCCCGTCGACGTGGCCGCCCTCGCCCTTCGAGACGCGGCCTGCGGCCGCTCCTCAGGGTGAGGGCGGAGAGAGGTCGCGCCGAACAAATCCGCCCCTCACACCACCTTGCCGGGATTCAGAATCCCGGCCGGGTCGAGCGCGGCCTTGAACGTTCTCATCAGGTCGAGCGCCACCGGGTCCTTGATGCGCGGGAGATAGTCGCGCTTCATCACGCCAATGCCGTGCTCGGCCGAGATCGAGCCGCCACGTGACAGAACCTCGGCGAACACCGCGTCCGAGATCGCGTCCCAGCGGGCCAGGAACGCCGCCTTGTCGGCGCCTACCGGCTGGCTGACGTTGAAGTGGATGTTGCCGTCGCCGAGATGGCCGAACGGCACCGGCCGGCAGCCGGGGATCAGCGTCGTCACGGCCTCCGACGCGGCGCGGATGAAATCGGGAACCGCCGCGACCGGCACCGAGACGTCCTGCTTGATCGAGCCGCCCTCGTAGCGTTGCGCGTCGGAGACGAACTCGCGCAGGCGCCAGAAGGCGGCGCGGTGCTCCAGGCTCTCGGCCATCACAGCGTCGGTGACGAGATCCTGCTCGAGCGCGAGCCCCAGCGTCTCCTCGAGGAGATCGCGCAGCCCTTCGCTCGCGCCCGAGGAGAACTCGATCAGCACGTACCAGGGCGAGGGTGTCGTCAGAGGGTCGCGCAGGTTGGTGCCGTGGCGGAGCGCCATGTCGAGGCAGATGCGCGCCATCAGCTCGAAGCTCGTGAGGCTGCCGCCAGCGCGCCCCTGCACGAGGCCGAACAGCGCCAGCGCGGCCTCGGGCGTCTCGACCGCGACGAACGCCGTCTCCACCGATTTCGGCGCCGGGAACAGCTTCAGCACGGCCGCCGTGATGACGCCGAGCGTGCCCTCGGCGCCCATGAACAGGTGCTTGAGGTCGTAGCCGGTATTGTCCTTCTTGAGCTTGTTGAGGCCGTGCCAGACGCGCCCGTCCGGCAGCACCACCTCGAGCCCGAGCACGAGGTCGCGCGCCACCCCGTAGGCGAGCGCCGCGGTGCCGCCCGCATTGGTCGAGAGGTTGCCGCCGATCGTGCAGCTTCCCTCGGCGCCGAGCGACAGCGGGAACAGCCGGTCGACGGCGGCCGCCGCTTGTTGGGCGGCCTGCAGCACGACGCCCGCCTCCGCCGTCATGGTGCTGGAGGCGGAATCGATCTCGCGGATGCGGTCGAGCCGCTTGAGCGAGAGCAGGATCTCGCCGTCGTGCGGAATCTGGCCGCCGACCAGCCCGGTGTTGCCGCCTTGCGGCACGACCGGGACGCCGAGCTCCGTCGCGAGACGCAGGATGGCGGCGACCTCCGCGGTCGAGCCGGGACGCAGCACCACCGGCGTCGCCCCGTGATAGAGCCCGCGCGGCTCCTCCAGATACGCGGCCTGCTCGGCCGGTTCCGTGACGGCGTGGCGCTCGCCCACGATCGCGACGAAGCGGGCGAGGGTTTCGGGGGACAGCGGCGCGGAAAGCGGGGGCATGCGGGGAGCGTCCATGGGACGCGCACTCTAGCGCGTTCGGGCGACGGAAGGGATGGCGGGCCACGTCTGGGATGACGGGCGTCGTTCCCTCTCCCCGCACGCGGGGAGAGGTTCACGCCACGCGGGGACAGGTGAAGACTGCAGGGGCGAGCCTCACCCCCGCGGGGCGGCGGCGCGGGCGAGGCGGTCGGCGATCGCCGCGCCCAGCCCGTGGCGGGGGATCGGGGCGACCGCGATCACCGGCGCGCCGGAGGCGTCGAGGGCGCGCAGATGGGCGAACAGCGCCGCCGCCGCCTCGGCGAGGTCGCCGCCCGCCGAGAGATTCAGCACCGCCGCGGCGTGCTCCGCCCCCGGCGGCAGGCTCGGGCCGAACGCGAGCAGCGCCTCGCCGGGCGCGACGCTCTTGGCGCGCAGGCGCAGGAGGGCGCGCGGGGCGTAGTGCGAGCTCAGCATGCCGGGCGCGATCGGCCCCGCCTCGGGCACGACGCCCGGGGCCGTCTCGGCGACCGCCGCCGGCGGGTCGGCGACCGGTCCGCCCAGCACCGCCTCCAGGGCCTCGCGGGGCACGCCGCCGGGGCGCAGCAGCCGCGGCATGCCGCCGAGGCAGGCCACGATGGTCGATTCGACCCCGACCGGCGTCGCGCCGCCGTCGACGACGAGGTCGATGCGGCCGGCGAGGTCGCCGACCACGTGCGCGGCCGTGGTGGGGGAGACATGGCCGGAGCGATTCGCCGAGGGCGCCACCACGGGCCGGCCACAGGCCGCGAGAATCGCCTGGGCGACCGGGTGGTCGGGCACGCGCAGCGCCAGCGTGTCGAGCCCGGCGGTGGCGAGGTCGCAGACCGGACACCCGGGAGCCTTCGCGACGACCAGCGTCAGCGGTCCCGGCCAGAAGGCGGCGGCGAGCCTTTCGGCGGCCGAATCGGCCCGGCCGAGCGCCCATGCGGCAGCCGCATCCGGGACATGCGCGATCAGCGGATTGAAGCGCGGCCGCCCCTTGGCGGCGTAGAGGCGCGCCACGGCGGTCGCGTTCGTCGCGTCGGCGCCGAGCCCGTAGACCGTTTCCGTTGGGAAAGCCACCAGTCCGCCGTCCTGCAGGATGCGCGCGGCGGTCGCGGCCGCCGCGTCCCCTGCTGCCAGGACGCGCGTGAAAATCATCGCAGTCACATCGACTCCCGTGCTTGCCGGCGCGGATTCGCTTGGCTATAAGACCGTCCTCACCGGCGGGACGGAGTGTAGCGCAGTCTGGTAGCGCACCTCGTTCGGGACGAGGGGGTCGCAGGTTCAAATCCTGCCACTCCGACCATTCCGCCGAACGACGATGCGGCACGGCCGAGGGGTTAGGCCCGCCGGCGCCCGCAAGTCAACGCACTCCTGCCATCCACCGCATCGGGTGAGTCGGCCGTCTCGGGCCGGCGCCGGGCCGTATGTCCGGACCGCGCCAGGCGGAACCGCAGCGCTGCGCGAAAACGTGTCCGGATGGCCGCACGGGGCCGCCACAGGGCGGTAACGCCTTGCGGATCGTCACCAGGCTTCCTTTATGGGGGCGGGGACACCTTCACCCTCGACCCAACCGACAAGCGAGACCCTCGTGACTCTTCGCCTCCACACCATCGTCGCCAGCACCCGCCCCGGCCGCGTCGGCCCCACCGTCGCCCAGTGGTTCCACCACGGCGCCAAGGCACACGGCGCCTTCGACGCGCATCTGGTCGACCTCGCCGACTTCGCCCTGCCGGTCTACGACGAGCCGCATCATCCGCGGATGCAGAAATACGAGAAGGCCCACACCAAAGCGTGGAGCGACAGCGTCAAGGCAGCGGACGCCTATGTGTTCGTCACGCCGGAGTACAATTTCGGCCCCACCCCGGCGCTCCTCAACGCGCTCAACTACGTCTACTCGGAGTGGAACTACAAGCCGGCCGCTTTCGTCAGCTACGGCGGCATCTCGGGCGGCATCCGGGCCGTGCAGATGACCAAGCAGATCCTCACGACGCTGAAGGTGATGCCGATCCTGGAGGCGGTGGTGATCCCGTTCGTCTTCCCGCAGATCAAGGACGGCGTCTTCACGCCGAACGACATCCAGACCGCCGCCGTCAAGGAGGTCCTGGACGAGCTGCACAAGTGGGCCGGCGCCCTGAAGCCGCTGCGCACGCCGTAACTTCGTCGGCAGGAGCGAGACTACGCGGCTGCGGGCCCGCGTCCCTCGCGGGACCGGGGCCGCAGCGACGCGCGCATGGACGAGCGTACGTGGACGAGACGGGCGCCCGCGAGCCCAGGTGCTCGCGGGCCTGCGGTCCGCACCGACGGGTCACGCCGCCTTGTCGGACGTCGCGGTCTCCACGATCCGGCAGATGTCGGTCATGATGCGGTTGAGGTCGAAGTCCTTGGGCGTGTAGACGCCGGCGACGCCGGCGGCGAGCAGCGCCTTGGCATCGTCGGGCGGGATGATGCCGCCGACCACCACGGGGACATGCGAGGCGCCGGCCTCGCGCAGCTTCGCCAGCGTGTCGGCGACCAGCTCCATGTGCGAGCCCGACAGGATCGACAGGCCGACGACGTGGACGTCCTTTTCACGCGCGGCGCTGGCGATATCCGCGGGCGTGAAGCGGATGCCCTCGTAGACGACGTCCATGCCGGCGTCGCGCGCCCGCACCGCGATCTGCTCGGCCCCGTTGGAGTGGCCGTCGAGGCCCGGCTTGCCGACCAGGAACTTCAATCGCCGCCCGAGCTTTCGCGACACCCGGTCGACCTCGGCCTTGATCTCCTCGACGTTGCGCGCGTCGTTGCGCGCCGCGCCGGACACGCCGGTCGGCGCCCGGTACTCCCCAAAACCCTCGCGCAACGCAAAGGCCCATTCGCCCGTGGTGACGCCCGCCTTGGCGCAGGCGATCGAGGCCGGCATGATGTTGCGGCCTTCGATCGCGGCGCGACGCAGCTCGGCCAGCGTCTGCGCGACCGCGGCGTCGTCGCGCGCCGCGCGCCACGCCTGCAGGCGGGCGACCTGCTCCTCCTCCACCTCGGGCGGGATCGTGATGATGGCGCCCTCGCCGGTCGGCAGCGGCGACGGCTCGGTCTCGACGAACTTGTTGACGCCGACGACGACCTGCTCGCCCGCCTCGATCAGCTCGACGCGGCGCGAGTTGGAGACGACGAGCTGCTCCTTCAGATAGCCGGTGTCGATCGCGCCGACGGCGCCGCCCATGTCGAGGATGCGGCGCAGCTCGTCGCGCGCCTCGGCCTTCAGCTCCTCGACCTTCTTGGCGATCTCGGTCGAGCCGGCGAAGATGTCGCCGTAGTCGAGCAGGTCGCTCTCGTAGGCGAGGATCTGCTGGGCGCGCAGCGACCACTGCTGATCCCACGGGGTCGGCAGGCCCAGCGCCTCGTTCCAGGCGGGCAGCTGCACGGCGCGGGCGCGGGCCGACTTCGACAGCGTGACGGCGAGCATCTGCAGGAAGATGCGGTAGACGTTGTTCTCGGGCTGCTGCTCAGTGAGCCCCAGCGAGTTCACCTGCACGCCGTAGCGGAACAGCCGCTGCTTGGGATCGCTGACGCCGTAGCGCTCGCGGGTGATCTCGTCCCACAGCTCGCAGAACGCCCGCATCTTGCAGATCTCGGTGATGAACCGCATGCCGGCGTTGACGAAGAACGAGATGCGGCCGACCACCTCGCCGAA
This sequence comes from Rhodoplanes elegans, assembly GCF_016653355.1. Taxonomy (GTDB): domain Bacteria; phylum Pseudomonadota; class Alphaproteobacteria; order Rhizobiales; family Xanthobacteraceae; genus Rhodoplanes; species Rhodoplanes elegans. The sequence goes on along the minus strand of NZ_NHSK01000206.1, from coordinate 4,455 downwards.
GTCGGCGATCTCGCCCGCCTCCTTCACCGAGTCGAGCACTGCCACGGCGGTGGCGAGCGCGTAGGCGAGCTCCTGCACCGGCGTCGCGCCCGCCTCCTGCAGATGGTAGGAGCAGACGTTCATCGGGTTCCACTTCGGCATCTCGCGGGTCGTGAACAGGATCACGTCCTTGATCAGCCGCATCGACGGCCCGGGCGGGAACACGTAGGTGCCGCGGGACAGATACTCCTTGATGATGTCGTTCTGGGTCGTGCCGGTGAGCTTTTCACGCGGCACGCCCTGCTCGTCCGCCACCGCCACGTAGAGCGCCAGCAGCCAGGCGGCCGTCGCGTTGATGGTCATCGACGTGTTCATCGCGTCGAGCGGGATGCCGTCGAACAGCGTGCGCATGTCGCCGATATGCGAGATCGCGACGCCAACCTTGCCGACCTCGCCGCGGGCGATCGGATGATCCGAGTCGTAGCCGGTCTGGGTCGGCAGGTCGAAGGCGACCGACAGTCCGGTCTGCCCCTTCGACAGGTTCTTGCGATAGAGCGCGTTGGACTCGCGGGCGCTCGAGTGGCCCGCATAGGTCCGGATGATCCACGGCTTGTCGCGCTTCGGTGTGTCGCGCTTCGGTGTCTCGCGCATCGAGGACGTTCCCTGAAAACGAGTTGTTACGTTCGAAATTCACGTCGCAGCGCCGGCCCACGAGGGGCCACGCGCACGCGACCGGCCATGTCCGCTCTAGCGACGGACCAGGCCGACCAGGACCAGCAGAATGACGGCGCCGATGACGGCGTGAAAGACCGCGCTGAGGAACCCGCCGCCCCAGAAAATCCCGAGCCGCGGCAGCAGGAATCCGGCGATGGCGGCGCCGACGATGCCGACCGCCATGTTGCCGACCAGGCCGAAGCCCACGCCGTGCACCAGCTTGCCGGCGATCCAGCCGGCCAGCGCACCCACGATCAGCCATACCAGCAAGGACAAGCCCATGGTTCGCCCGGGGTCCGAAGGCGCGCGGCGTCCGAAGGCACGCGGACGCGCGATCCTTGTTGCACTGCGACGGCGAGGATAACCCGGCCCGTGCGGGCTGTCAGCCCGCTACCGCGACACGACCCTGCGACTTTAGGCGACAGAGGGGCCGACCGCCGGAGGCGCCGCAAGCGCCACCCCGATGCGGCGGCCGATCAGCGTGAGCGTCACGGCGACGCCGACGAGGCCGACCGGGATGCCGAGCACGGGCAGCACCAGGAAGGCGGCCGCGACCGCGGCCAGCGCCGGGCGCTCGCCGGCGAGGAAGCCGGTCGCGAGCGCGTGGCGCAGCAGGAAGGCGAGCGCCACCGCGAGGATCGTCAGATCGTAGAGATAGACGTACGGGGTCGCGAGCAGCACGCCGGCGGCGAGCGTCGCCGCCTTCATCTCGTACGGAATTCTCTTGATGAGCCAGATCAGGCAGACAGTGGCCGCCGTGACCATCCCCACGCCGATCTGCACGCTCCACGCCAGCGCGGCGCTGCCGCCAGCCAGGCGGACCAGCGCGAAGACGCTCTGGAACTTGTGAAACTCGGCGTCGGACCCGGACAGCAGCGCGTCCGAGGTCAGCGGCAGCCAGTGCAGGAACGCGGCCCAGCTGGCGATCCCGGCCGCCCCGAAGACCGCCAGCGTGGCGGCCGCGAGCAGCAGCGCCGTCACGGCCGCGGCCGCGATCGTGGCCCATCGCCCCGTCACCAGCAGGACCAGCGGAAACAGCAGCCCGTATTGCGGCTTGTAGGTCAGAAGCCCGAGGCAGATGCCGGCCGCGACCGGATGTCGCTGCAACAGCGCGAGGGTGCCGCCGATCAGCGTCGCGGTGAGGAAGCCGTTCTGGCCCGGCACCAGGTTCGGCACGATCACCGGGAACGCGCCGGCGGCGAGCCAGCCGAGCCGAGCCGCGACGATGCCGCGCAGCGTCACCAGATAGAGCGGCAGCGTCACGGCCATCCAGGTCGCGAAGGCGGCCCAATAGGGTAACGTGGCGAGGGCCGCGGCGACCATCAGGAAGGGCGGCGGATAGTGCCAGCCGTAATAGGCGGGCACCGGGCGGCCCAGCACCGCGTCCTCGGCGACGCGGTGGAGCGTCCAATCCCAGGCGGCGGCGGGATCGCCGGCGAGCGCCAGCTTGCCGGCCGCGTAGACCATCACGAAATCGGTGTGGACCGGCGCGCCCGATGGGGTCACGATCCAGTCGCCGCTGCCGAGCACCGCCACCATGTAGGTGAGGTTGACGATCGCGAGCGCGAAGCAGACGAGCCGCACCGGCTCGATCCCCGCCGGCTCGGCCGCGCCGTCGGCGACCGCGCAAGTGATCGCGTGGCCGGTGATCGGCGCGCCGGTGAACGGCGTAGCGCCCTTCGGCGTGGCGATCGGCGGGGACGAGACGGGGCTGCGGCCAGACGACGCGGACGACGGGACGGCGGCGTCGATCGGAGCGGAAGCGGGCATCGCCGGCGCGGTCCTGAGCAGATAAACGGGCGCTCTACCGGCGCGGACGGGGGCGCGGCAGCGGCGCTGCGGAGGATCCCCCCTCCGAATTGACGAAGGCTTAAGTCCTGCGCCGGTGCTTGCGACCGTGGTACTTATTGCGACGCGATATCCGGTGATGCACACTCGCCCGGCTTACGGGCGGACCGACTTCTCGACCGGCGGAGGAAGTGCCATGGCGGCCGTGACCCAGCTTCGATCGACCAACGAACCCAAGGATCTCTACGAGATCGGCGAAATCCCGCCGCTCGGGCACGTGCCGGCCAAGATGTATGCCTGGGCGATCCGCCGTGAGCGCCACGGCCCACCGCAGGACGCCATGCAGGTCGAGGTGGTGCCGACCTGGCCGCTCGGCGACGAGGACGTGCTGGTCCACGTGATGGCCGGCGGCGTCAACTACAACGGCGTCTGGGCGGCGCTCGGCCAGCCGATCTCGCCGTTCGACGGCCACGGCGAGCCCTATCATATCGCCGGCTCCGACGCGTCCGGCATCGTCTGGGCGGTCGGCAGCAAGGTGCATCGCTGGAAGGTCGGCGACGAGGTCATCGTCCACTGTAATCAGGACGACGGCGAGGACGAGGAGTGCAACGGCGGCGACCCGATGTTCTCGCCCTCGCAGCGCATCTGGGGCTACGAGACGCCGGACGGCTCGTTCGCCCAGTTCTGCCGGGTGCAGTCTCGCCAGCTCCTGAAGAAACCCGACCACCTCACCTGGGAGGAGGCGGCCTGCTACACGCTGACGCTCGCCACCGCCTATCGGATGCTGTTCGGCCATCCGCCCCACATCCTCAAGCCAGGCGACAACGTGCTGGTGTGGGGCGCCTCGGGCGGGCTCGGCGTGTTCGGCGTGCAGATCTGCGCGGCCGCCGGCGCCAACGCCATCGGCATCATCTCGGACGAGAGCAAGCGCGACTACGTGCTGCAGCTCGGCGCCAAGGGCGTGATCAACCGCAAGGACTTCAAGTGCTGGGGCCAGATGCCCCAGGTCAACACGCCCGAATACGCCGCCTGGGTGAAGGAGGCGCGGAAGTTCGGCAAGGCGATCTGGGACATCACCGGCAAGAAGGACGTCGACCTCGTGTTCGAGCATCCGGGAGAGTCGACCTTCCCGGTCTCCTGCCTGGTGGTGAAGCGCGGCGGCATGGTGGTGTTCTGCGCCGGCACGACGGGCTTCAACATCACGTTCGACGCCCGCTATGTGTGGATGCGGCAGAAGCGCGTCCAGGGCTCGCACTTCGCCCATCTCAAGCAGGCCTCGGCGGCGAACCAGTTCGTGCTCGACCACCGCATCGACCCGTGCATGAGCGAGGCCTTCTCCTGGAACGAGATCCCGCTCGCCCATCACATGATGTGGCAGAACCAGCACAAGCCCGGCAACATGGCCGTGATGGTCAACGCCCCGCAGAAAGGCCTGAAGACCTTCGACGACGTGCTGGAGGCGGTGGGGCAGTAGGCGCGATCCGGCCCGACGTCTTCTGGTTCTGAACGAGGCGTCTCCTTCCCCTCCCCCCGTTCGCGAAGCGAATGGCGGGCGCGCCGACGGCGCGCCAAAGGGGTCAGGGGTGGGGGGAGCAGCGGTGCGGCACCATGAACGCCGAAGGAAAGCCTCGCCGCCGCGACACTCGCGTCGACCGCGCCCGAAATCTCCGTCGTGAGATGACCGATGCGGAGCGAAAGCTCTGGCGGCATCTGCGCGCCCTGCTGCCGTCCTCACACTGGCGACGCCAAGCCACCATCGGGCCGTATTTCGCCGACTTCGCCTGCCACGATGCGAGGCTGGTGATCGAGGTCGACGGCGGGCAGCATAACCTCGAGGATCAAGCCGGCGCGAAGTCGAAACGCACCGCCTACCTCGAAGCGCAGGGCTATCGCGTGCTGCGCTTCTGGAACAACGAGGTGCCGGGCAACATCGACGGCGTGATGACGGTCGTCCCGGAGGCGCTCTCGCCCGGG
>NZ_NHSK01000205.1 GCF_016653355.1 Rhodoplanes elegans | reverse complement strand
GACGGCGGCGGCGACGGCGCTGCCCCAGCGCTGCGCCGGGGTCAGCTCCGGCACGGCGCCTGCACCGAGCAGCGAGCCGAGGTTGAGCTTGATGTCCTTGGCGTAGTCGGGCAGCGCCTGCCGCAGGGTCTCGAGCTGGCTCATGGGGGCTCCGTGGGTCTGGTCCGTCCCGCGGCCGCGGCCGCGATCCGGCCCGCGCGCGACGATCGAAGAGGTCGCCGGACCCTAGGACGCATCGCTTTTCATGCAACTAATTTGCAGTTGTTGCAGCGCAACAACCCCGCTCGGCGCGCGGTATCTGCTCTGAAAAGCTGCCGCGCGCGAATTTTTCGCGCAGCCTCGGTCAGCCGGCGCGGGAGACGTGCTGGGGGGCGACGTCGAACACGTCCGCCTCCGCCGTGATGCCGGCGAAGGCGGCCGGGTCGGCGCCCGCCATCCAGACTTGGGCGCCGAGCGCGCCGAGCGCCTCGAACAGCGCGGCGCGCCGGCCGGGATCGAGATGCGCCACCACCTCGTCGAGCAGCACGATCGGCGCGATGCCGGTCATCGTCGCGACCAGCCCGGCATGGGCCAGCACCAACGTGATCAGCAGCGCCTTCTGCTCGCCCGTCGAGGCGTCGCGGGCCGCGATGCCCTTCGGGGCGAAGGTGACCAGCAGGTCGGTGAGATGCGGGCCGTCGAGGGTGCGCCCGGCGGCGGCGTCGCGTCCGCGGTTCTCGCGCAACACCGTGCGGTACCGGTCCTCCACCTCGATCGCCGGACGAGTGAGCGCCGCCTGCTCCATCCAGCCGTCGAGGATCAGGCCGGCCGAGGGGAAAGGGCCGGCGCCCCGCTCGAGCAGCGTGGCGGCGAGCCGTTGCACGGTCTCGGCCCGGGCCGCCGCCACCGCGACGGCGAGCTCGGCCGTCTCGTGCTCGGCGGCGTCGAGCCAGTGCGGGTCGGGCGACGGGTTTTCGAGGAGCCGGTTGCGGGCGCGCAGCGACCGTTCCAGCGCCGAGACCCGGGTGGCGTGGTCGGGATGGACGGCGAGCACCAGCCGGTCGAGGAAGCGCCGCCGCTCCGACGCCGGACCGAGGAACAGCCCGTCCATGGTCGGCACGAGCCAGACGAGCCGCAGATGCTCGGCGAAGGCCGTCGCCGCGCCGACCGGCTCGCGGTCGATCCGGCATTTTCGCGCATGCGGGCCGTCGGCGCCGGCCGGCGTCGCGAGCCCGGTGCCGAGCGTCGCGAGCCCCTGGGCGCCTTCGACCTCGGCGGCCACGGCCCATGTCCCGGGGCCGTCCTCGCGGGCGACCGCGTCGAGCGTCGCCCGGCGCAGGCCGCGTCCAGGGCCGAGAAACGAGATCGCTTCGAGGATGTTGGTCTTGCCGGCGCCGTTCGGCCCGGTCAGCACGACGAGCCGCCGCGACGCCTGCAGGGTCGCGCTCGTCCAGCTGCGGAAGTCGGTCAGGCTGAGCCGGAGAATCTGCGGGGCGACGGTCATGTCCCTACCCAGAAACTCGCCGTTCCGCTGCGCTGCCTTGGCGAAGGCATCGTGTCCCGGGCGCGGCACATCGTGCCGCGAACCGGGACCCAGGGGCGATCAGGCGAGGCGGTCGGAGAACCCTTTGCCGTGCGGCCGTCGTGCGGCCCGTCGTGCGGCCCCTGGGCCCCGGATCTGCGGCGCATCGGGCCTGCGGCCTGCTGCGCCTTGTCCGGGGCACGAGGCCGGGCATGACGACGCGGAGATTGCCGCGTGTTCGTCGCCTCACACCCGCATGGGCATCAGGACGTAGAGAGCGCCCTTGGCGTCCTTGTCCTGGATGAGGGTCGGCGAGCCCGGATCGGCGAGCTTGAGGATCGCGGTGTCGCCCTCGATCTGGGCCGCGATGTCGAGCAGGTAGCGCGAGTTGAAGCCGATATCGAGCGGATCGGAGTCGTAGGCGACCTCGATCTCCTCGGTGGCGCTGCCCGAGTCGGGGTTGGTCACCGAGAGGATCAGCTTGCTGCCCGAGATCGACAGCTTGACGGCGCGGCCGCGCTCGCTCGACACCGTCGAGACGCGGTCGACGGCCTGCTCGAAGTCGCGCTTCTCGACCTCGAGGAGCTTGTCGTTGCCGGCCGGGATGACGCGGCCGTAGTCCGGGAAGGTGCCGTCGATCAGCTTGGAGGTCAGCACCACCGGACCGAGCGAGACGCGGATCTTGGTCGCCGAGAGCTCGATCTTCACCTCGCCGGCCGGGTCCTCGATCAGCCGGTGCACCTCGCCGACCGTCTTGCGCGGCACGATCACGCCCGGCATGCCCTCGGTGCCGGCCGGGGCCGGGAACTCGACCTGGGCGAGGCGATGCCCGTCGGTCGCGACGGCGCGCAGCCGCGCGGCCGCGGCCTCGCCGGCGACGTGCAGGTAGATGCCGTTGAGGTAGTAGCGCGTCTCCTCGGTGGAGATGGCGAACTGGGTCTTGTCGATCAGGCGCTTGAGGTCGGCGGCCGGCAGCGCGAAGGCGTGCGTCATGTCGCCGGCGGCGAGATCCGGGAAGTCGCTCTCGGGCAGCGTCTGCAGCGTGAACTTGGAGCGGCCGGCCCGGATCGTCAGCACGGCGCGGTCGCCGGTGGCGTCGAGCGTCACCTGCGAGCCCTCCGGCAGCTTGCGGACGATCTCGTAGAACATGTGGGCCGGCACCGTGGTGACGCCGCCCGACGCCACCTCGGCCGGGATCGTCTCGATGATCTCGAGGTCGAGGTCGGTCGCCTTGAAGGACAGCTCCGAGCGGTCGGCGCGGATCAGCACGTTGGCGAGGATCGGGATGGTGTTGCGCCGCTCGACCACGCGGTGGACATGCGACAGCGATCGCAAAAGCTCGGACCGCTCGACCGTGACCTTCATGCGGAACCCCGCTCGACTGACTACGCAAGACGCGCCGGACCGGCAGGCGCGCGACTCGTGACGCTGGTGCCGGGATGGTCCCGACCCGGATGACGCTGGTGCGCAGACGCCCCGGCCCGGACCACCCGCTCGCGCGGAACCCGGCCGGGCGCCTTGGGTGCACCGGAACACGGGAAAGTGCAATGCCGGGGCGGATTCGGCAAGGGTAACGACGGCCAATCCCCCGACAATCCGGGTGTTTTCGGCCGTCGTCTCGGCGATCGCACTCGCCGTCGTGCGGGCCCGCCGACCGGCGGCGGCGCCACCCGTCGGCGGGCGGCGGAGCGGCCGGTCACGGGCGGCCCGTCACAGCGTGATGCCGCCGGGCGGCGTCTCGGCGCCGGCCCGGTAGGCCAGCAGCTGCTCGGCCCGTCGCCACGGGGTGATGTGGTGGGCGTTCACATGGGCGCGCGCCGCGGTGGCGATGCGGCGCAGCCGCTCGGGGTCGGCGAGCGCCGCCTCGACCACGGCGGTGAGGCTGCCCGGCACGTCGGCATCGTAATGCAGCGCGTGGACGCCCTCGAGGAGCGGGTGGAAGCGGGCGATGGTCGGCTGATTGATCACCGGCACCGAGTAGACGGCCGCCGCCTCGTAGTGGCGGATGCAGTCCCAGCCGAAGCCTTCCGGCGACCAGGTCAGCCAGGCCTGGCTCATCAGCCGGAAGAACTCGTCCTTCCGCAGCCGCTCCTCGGCGATGAAGATGTCCTTGCGGCGCGCCGCCAGCGCCCGCAGCTCCTCCAGCCCGGTGTGGCGCACCGTCGAGGAGTTGGTCGCGACCGCGACGAACAGGCCGATGGTCTTCTCCGGAAACGCCATCTCGGGCAGCGACGGGCCGTCGCCGAGGAAGCCGATGGCCCACGGCCGCAGCTTCTCCACCCGGCTCCGGTTGCGCGGCTTGCGGCGGAAGCGGGTGGACGGCATCTCCGGATGGACGGTGCGCTGGAACACCTGCCAGCGGTCGATCGGCAGCTCACGCTTGAAGTAGAAGGTGCAGCGATCAAGCAGGAAGGCGTTGCAGCGGGGAATGGTGTGCATGTCGTCGCCGTCGACGACGAGCACGCTCATGCGGCGCGGCAGCAGCCGGATCGCCTGGATGCCGAACAGCCGGATGAAGCGCCGCCACGGCCGCGGCGGCCAGTGGAACACGCTGCGCAGCGGCCGCCAGTGCCAGGGCGGGTGGCGGGTCGGCGGATGCACCACGATGGTGTCGATCTCGTAGCGCCAGGCCCGCCGCCACAGGTCGATGAACTCGCGCAGGCCGAACTCGCGGACGTTCTCGGGCCGGGACGCGGCGAGGTCCTCCTCGCTCGTCCACAGCAGCATGGCGTTCGCCGGGTCGACGCGCGACAGCAGGCCGGCATTGCCGATCTCGACGATCGGCGGGGAGGCTTTCACTTTGGCGGACCGGTCCGACGGCATGCGGCTCACTCGCTCGCCGCGGCCCGCAAGGGAGCGGCGCCGCGTGGCCGGACCCTACTCCGGCGGGTGCGCCGGGGTCACGATCCGGATTGTATCGGAGTGTGACGGTCGCCCGCTTCGTGCCTCACTCCTGCAGCTCGCGCTTGATCGCCTCGATCTCCTCGGCGAGCGCGAGGTCGTTGCCGACCAGGTTCTCGATCTTGCGCACGGCGTGCAGCACGGTCGTGTGGTCGCGGCCACCGAAGCGGCGGCCGATCTCGGGCAGCGAGCGCAGCGTCAGGGTCTTGGCCAGATACATGGCGATCTGGCGCGGCCGCACCACGTTGGCGGTGCGGCGCGAGGAGAGGAGGTCGCCGCGGCTGACATTGTAGCGGCGGGCGACGATGCGCTGGATCTCCTCGATCTTCACCTTGCGCGGCTCCTGCGGCCGCACGAGGTCGCGGATCTCGCGCTCGGCGAGCTCCATGGTGACCGGCTGGCCGGTCAGCTTGGAGTGGGCGAGCAGCCGGTTGAGGGCGCCTTCGAGGTCGCGGCCGTTGTGGGTCACCGACTTGGCGATGAAGGAGAGCACCGGGGCCGGCACGTCGAAGGCGGCGTGGTGGCTGCGGGCGCTCGCCACCCGGGCCTGCAGGATCTCGAGCCGCAGATCCTCGCCGAACGAGCCCATCTCGACCACCAGGCCGCCGGCGAGCCGCGAGCGGACCCGGTCGTCCATATTCTCGAGGTCGAGCGGCGGACGGTCGGCGGCCACCACGACCTGCCGGCCGGCGTCGATCATGGCGTTGAGTGTGTGGGAGAACTCGGCGAAGGTCGACTTGCCCTGCAGGAACTGCAGGTCGTCGATGAGGAGCACGTCGGTCGCCCGCAGCACCTCCTTGAAGGCCAGCGTCGTCTGGGTGCGCAGCGACGAGACGAAGCCGTACACGAACTTCTCGGCGGTGAGATAGAGGACGCGGCGCTCGCCGCCGGCATTGCCGGCCCAGGCGATCGCCTGCAGCAGATGGGTCTTGCCGAGCCCGACCGCGGCGTGGACGTAGAGCGGATTGAACATCACCGGGTCGCCGCGGCGCGCCGTCGCGACCTGCTTGGCGGCGGCATGGGCGAGGGAGTTCGCCCGGCCGACCACGAAGGAGTCGAAGGTCAGCCGCGGGTCGAGCGGCGAGCCGCCGATCGAATCGTGGGCCGAGGCGGTCGCCGGCGTCGCCGCAGGGACGGGCGCGGCAGCATGGCCGTTCAGGACGCCGAAGCCGGCCGGGGCCGGATCGTGCCGCACCGTGACGGTGGCCGGCGACACCGGCCTGGCCGTCGCGGCCGCGGCCGGCCGCATCATCGTGGAGCGCACCGACAGGTCGATGCGGCGGACCAGCGGCTCCTCGCCCTGCCAGCAGGCGAGCACCCGCTCGGCGTAGTGGGACTGGATCCAGCTCTTGAGGAAGCGGGTCGGCACCGAGAGGCGCACCGTCTCGCTCTCGACGCTCTCCAGCTCCATGCGGGCGAACCAGCTCGAGAAGATGTCCTCGCCGACCTCGGCGCGCAGGCGACCCTTCACCCGCGTCCAGCGTTCCTGATGATTGTTCGTCATGGTCATGGCCTCACGCATTCCGCCCGGGGCGGACACTGACAGTCGGGTGCTCGCGCGGCCGGAGGGACTCCGTCGCGTTCGGGCAGCATCGATCCGCGGGGCGCCGCGACCTCGACGGGCGAGGCGGGCACCCCCCGGTGGTCAGCTTTCGGGAGGCGAGAGCGTGGCCGGTCGCACGGACGGGCCGGGACGGTGTGGGACGAGAGACAGATGCAGGGAGGGAGCGGGTCCACGCCGACCGGCGGCCGCGGGACCATTCGACACCGACCGGGCGCCGAAACGAATGTGCCACATTTTAGTCATGTTCGCCCCTGGACTTAAAGTCTGTAGTTCGGCCTCGAAGCCACAGAATTCCCGATCAGCCGCTGAAGTATTGGTTCAGCGGACGTCGAACAGTCCCGTTTGTTTCATGTACAAGAGATAGGGTCGATACGCCGTACGAGCCTTCGGCACGTTCACGTTGTTACTTTAAACTACGCCTTTCGGTGTGAACGTCGCGCCTGTGACTCACGATCTCGACCTCTTCTTCGGAACCCGCCGAGCGGCGGGGCCTGTCCATCACCAATACACAGGGGCCCCCCGGCCCGCAATGGCCTGGATGGGGCGGCTCGGCGGCAATGCAGCGTCGGGTTACGCCGGGCCGCGCGACGAATCTTCTTGCAAACGACAACCGATTGTCCGCGCGTCGAATTTCATCGTGTTGTGACAAACCGGGCGGGTTAACCAAACTGCCCCTCGACGGGGGGCGGCGGAGACGGCCTGCGGCAGCCCGGCACCCAATGCCGACCGTTCGCTCCGGCTTTGATGTTAACACTTTGTTAAGGCGCTGAATTTCGTGCGCGCCGGAGGCGGGTAACCTGCGCTCCGGTGGGCCTCGGGCCGGTGGGACTCGTAGCTCGCGTGGAATACGTGAAACTACTTAAAGTCGAGATCGTGCTTAACGGAGCCACGCAGTTGTTGCACCAGAGCAACGATGATGCCTCGAAACAACAGCCATCGCCGTGGTTCTTCGTAAGGGATCGTCCGAGTCGTGTCACCGTCCGGACGCAGAAAGCCGGTGGATGACGACAACATCGCGACAGTTTTGCGATGTGTTTGGTACATCGAAACAGGTTTTCGTGGCGTGGAGGGGCGGAAATGCGACTCGCGAATGCCTTCGACGCGGCTCTTTCGTCCGCGGTCCTGCGGCAACGCCCCGCCGGCCCGTCCTCCGGCCCGCTGCGCGTCCGGGCGTGGCCGGGCCCACAACGACAAAAGGCCGGGACGGGCCCGGCCTTTCATGCAGTCCGAAAGAGACAGGACGACCGCGGTCGTCGTCAGGCGAGCTTGGTCACCGCGTGGGTGAGGCGCGCCACCTTGCGGCTCGCGCTGCGCTTGTGCACCACGCCCTTCTGGGCCGCCCGCATCATGACCGGCTCGGCCGCCTGCAGGGCCGCGGTGGCCGCCGCCTTGTCGCCGCTCGCCAGCGCCTCCTCGACCTTGCGGACGAAGGTGCGCATGCGCGAGCGACGCGCCTTGTTCACCTCGGTGCGACGCGCGATCTTGCGGGTGGCCTTCTTGGCGGAAGTCGTATTGGCCATCTTGGCGGTGTCCGTCCGTTGTAACCGTGTATCTCGGTCTTCGTGTATCTGTGGTCGCGTTTCTGTGGTCGCGTGTCTTGCCGTGGGGCGGCCCGGGATGGCCCGGTCCGGCGCCGCGCTCGCAAGGGGCGCACAAAATCTGCCGCGGCGCGCTCGCGCCGCCGGGTGAGCGACGCTTATAAGTGTGCGCCCGGTCGGCGTCAACGCCCTCTGTCGGAAGTTTGCGGCGCACGCTATGATTCCTCCACACCCTTTCCAGCGCGGCCTTTCCCGATGATTCGCTTCGCCTTTCGCTTCGTCGGCCTGTGGATTCTGGCCGCTGCCTTCATCTTCCTCGTCTACGACGGCACCCGGTCGATCGCCGCCGGGGTGGTGCTGATCAAGCCGTTCGGCGAGACCTGGAACGACATCCATGCCGGCAGCCTGCAGGCCCTGCAGCCGATCATGGAGCGGCACTCGCCCTGGCTGTGGGATCCCGCCATGCTCAAGGCGTTGACGTCGCCGACCTGGCTGGTGCTCGGCGTCATCGGCATGATCCTCGTCCTGCTCGGCCGCAAGCGGAAGCCGCTGATCGGCTTCGCCCGGCGCTGAGCCCTGGCGGCGGGTCCCGCCTGATCGAGATGTGATCGGCCGGCGGCCTGCGCCGGGCGGCCGGCCTCCCCATATCTCGCCTCGGCGCGGCCCGCTCGGTCGCCGAGCGCATGGTGCGCCGGAGAAGGAGACCCCCGATGTTCCTGTTCCGCAAGAAGGCCGAGATGCCGTCCGCGCGCGAGATGCTGCCGGGCCGCGACCGGCCGATCCCCACCGCCTCGCACCACTTCGTCAACGGCCGCGCCCTGCAGGGGCCGTATCCGGACGGGCTCGAGACGGCGATCTTCGGGCTCGGCTGCTTCTGGGGCGCCGAGCGGAAGTTCTGGCAGCTCGGCGACGGCATCCACGTCACGGCGGTCGGCTACGCCGGCGGCGGCACGCCGAACCCGACCTACGAGGAGGTCTGCTCCGGCCGCACCGGTCACAACGAGGTGGTGCTGGTGGTCTTCGACCCGGCGACGATCTCCTACGAGCGCCTGCTGCAGACCTTCTGGGAGAGCCACGACCCGACCCAGGGCATGCGCCAGGGCAACGATGTCGGCACCCAGTATCGCTCCGGCATCTATGTCGGGTCGCCGGCGCAGCGCGCCGCCGCGGAAGCCTCGCGCGACGCCTATCAGACGGCGCTGTCGGCGCGCGGCTACGGGGCGATCACCACCGAGATCGTCGACGCGCCGCCGTTCTATTTCGCCGAGGACTATCACCAGCAGTATCTCGCCAAGAACCCGGCCGGCTATTGCGGGCTCGGCGGCACCGGCGTGAGCTGCCCGGTCGGCGCCGGCGTGCCGGCCGCGTGAGCCGCGCGGCGCCCCCGGTCTTCTGAAGACCGATCGTCCAGCCCTTGCGATCACGAGCGGCCGGGCTTGTCCCGGCCGCTTCTTTTCATCCTGTGCGATGTCTGCTCGTGTCGCCGCAATGGCGCGAAACCGCGGACCGTGGCAGGGCTGCCGCACGCCGCCGGGGAGCGGCGAAACCCTGGCGTGCAACGGCCGGGAAACCCCCGTCCGGTGAGGCTTTGTTAACGATAATGAGGTGTTAATCCGGGACAGTAGAGTTCTCAGCGCAGTCCGGATTCCCATGCGGCACGTTCGTAACCTCGTCGTGATCCTCGCCGCCCTGGCCGTCTCCGGCTGTGTCTCGACGCCCCGCTTCCTGATGCCCGGCCCGCCGCCTCCGCCCCCCTCGATCGAGGCGGTCGTCTACGGTGGTCCCGACGCGACGGGCGCGATCCCCGGCCCGTCGCCGGCCGTCGCTGCCGCGCTGGTCAGGGCCGACGATCCCGATCCGCCCTACACGCTCGATGCCGGCGACCGGTTGCGCGTCGTGGTCTACGGCCAGGAGGGGCTCACCAACACCTATGCGGTCGACGCCGCCGGCCGCATCACGCTGCCGCTGATCGGCGGCGTCGCGGCCCGCGGCCGCACCACGGCGGAGCTCGCCAGGGTGATCGCGGCGCGGCTGCGCGACGGCTACATCCGCGAGCCGCATGTCGCCGTCGAGGTCGAGTCCTATCGGCCGTTCTTCATCCTCGGCGAGGTGGCGTTCCCGGGCCAGTACCCGTTCGTCGCCCATCTCACGGCCGAGACCGCGGTGGCGATCGCCGGCGGCTTCACGCCGCGCGCCTATCGCACCGAGATCGAGATCACCCGCCCGACCCCGCAAGGGCCGGTTCGCCTCAAGGGGCCGCCCCTCACGCCGGTGCGCCCGGGCGACACCGTGGTGGTGTCGGAACGGTGGTTCTGACGGGACGGCACGCGCCGTCGCGCTCGGCGCACGCGCGAGGCTTCCCGCGACAGTCTTCCGCTCGTCCCGGGAAGGGCTGCGGGATGCACACGTCGTCTGCCACACATCAGAGCGTCATGCGCGGGCTCGACCCGCGCATCCATCACCTGCACCAAGTAGCGTTCTGTCGCAGAGAGATGGATCGCCGGGTCGAGCCCGGCGACGACGTCGGTGTTGGCGGCCGGCGCATTTGCTCCTCACGGAAACGTCTGGGGCGCTCCCGGTATCACCGCCGCCGTCTCACCGGTGATGCACGGCGAGCCACACGGTGGCGCGGTCCGGGTCGGTCGCTTCGACGCGGTGGCGGGCGTGGGCCGGGATGTGGACGAAGTCGCCGGGGCGCAGCTCGCGCGCCGCGGGCTCCCTCTCGAAGCGCAGCGTCGCGGTGCCGCTGAGCAGCACCACCCATTCGCCCCAGGCCTGATCGTACCAGAAGCCCGGCGGGCTCGCCTGGCCGTGCGAGACGATGCGCTCGATCTTCAGATCCGGCGTCGCGAGCAGGGTCGCGATCACCTCCTCGGCACGGCGCGTCTCGCTGCCGGCGAACAGGTTGCCGCTGGTGATCATGCCGGCCTCGTTGCCCCCGGTCCGCGGCCCCGGGTTCGATATCCCTGGTCTACGGGTCCCGGTCCGCCGCTCCGGCCGACCGGCGGAACAGGCGCCGGCCCCGGCCGTTCCCCACCGTGATCGAAACGGGGCGTCCTGTCCATTGCGGCCTTCCTCTCTCTCCTCGCTGCTCTTCGGCCGGCCGCTCGCCAACGAGGAGCATGCGGGCCGCAAGATCGGGATCGGCACCGGCGTGCCGACCGTCGGGCTCGGCGCCTTCGGGTCGCCGGCCTACGGTCCCGAATCCGCGCTCCTCGTCGCGCTGTCGCTCGGCGCGGCCGGCTTCGCCGTGTTCGCCGCCGTGCAGGGCGCCGTCGTTCTCGTCCTGCTGCTCCTGTGGTCGACGTTCAGCCGCGCCGTGCGGGCGTTTCCCGGCAACGGCGGCGCCTACACGATCGCCCGCGACACGCTCGGGCCGACCGGCGGGCTCCTCGCCGCTGCCGTGCTGATGCTCGACTATGTGCTCAACGTCGCGGTCGGCATCTCGGCCGGCATCGCGGCGCTCGCCTCCGCCGTGCCGGCGCTGGCGCCGCACCGGCTGACGCTCTGCCTCGCCGTGCTGGCGCTGCTCACGCTGGTCAATCTGCGCGGCGCGCTCGACGCCGGGCGACTGTTCGCAGTGCCGGTCTACGGCTTCCTCGCGAGCTTCGCCGTGGTGATCGGCGCCGGCCTGGTGATCGCGTTCGGCGGCGCGCCGGCGGCCGCGGCTGCGCCTCCCGCCGCGAGCGGCGAGGCGAGCGTCTGGACGACGGTGCTGCTCGCCTATGCGGTCGCCTGCACGGGGATGACCGGCGTCGAGGCGATCGGCAACAGCATCGACACGTTCCGCGATCCGGCGGTGCGCACCGCGCGTCGGGCGTTGGCCGTGATCGTCGTCGTCCTCGTGATCTTCCTCGCCGCGCTCGCCGTGCTGGTGCCGGCGCTCGGCATCGTCGCCATGCCGCAGACGGCGGAGACCTATCGCAGCGTGCTGGCGCAGCTCGCCGCCGCGACGGTCGGCGAGGGGAGTCTTTACTACGTCTGCCTCGGCACGCTGCTCCTCGTGCTGATCCTGTCGGCGCATACGAGCTTCGTCGGGCTGCCCGGATTCTTCCGTCTCGTCGCCGCCGACGGCTGGCTGCCGCGGCCTTTCGCCGTGCTCGGCCGCCGTCTGGTGCTCACCGTCGGCGTGCTGTTCCTCGCCGCGGCGGCGGGCCTGTTGCTCCTCGCCTTCGACGGCGTCACCGACCGGCTGGTGCCGCTGTTCGCGGTCGCGGCGCTCGCCGTGTTCCTGCTGGTCCAGATCGCCATGGCCGTGCACGGACGGCGGGTGCGCCGGCGGGTGGCGAGCGAGCGGCGGGCGGCCCGGCGCGCCGCCGCCGCGACGCTCGCGATCGACATCGGCGGGGCGGTGGCGACCGGGCTCGCGCTCGTGATCACGATCGTCGCCTGGTTCCTGGCGGGCGTGTGGATCGTGCTGCTCGTCGTGCCGGCCCTGATGGGCCTGCTCGTCGCGGTGCGGCGCTACTATGCGGCGCTCGACCGGGCCCTGAGCGACCCGGCGCCGCTCGACCTGACGAACCTCGCGCCGCCGATCGTGCTGGTCGCCACCGAGGATCGCAGCCGGCTCGCCGACAAGGCGCTCGCCGTCGCGCTGTCGATCTCGCCCGACGTCGTGGCCGTGCATCTCGCCGCCCTGGAGGGGCCGGGCTCGGAGGACAAGGAGCGTGCGCTGCGCGAGGCCTGGGCGCGCGACGTCGAGGCGCCGGCGCACGCCGCCGGCCGGTCGCCGCCGCGGCTCGTCACGCTGCACACGCCCTATCGGCACGTCTACGCGCCGCTGCTCGCGCTGGTCGGCGAGCTCCTCGCCACGCATCCGGACCGCACCGTCGCGGTGCTCACGCCGGAGATGGTGAAGCAGCATTGGTGGCAGTATCCGCTGCACACGCTGCGGGCGCGCCGCATGCGCGCCGGCCTCCTCGCCCATGGCGGCTCGCGCGTCGTGGTGATGAGCGTGCCGTGGTATCTCGACGAGCCCGATCCGGCCGCCGCGGCGCGGGAGACGCTGCCGGGGTCTCGCGGCGCGGCCGAGGCCGCCTCGGAGACCGCCCGCGTCGGGGCCGATCGGGCGGTCTCCCCGGTGTGAGCCCCGTTCAGTCCGCCGCAAGCCCGAGCCGCTGCGAAAGCCAGCCGGCGACGATCGCCGCGACCGCGTCCTCGCGGCCCTTGTAGAAGTGGTCGCAGTCCGGGACGATCTCGACGTCGCACGGTCCGCCCGCGCGCGCCTGGAAGGCCTCGGCGGGGTAGTGCGCGGCCGGCTCCTGGTCGCCGCGGACGTAGAGCACCGGGCAGGTGATCCGCGGCGCCAGCTCGAGCGTGTTGGGCAACTGGGTGGTGCGGTCGATGAACGCCTCGGCCGAGGTGACGTACCACCAGTGCGGCAGAACGATCAGCTCCCGGCCGCGGCCGGCGGCGACCAACGCCTCGGCCTGCGCCTTGATCTCGGCGAACCTCTCGCCGGCGAACAGGCCGATGCGGCTGACGTTCTCGTTCTGCCGGCCGCCGGCATGCGCCGAGAGCAGCACCAGGCACGGCGTCTGCGGATGGGCCACGACATGCGGCACCGCCAGCATGCCGCCGTTGCTGTGGCCGATCACGATCGGCGCGTCGTGGCCACGCGCGGCGAGCCAGCGTGCCGCGAGGGCGTTGTCCTCGATCGCCTCGTGCGTGAGCTGGAAGGCGGCGCCCTCGGCGGCGCGGCTGTCGCGGATGCTCAGGATGTCGTGGCCGCGCCGGTTGAAGGCGAGGCAGGCGAGGCCGAGCCGCGTCAGCGCCCGCGGCAGGAAGCGCGGCGCGCCGGTGTAGAAGTTCATCGTGTTGCCGTGGAACAGCAGCACGGCGCCGCGGATCGGCCGGTCGTCGGGCCAGTGGAAGGCGCCGTCGAGCGGCAGCGTCGGCGTCGGGATCGTGATCAGCTCGGTGCGCATGGGGCTGGACGGGTGGTCCGACGCCCGCACGTCAGGCGGCGCTGGCGAGCCAGGCGGCGATGTCGTCCCGATGCTGGTTCAGGTAGTGGCGGAACCACACCGCGTAGCGCTCGGGATGCGCCTTCTGATCGGCGAACAACGTCTCGAACGGCACCCAGGCGTACTCGCTCACCTCGTCCGGCGCCGGCGCGACCACGCCGTCGAAAGTGCCGCCGAAGGCGTGCACCAGCTCGTCCTCGATGAAGCCGTTGGACAGCGTCGCGCGGTAGTGCGTCTTGAAGATCGGGGCGAGCGCGCAGGCGAAGCCCATCTCCTCCGGCAGCCGGCGCAGCGCCGCGTCGAGCGTCGATTCGCCGGGCCGCGGATGGCTGCAGCAGGTGTTCGCCCACAGCCCGCCGGAGTGGTACTTGGCCGGGTTGCGGCGCTGGATCAGGATCTCGCCGCGCGGATTGCGGACCAGCACCGAGATGGCGCGATGCGGCAGGCCGCGGCGATGCACCTCGGTCTTGCCGGCGACGCCGGTCGGCCGGTCGTCGGCGTCGACCAGGATGATCTGCTCCTCGGCGACGTCGGTCATCGGGTCGGCGATCGCATCGACCGGCATTCTGGATCTCTCGTGCTGCAGTGCGTGAAGCTCCGCGCGGTGCCGCGCGGAATGGCCGCAGTATAGGCAAGGGGGGCGGGGCGACAACCCCGGGCGGACAGCCCGGGGCCGACGTGCCATCGACGCCGAACGGCCGGCGCGGGCGCCGGCCGTCATGGGTGTCGCCGAGGAAGGGTGCGGTTCGGCCCGGTCCGGGCCGGGGCGGCCGGGCCGCCGTTCGGGTCAGACCGCAGCCGCTGCGGTCAAACCGCAGCCGTGATCCACTGCTCGAGCTTGGCCTTCGGCGCGGCGCCGACTTGGCGCGAGGACAGCTCGCCGTTCTTGAACAGCATCAGGGTCGGGATCGACATGATGTTGTACTGCGCCGCGACCTTGGGATTCTCGTCGACGTTGAGCTTGACGATCTTCACCTTGCCGTCGAGCGAGCCGGCGATCTCTTCGAGGGCCGGGGCGATCATGCGGCAGGGGCCGCACCACTCGGCCCAGAAGTCCACAACGACCGGCTTGTCCGACTTCAGCACCTCGGTCTCGAAGTCCTGGTCGGAAACCTTGGTCACGCCCATGCCATACCTCGCGGGGTTCGATGATCGGGCCTGAACGTATGAATGCGCCCCGGGTGCGTCAAGGCGCCGCCGGGGCGACCCCGAGCCGGGCCAGGGCGGCGGCCCGGGCGTCGGCCGGAATCTCCATCAGTTCCGGCGTTTCGGTCCACACCAGTGCTGTGGAGATGCGCCGCCCGGGCCATAGCCGGCCCAGCACCGCGGCATAGAGCGCGAGTTGCGTCACGTAGTCGGGCGGCACCTCGGCGAGCGTTCTCGGGGCGCCGCGATTCGTCTTGAAGTCGGCGATCAGCACGGCGTCCGCCGTGACGGCGAGGCGGTCGACCTGACCGGAGACGAGCAGCGGCTGCCCGTCCGGCCGCGCGAGGCGGCCGAGGATCGGCACCTCGGCGCGACTGCCGGGGCCGAACAGCGGGGCGAAGCGGGCGTCGTCGAGGATCGCCAGCGTCTCGGCGAGGAGCGCCTCGCGCACCGGCTCTGGCAGCGCCTGCGCATTGCGGGCCAGCACGGCGCGGGCCGTCGCCGCGCGCGCTTCGGCGGCGATCTCGGGCAGCGACTGCAGCAGGCGGTGGGCGAGGCTGCCGCGCAGCAGCGCGGCCTTGCGGGCCGCCTCGGTGGCGGCGACGCGGCGCGGGACGGCGGGCCGATCCTCGTCGAGAGCGCGCGACGGC
>NZ_NHSK01000204.1 GCF_016653355.1 Rhodoplanes elegans | reverse complement strand
TGCACGCGACGCCCGAGCCTCCGGCCCCGCCGGCGCCCGCCGCGGCCGCCGACCCGGCCCCGGCTCCCGCGCCCCAGGACTCCACGCCGTCCGGCAAGACCGCCTACGAGAGCCTCGAAGAGGAAATGGCGAATCTGCTCGGCCGCACGCCCGGAAAGCCGTGATCCGCATCGTCGGCGGCCGCCGCGTTCGTCTCGCGACGATGGCGGCCGGAGCGGGACTGTCGGCGCCGCTCGCGCTGCTCGTTGGCGCGATCATGGTCGGTCCGCTGTTCGTCGGGCCGGCGGGCGCCCAAGACCTCAGCCTCAATCTCGGCCAGGGCGGCGCCCTGACCGAGCGCGTGTTCCAGCTCATCGCGCTGATCACGGTGCTGTCGCTCGCACCGTCGATCCTCGTGATGGTGACGTCGTTCACCCGGATCGTCGTCGTCCTGTCGCTGCTGCGCACCGCGCTGGGCACCGCCACGGCGCCGCCCAACAGCGTGCTGATCGCGCTCGCCCTGTTCCTCACCGCCTTCGTGATGGGGCCGGCCTTCGAGCGCGCCTACGACACCGGGATCCGGCCGCTGATGAACAACGAGATCACCATGGAGCAGGCGTTCGAGCGCTCGAGCGAGCCGTTCCGCGCCTTCATGCTGAAGAACGTGCGCGAGAAGGACCTCAAGCTGTTCCTCGACATGGCGCGCGAGGCGCCGCCGGCGAGCCCGGAGAATATGTCGCTGCGCATCCTGGTGCCGGCCTTCATGATCTCGGAGCTCAAGCGCGCCTTCGAGATCGGCTTCCTGTTGTTCCTGCCCTTCCTGATCATCGACCTCGTCGTCGCCTCGGTCCTGATGTCGATGGGCATGATGATGCTGCCGCCGGCGACCATCTCGCTGCCGTTCAAGCTGATCTTCTTCGTCCTGGTCGACGGCTGGAACCTCGTCGCCGGCAGCCTGGTGCAAAGCTTCGGAAGCTGAGCCGGCGGGCGGCGCCCGCCGCCGCTCCGGCGCCTACCGCCGCACCGCCATGACCTTGCGGGAGCGGATCGAGGCGGTCGGGTCCGGGTCGGCGAGCGGCGCCCGGCTCTGGGTCCCCGGGGGGACGCCCGGCGGGCCGCCGGCCGGCGGGCCGGCGGGCTGCGGATCGGCGCTGAACGCGCCGGTTTCCGGATAGCGCGTCCGCAGGTCGCGCAGGAACGAGTCGAGCGTGTCGGTCGCGGCGACCATGCGCGAGACGGCGGCGAACTCGGGGGCGTTGGCGGCGCGCGGCGCGGTCGCCACCTCGAAGGCGCGGCGATCCGGCCCGTCGGCCATCTTGGCCACGTATTTCTCGCGGAAGCGGTCGAGGCCCAGCGCGTCCTCGGCGAGCGCGTAGCCGATCGCGGCGCGCAAGAGGTCGGCACGCTCGGGCTCGGAGTGCGGCTGCCAGTCGCGCCAGCGCTCGCCGTACATCATCTCGATCTGCTCGGCCGCCGCCTGCCAGCGCTTGGCCGACCACAGGATGTCGGCGCGCAGGCGCTGCGCCTCGCGCCCGTCGAGATTGGCGATCACCTCGATGGCGAGGTCGGGCCGGCCGACGTCGGAGAGCGCCCGCCCCTCGATCAGCAGGCGCTGGTTGCGCAATTCGGTAGCGATATTGGTGGTCTGGGTCGCCCGCATCGTGGCGAGCGCCCGGTCCGGCTTGCGGTTCATCAGATAGACGATGGCGAGCCGGGTCGCGACCTGGGCTCGGGCGGCGCCCTGCAGGCGGTGATCGACCTGGTGCTGCAGCAGCTCGGCCGCCTGGTCGAGCAGGTCGACCGAGACCAGCCGGTCGGCGAGCCGGCGGATCATCTCGTCGCCGCGCCGGCCGATCGGGGTGAGCTCGCGGAAGTCGTAGAACAGCCCGAGCGCGTCGACGGCCGGCATGGCATCGCCCTTGCCGGCCAGGAACAGCGTATCGAACGTCGACGCCGCCTCCTCCTGGATGCGCCGGGTGAGATCGGAGTTCGGATGCGCCGACAGCGCCGTGCGCATCACGTGGAAGGCGTCGCGATAGCGGCCCTCCTGGGTGTAGAGCCGCGCGAGCAGCTGCAGCGCCTCGATCTCGGTCTCGTCGCCGCGCCAGACCGTGGTGAGCTCCTCGAGATCGGAGATGACCTCGGTGCGCTTGAGGTCGCCGAGGTGATAACGCAGCACCGCCTCGCGCAGCCGCCCCTTGGCGGCGTCCGGCCCGGTGAGGGTGGCGACGGCGAGCCGGTAGTCGGCGAGCGCATCGCCACTGCGACCCACGCCCTCGGCCACCTGGCCGGCGAGCACCGCGATGCGCGCCTCCATGTCCTTGTCGATGCCGAGCGTCTCGAAGGCGTGCAGCAGGTTCTGGGCGACGGCGAAGTTCTTCACCTCGACGGCGGCCCGCACGGCCTCGGCGAGGATCAGCCGCTGGAGCTGGATCGGCAGCGTCGAGACCGACGATTCGACGGTGCGCAGCTTCTCGTTGGCGTCGGAGAAGTTGCCCTGCTTGGCCGCGGCGAAGCCGCGCCAGATCTGGGCGTCGGGATGGCTCGCGACGATCGGGTTGGACAGGTCCTTGAGCGCCTCGGGGATGCGGTCGAGCATGATGTTGGCGAGCGCCCGCATGAACAGGCCGGCCGGATCGTCGGCGCCTGGCCGCTCGTCGGCGAGCGCGACGTCGATCACGCCCTTCGCCTCGGCGTACATCTCGCGGGCCAGATAGAAGCGGGCCAGATCCATCCGGGCGCCGGTGCGCCGGGTCTCCAGCGCCTCGGCGGCGGCGTTGATCAGGAGCCGGCGGCGCGGCTCGTACTCGGCCTCGCGGTCGAAGCCCCAGAGCTGCGGATCGAACACGGCCGGCCGGAACAGGCCGGTGCGGCGCCCGACCATGTCGCTCGCCGACACGGCGAGCCCGGCGGGGCGCGCGATGGTGATCCGGTCGGTGCCGAGCTCGACGGTGAGGTCGTCGGCGACCGGCTGCAGGACGACGCCGTGGCTCGAAGGCAGCACGCCGAACTCGACATAGTCCTGCGGCTGCATGAAGCCGCGCGGCGGACCGAGGCCGGTGACGACCACCAGCGTGTCGCCCGCTTCCGGATCGACGATCCGGTGCACGGCGCGCGGATCGTCGAACGGCACGGCCGCGGTGATCTTGCTCTGGCTCGACGGGTTACGGACGAGCGCGAGCGGACGCGGCGCCTCCATCACCTGGTCGCCGACGACGAGCGACACGGTCGCCCCGTCGATGCGCACGGTCGCGAGTCGCGGCCGCTCGAGCTTCAGGCGCAGCGCCTGGCCGTCGGGCAGCGCCATCAGCGCGGCGCTCTGCACGGTGCCGCTGCGGTCGCGGCCCAGCGCCGCGATGTCGATTTTGGCGCGCGTGTCGAACACGACCCACAGGGCGTCGGCCCGGTTGAAGACCGCGGTCGGGGTGGCGACCGAGAACGGGAAGCTGAGGATCAGGCTGTCGGCCTGACGTCCGACCTGCATCTGCACGGCGCCGGTCGAATCCATGGACGGCTTCACGCCTTCGATGACCGGCAGCCGCGGCTCGGCGGCCGGCGCCGGGGCGGGCATCGGAGCGGCGGTCGGGGCCGTCGCGGC
>NZ_NHSK01000203.1 GCF_016653355.1 Rhodoplanes elegans | reverse complement strand
GCTGGGCGGGGCGGGCCGGCTGCGCCGGCTGGGCCTGCGCCGGGCGGGCCGGTTGGGCCGGCTGCGCGGGCTGCTGGGCATGTGCGGCTGGAACGGCCAGCGCCGAGATCGACACGAACGCCGCCATTGCCTTCGAAAGCGATCGCCGCACCGGACGAGCCGGCGCAAATGGGCTCAGACGGGTCATGAAAATCCTCTTTGAGTTGCCGTGTCGCTGCGGCGGCCTGATCGTCGATGCACCGGCGGGCGACGCGTCCCCTGGCGTGGGCTGTAACACCGTCTAAATGCGGCAGTAAAGTGGCCCGGTGGACGACCTTAACACGCTCACGACAAGGGTTTTCGGTTTTCGCCGCAGGTACGCGAGACGGCCCGGCGCGGGGGTGCTGCGATGACGCCCGACGGTAGCAGATCCCGGACCCGCGTCCACGCTCGCGTCCGTGCTAGCGTTCCGCCGATGCGACGAGACCGAATCGCTTGCCGCCCGTCCGCCGTCGGACCGGACCGCCACCCGGCGGACCGATGGCGCGGTGCGGCTGCGATCACGGCCCGCCTGCTCGCGGGTCTCGTGCTCGGCGCCCTCCTGCTCGCCATCCTCCTGCCGACCGGCCAGGCCGCCGCCGGCGAGCCGACCCGAGCCGAGCCGACCCACGCCATCGCCATGCACGGCGCCCCGGCCCTGCCGCCGGACTTTTCCCACTTCCGCTACGCGAATCCCGACGCCCCGAAGGGCGGCCGGCTGACCATGGGGGTGCTCGGCACCTTCGACAGCCTCAACCCGTTCATCGTCCGCGGCGTGCCCGTGCAGGCGGTGCGCGGCCACGTCTACGAGAGCCTGCTCACCCGCGGCTACGACGAGCCGTTCACGCTCTACGGCCTGCTCGCGAGCCGGGTCGAGACCGACCCTGACCGCAGCTTCGTCACCTTCACGATCGACCCCGACGCGACGTTTTCGGACGGCGCACCGGTGACGGCCGACGACGTGATCTTCTCCTGGGAAGTGCTGCGCGACCACGGCCGGCCGAACTACCGCACCTATTACGCCAAGGTGGCGAAGGCCGAGGCGCTCGGTCCACGCGAGGTGCGCTTCGACCTCGCCGGTGCGAACGATCGCGAGCTGCCGCTGATCCTCGGCCTGATGCCGGTGCTGCCGCGCCACGCCGTGGGCCCGGCGCATTTCGAGGAGACGACGCTGAAGGCCCCGCTCGGCAGCGGCCCCTACGTGGTCGAGAGCGTCGACGCCGGCAAGAGCGTCACGCTGGCGAGAAACCCGCGCTGGTGGGGCCGCGACCGCGCCGTCAACCGCGGCCAGTGGAACTTCGACACCATCCGGTTCGACTTCTACCGCGACGACAACGCCTGGTTCGAGGCGTTCCGCAAGGGTCTCTACGACATCCGGGTCGAGACCGATCCGGGCCGCTGGGAGACCGCCTACGGCTTCCCGGCGGTGCGCGACGGCCGCGTCGTCAAGGAGGAGTTCCCGACCGGGCTGCCGCGCGGCATGGCGGCCTTCGTGTTCAACACGCGGCGGCCGGTGTTTTCCGACATCGCGGTGCGCGAGGCGATCATCCGCCTGTTCGACTTCGAATGGATCAACCACAACCTGTTCTTCGACCGTTATCGCCGGACCGGCAGCTACTTCGAGGGCAGCGAGCTGTCGCATCGCGGCCGCCCGGCCGACGCGACCGAGCGCGCCCTGCTGGCCCCCTTCCCCGACGCGGTGCGGCCCGACGTGATGGCGGGCACCGACGCGCCGCCCGTGTCGGACGGCTCCGGGCGCGACCGCGGGGCGCTCAAGGCGGCGCTCGACCTCCTCGCCCGGGCCGGCTATGCGCTCGACGGGGGCGTGCTCCGGCACCGCGCGACCGGCCAGCCGCTGACCTTCGAGATTCTGGTCACCACCAAGGACCACGAGCGCCTGGCGCTCGCCTTCGCCCGCTCGCTCGAGCGCGCCGGCATCGTGCCGTCGATCCGGGTGGTCGACGCCGTGCAGTTCGAGCAGCGCCGCATCCAGTTCGACTTCGACATGATCCCCAACCGATGGGACCAGTCGCTGTCGCCCGGCAACGAGCAGGCGTTCTACTGGGGCTCGGCCGCCGCCGACGAGCCCGGCAGCCGCAACTACATGGGGGTGCGCTCCCCCGCCGTCGACGCGACCATCGCGGCGCTGCTGCGTGCCCGCTCGCGCGAGGACCTCGTCTCGGCCGTGCGGGCGCTCGACCGGGTGCTGATCTCCGGCCACTACGTCGTCCCTTTGTATCACCTGCCCACCCAATGGCTCGCCCGATGGAGCGATGTCCGTCACCCGGCGGCGACGTCGCTGTATGGCTGGCTGCCGGAAACATGGTGGCGCGCGGACGGCCGCTAGATAATCTCGCCAATGGATCGCTCAGACGATTCGCGCGCCGGGGCCACGGCCGCGCACTCGTGATCAGATCCTCTGGGACGCGGCGATGATTCTCGGCGACACCTCTCCGGACGAGCTTCTGCAGGCGCAGCATGCCGGCCGGGTCACCTTCGACGACCTGATCGCCCGCGCCATCGCCCGCGCCCCCGACGCGATCGCCCTCGTCGACGCGCCGCACCGGCCGACCGCCTGCGGCGGGCGTCCGCTGAGCCTCACCTGGACCGAGGTCGACCGCATCGTCGGAATCATCGCGCAGCGGCTGCGCAGCCTGGGGCTGCCGACCGACGCCGTGGTGGCGCTGCAGGGCCCCAACACGGCCGAGCAGATTCTCGCGATGCTCGGCGTGGTGCGGGCCGGCATGATCGCGGCGCCGCTGCCGCTGCTGTGGCGCCGCGCCGAGCTGCGCGAGGCGCTCTCCCGGGTCGGCGCCAAGGCGATCGTCGCCGGCGGCCGGGTCGGCGACACGCGCCTCGTCGACCTCGCCATGACGGCGGCGGCCGACTGCTTCACGGTGCGCTGCGTCGCCGGCTTCGGGCCGGACCTGCCGGACGGCATGGTGCCACTCGATCCGGTGCTGAGCGAGCCCGCCGCCGGGCCGGTGCCGCCGGTCGACCGGCCCGTCAACCCGGCCGCCCATGTGGCGGTCGTCACCTTCGACACCGATCTGGGCGGCCCCGTCGCGGTCGGCCGCAACCAGGTCGAGCTGCTCGCCGCCGGCCTCTCCATCGCGCTCGAATGCCGGATGGAGCACGCCACCACGGTGGTCTCGACCCTGCAGCCGTCGTCGCTCGCCGGCCTCTCGACCGGCCTGGTGCCGTGGCTCTTGCTCGGCGGCACGCTCGCGTTGCACCCGCCGTTCGACGCCGGCGTGCTCGGCGACCAGCTCGACGCGCTCGACGCCCGCGTCCTCACCCTGCCCGGCCCGCTCGCCCAGCGGCTGGCCGAGGCCGGCGTCCTCGGCCGCGCCCCGAAGCTGTCGAGCGTCATCGCCGTGTGGCGGACGCCCGAGCGGCTCGCCGCCGCAGCCGACTGGCCGACACGTGACTGCGCCCTGGTCGATCTCCAGGTGTTCGGCGAGACCGGGCTGATCGCCGCCCGTCGTGGCGCCGACGGCCGCCCCGCCGCCATCACGGCCGGCGCCGTGACGGCGCCCCGCACCACGCCGGGTGCGACCCTGGTCGCCGAGATCGCGCGCTCCGACCTCGGCACGCTGACGATCCGCGGCTCGATGGTGCCGCGGCATCCGTTCCCGCCCGGCGCCGAGCGCGGCAACGCGCCGTTCCTGCAGGTCGGCCCCGATCTCTACGTCGACACCCGCCAGCCCTGCCGGGTCGAGAAGGCGACGAACGTGCTCACGGTGACGGCGCCGCCCTCCGGCTTCGTCTCGATCGGCGGCTACCGGGTGGCGCTCGCCGAGATCGAGCGGGTCACCGACGAGATCGCGCCCGGCACGACGCTGCTCGCGCTGCCCGACATCCTGATGGGCCAGCGCCTGTTCGGCCATGCCGGCCACGGCGAGGAAACCCGCGCGGCGCTGTCGGAGCGCGGCGTCTCGCCGCTCGTCGTCGCCGCCTTCCGGGACCGCCGGGCACCGGCCGCGTCGGCGGCGGCGTGATCACGTCGGTACGCCGTCGTGCGCGCGCCACACGGCGAACATTCACGGAAGCGTTGACGCCGCGTTAACGGCGATCGCATAGGCTGCACGGTGCCCCGCCCGAGGAGTGCCGATGTCGCTGCAAGGCCCCGTGATCGTGATCGCCGAGGACGCCGATCCGGTTCTCGTGCACGCGCTCGAATCCGCCGGGGCCGCCCCGGTGATCGCGGTGCCGTGGACGAAGGCCGCCACGGCGATCGCCAAGCAGGCGCCGGCCGGCCTCGTGATGCCGCAGGCCGCCGACGCGCCGACTGCGAAGGTGCTCGACAAGATCCGGCAGGCGCTCGCCGAGCAGGCGGTGTTCACGCCGGTCCTGGCCGCTCCCGTCGACGGCCTTCGTGATCATCTCCGCGACGCGCTGCCGATCGCCGCCGACGCCGCGTGCGACCGCATCGTGGCGCGGCTCGGCTCGGCGCAGCGCGTCCGCACCCTGCATGCGACCGTCGCGCGTCGCGCCGCCCTGGTCGCGGCGCCGGAGAGCGACGTGCCGGTCGATGCGGCGACGCGTCCCGATACCGACCCGCTCGACGACGCCACCGTGCTGGTGTGCGGGCGCGGCCGCACCTATCCGGGGCTCGGCACCGCGGTCGGCGAGCGGCTTGGCCTGATCGGCGCGCTCGGCATCGAGACCGCCGCCCGTTACCTCAATGCCCGCGACGTCGACGGCATCGTGATCGGCGACGGGTTCGGTCCGCGCACGCTGGAGGCCTTCCTCACGGCGCTCGCCGAGGATCCGCGCTTCCGCGACCTCCCGGTCGCGCTGCTGCCCGAGCTGCCCGCGACCTTCGACGCGGTGCGGCTGCCCAATCTCGAGAACCTGTCGGGCGAGCCGGCCGCGGTCGTCGATGCGCTGGTGCCGCTGGTGCGGCTGCACGCCTTCGAGGCGCGGCTGAGGCGCCAGCTCGCCGCGCTCGACGCGCAGGGGCTCGTCGATCCGGTCACCGGCCTGTTCACCATCGCCGGCTTCCTGCGCGATCTCGCCCGCGCCGTCGAGGAGGCCAAGACGCGCGGCCAGGCGCTTTCCATCGCCCGCTTCTCGTTCCCGCCGACGCTCGACCAGCGGGCCAGCCTCGACGCGGCGCGGCTCGCCGTGCGGGTCGTCCGCAATGTCGACTTCGCCTGCCGGGCGAGCGACGGCTCGATCCTGGTGACGTTCCAGGCGACCCCGCTGGAGAAGGCCCACGCGGTGGCACGCCGCATCGCCAGCGTGCTGCGCCACACCATGCTGGCGCCGGCTGACGACCCGACCGGCCGCATCGACGCCTCCGTGACGCTCGCCATGCTCAAGTCCACCGACACGGTGGAGAGCCTGCTCGCCCGCGTCTCCGAGCCGGCGCCGGTGGCGGCGGAGTGACGTTCGGACACGCCACGGCGCCGCTCACCAGACCGGCACGCCGATCCGCCGCATCACCGAGCCGAACAGCCACGCCCACGCGACGCCGAAGAGTGCTCCGGCCGCCATGACAATGACGACGCCGACCGGTCCGGTCGGCGGGCTCGCCCACAGCATTCCGGCGGTCCACAGGACACCCACGAGAACGGCCGCGGTGCGACGCGACACGCGGGACCGGGGCTCCGGACGGTCCGGCTCGACGGGGGACGGCGCGACGGAATTCTGCATGGCGGTTCCTCCTGGTGCGCCGATCCTGCGCCCAGCGCGGCCGACGGTTCGGTGATCCGGATCACACAAGATCGCCGGCGCCGGCGTAGCCCGCATGGAGCGCAAGCGGAATGCGGGACCGGACACGCCGCCCCGGATTTCGCTTGCGCTCCATCCGGGCTACGGTTTCGTGCCGTCCCGAAGGAGCCCCCGATGACCGACACCGCCCCCGACGCGCCCGTGCTCACGAAAATGCCGATCGACGTCGTCTCCGACGTCGTCTGCCCGTGGTGCTTCATCGGCAAGCGGCGGCTGGAGCGCGCCCTCGAAGCAGTCCCGGACATCCCGGTGACGGTGCGCTGGCGCGCCTACTTCCTGAATCCGTGGGTGCCGCGCGAAGGCATCAGCCGGCGGACGTATCTGGAGAGGAAATTCGGCTCGGTCGAGCGCTACATGGCGAACGCGCCCCGCATGGTCGCCGCCGCCGAGGCCGAGGGCCTCGTCTACGCCATCGACAAGATGACCTGGCAGCCCAGCACCATCGACTGCCACCGCCTGATCAAGTGGGCCGGCGCGCAGCAGCCGGCGCTGGCCGGCGCCATGAAGCAGCGGCTGATGGAGCTGTATTTCGCCGAGGCCGCCAACCTCTCGGAGCGCGACGTGCTGGTGCAGGCCGCAGCCGACGTCGGCCTCGATCCGGACGTGATCACGTCCCGCCTCGCCACCGACCAGGACGAGGCCGCCGTCACCGCGGAAGCCGAGGCGGCCCAGCGCGCCGGCGTCGAGGGCGTCCCCTGCTTCGTGTTCGGCGGCGTGCTCGCCGTGTCGGGCGCCCAGTCGCCCGAGTATCTGTCGGAGGCGATCAGGCGGGCTTTTGATACATTCCAGCAGAAGGTCGCGACGGGCGAGATCGCCGATCCGGAGCGGCGGCCGTATTGAGGCCTCGTGTCCCGGACGCGGTGCAACGCACCGCGAGCCGGGACCCAGGGGCGACCGGACGAAGCCGTGCCGAGCGGCCCCTGGGCCCCGGATCTGCGGCGCATCGGGCCTGCCGGCCCGACGCGCCTTGTCCGGGGCACTCGGACGCATTCTCGGCTGCTACGCCGCCTTCTTGGTCGCGATCGCGGCGAGATCGCGAAGAATCGCGGTGGAGCCCTTCAGCCGGTCCACCGGCTCCTCCCAGTCCTCGAAGAACACCACCTTCATGTCGGGCCGCACCTTGGCCATCACGCCCTGCTTGCGGATGTAGTGCACGAGCCCGGCCGGGTCGGCGAAACTGTCGTCGCGGAACGCGATGACGGCGCCCTTCGGGCCGGCGTCGATCTTCGCGACGTTGGCGCGCCGGCACAGCGCCTTCAGCAGGACCGTCTTCAACAGATAGTCCACCTCGACCGGCATCTTGCCGAAGCGGTCGACCAGCTCGGCCGCGAAGCCGTCGATCTCGCGCTCGTCGTCGAGGTCGGCGAGCCGCCGGTAGAGGGCGAGCCGCACCGACAGATCCGGCACGTAGTCCTCCGGGATCAGCACCGGCATGCCGATGGTGATCTGGGGCGACCAGCGGTCCTCGACGGGCGCGGCGACGCCGGCCTTGAGGCTCTCCACGGCCTCCTCCAGCATCTGCTGATAGAGCTCGAAGCCGACCTCCTTGATGTGGCCGGACTGCTCGTCGCCCAAGAGATTGCCGGCGCCGCGGATGTCGAGGTCGTGCGAGGCGAGCTGGAAGCCGGCGCCGAGCGTGTCGAGCGACTGCAGCACTTTCAAGCGCCGCTCCGCCGTCGGGGTGATCTTGCGGCCCGCCGGGATCGTGAACAGCGCATAGGCGCGCGTCTTGGAGCGGCCGACGCGGCCGCGCAGCTGATAGAGTTGGGCGAGGCCGAACATGTCGGCGCGGTGCACGATCAGCGTGTTGGCGGTCGGAATGTCGAGGCCGGACTCGACGATCGTGGTGGAGAGCAGCACGTCGTACTTGCCGTCGTAGAAGGCCGACATGACGTCCTCCAGCACGGCCGGCGACATCTGCCCGTGCGCCGTGACGACCCGCACCTCCGGCACGTGCTTGTCCAGGAACGCCTTGGCCTCGGCCAGATCCTCGATGCGCGGGCAGACGTAGAAGGCCTGGCCGCCGCGATAGCGCTCGCGCAACAGCGCCTCGCGCACGGTGAGCGGATCGAACGGCGTGACGAAGGTGCGTACCGCGAGACGGTCCACCGGCGGCGTCGCGATGATCGAGAGCTCGCGCACACCCGTCAGCGCGAGCTGCAGGGTGCGCGGGATCGGCGTCGCGGTGAGGGTGAGGACGTGTACTTCCGACCTGAGCTTCTTGAGCCGTTCCTTGTGGGCGACGCCGAAGTGCTGCTCCTCGTCGACGATGACGAGGCCCAGATCCTTGAACTTGATGCCCTTGCCGAGCAGCGCGTGGGTGCCGACCACGATGTCGACCTGCCCCTCGAGGAGGCCCTTCTTGGCCGCCGTCGTCTCCTTCGGCGAGGCGAGCCGCGAGAGCTGCGCGACATTGACCGGGAAACCGTGGAACCGCGACGAGAAGGTGCGGAAATGCTGGCGGGCGAGCAGCGTCGTCGGCACCACGACGGCGACCTGCTTGCCGTTCATCACGGTCGCGAGCGCGGCGCGCAGCGCCACCTCGGTCTTGCCGAAGCCGACGTCGCCGCACACCAGGCGGTCCATCGGGCGGCCGGCCGAGAGATCGTCCAGCACGGCGTTGATGGCGTTGTTCTGGTCCTCGGTCTCGTCCCAGGGGAAACCGGCGCAGAACTCGTCGTACACGCCCTGCCCCAGCGTCAGCCGCGGCGCCTCGTGGAGCTGGCGCTCCGCCGCGATCCTGATCAGCTCGCCGGCGATCTCGCGGATGCGCTGCTTCATCCGCGCTTTTCGCGTCTGCCAGCCGGCCCCTCCCAGACGGTCCAGCTCGACCGCCGTGTCCTCCGAGCCGTAGCGCGACAACAGCTCGATGTTCTCGACCGGGAGATACAGCTTGTCCTGGCCGGCGTAGTGCAGCTCCAGGCAGTCGTGCGGCGCACCGGCCGCCTGGATGGTCTTCAGGCCGACGAAGCGGCCGATGCCGTGGTCGACATGGACGACGAGGTCGCCGGCTGACAGGCTCGTCACCTCGGCGATGAAGTTCTCGGCCTTCTTGCTGGCGCGGCGCTGGCGGACCAGACGGTCGCCGAGAATGTCCTGCTCGCCGATGACGGCGAGCTCGTCGGTCTCGAAACCCGCCTCGATGCCGAACACGGCGAGCCACACCTCGACGGCCGGGCGCGACTTCACCTCGGGCCAGCTCGACACGTGGCGCAGATTGACCAGCTTGTGGTCGGTCAGCACGTTGCCGGTGCGGTCGCGGGCGCCCTCGCTCCACAGCGCGATCACGACGCGCTTGCCGGCGCCTTGCAGCTTTTCCACGTGCTGCTTCAGCGCCTCGAAGACGTTGCCGTCCGGCTTGGCGCGCTCGTCGGCGAAGTTGTGGCCGGCCCGGGTGCCGATGTCGACGACGGTGCCTTGCTGCCCGGCACCTTCCGGCGAGGCAAAATGCGTGACGCGCACCAGCGCCGCGTCGGCGAGCTTGTCGCGCCACTCCGGTTCGCCGAGATAGAGCCGGTCGGGCGGCAGCGGCTTGTAGGGCGGGCCGCCGCCGTCCATCGTCACGGCCTGCTTGCGCGCCTCGTAGTAGTCGGCGATCTGCGCGAGCCGTTCGTGCGCGGCCTCTTCGGCGAGCGGCTCGAGCACGACGGGCGTGTCCGGCACGTAGTCGAACAGCGTGTCCATCCGGTCGTGGAACAGCGGCAGCCAGTGCTCCATGCCGGGATAGCGGCGGCCTTCGCTCACCGCCTCGTAGAGCTGATCGTCCGAGCCCGCCGTGCCGAAGGTCGACACATAGGCCTGGCGGAACTTTCGGATCGTCTCGGTGATCAGCTGGAACTCGGCGACCGGCACGAGGTCGAGCGCATGGAGCTGGTCCTGGGTGCGTTGCGTCTCGGGATCGAAGGTGCGGATCGATTCCAGCGTGTCGCCGAAGAAGTCGAAGCGCACCGGCTCGTCGCGGCCGGCCGGATAGAGATCGATGATGCCGCCGCGCACCGCGTACTCGCCGGGCTCGCGCACCGTCGCGGTGCGCAGATAGCCGTTCAGCTCGAGCCAGCGGGTGATGCCGTCCATGGCAATGCGGTTGCCCGGCGCCGCGGAGAGCGCCTGCCCGGCGATCGGGCGCTTCGCCGGCACACGCTGGACGACCGCGTTGACCGTGGTGAGCAGCACGGTCGGCTTCTCGGAGCCCTTCAACCGGGCGAGCCGCGCCAGCGTGATCATCCGCTCGGCGACGATGCCGGCATGCGGCGAGACGCGGTCGTAGGGCTGGCAGTCCCAGGCCGGGAGCTGAAGCTGGACGAGGTCGGGCGCGAAGAAGCGCAGCGTCCGGCCGAGTTGCGCCATGCGGGCGCCGTCGCGGCAGACGACGAGCAGCGAGACGGCCGGCGCGTCCTTGCGGGCCGCGACGGCGCGGGCGAGATCGCCGAGAACGAAGCCCTCGGCCCCGTCGGCGACGCTGGAAAGGGTCAGGGCGCGGCCGGGCTTCAGCAGGGCGGCGGGGGAATTTGCGGGGGCAGTTCGTGCCATGTCGGACCAGCGATCTTGAACTCGGCATCGTCATGGCCGGGCTCGTCCCGGCCATCCACGATGGCACTGCATTCGGCGTCCTCGGCCGGACGGTCGCGGCCGAAGCAGACGTGGATGGCCGGGACGAGCCCGACCATGACGGCGTCGGTGATACTGGCTTCGTCGACCCCGACTGCGGCGTCGCCCTACACCGCCGCGGCGCCGTGGTCGAAGTCCTTTAGGCGGCGGAACAGCGGCGTGTCGTATTCGGGCGGCACCGGCTTCGACCCCGTGATCCAGGCGTAGAGGTCGAGATCGGGCGCCGCGCACCAGCCCTCGAACTCGGTCACCTCGTCCTCTGTGAGGTCGGCGATCACGGCGTCGGCGAAGCGCCCGGTGAGCAGGTCGAGCTCGCGGGTGCCGCGCCGCCAGGCCCGGAACAACAGTCGCCGCCGCCGCTCCGACAGCCCCGCGCTCGATCGTGTGGTTCCGGTCATGGCACCCTCCCGGCGCCCGGGGCGCCCGCCTGGTCAAAACGCCGAAAGCCCGGACGAGGCCGGGCGCGGGGTTGATATAGCGGCGCGGAGCCGAATCTCCAACGCCGTAGGACGGGCATGCGAAGCATGCCCGCAGTGTCGCGCGTCGCGAGGTGGGACCGCGGGGCAACGGCGAGGACGCCGTCGCCCACCCTACGACGCGGTCCGTGCCGAAAGATGCCGGATCAGCGCCCTCGCCTCGGCCGGCGGGGCCTGCTCGACGCGGCGGTACTCGCGGCCGTCCGGGGTGCGGACGAGGAGGCCGAGATCGACCAGCTCGCGGCGCAGCAGCACGTGGTCGCCGAACCGGTGCGCGGCCTTCAGGGCTTCGTTCACGGCCGGCTCCGTCAGCACCGTGCGGGCCGGCAGCCGCGACCACATCACCCACAGGCAAGGCAGCCGGTCCGAGTGCTTGCCGGGCCAGCGGGACAGCCGGCCCTCGGCGTCGAAGTAGCGGGCGACCCGCTCCACCTTGACGAAGTCGACGGGCGGCTCGGCCGGGACCGGGGGAGCCGGGTTCTCCAGCCGCTCGCGCGCTTCGGCCTGGGCGCGGAAATGCTGGAAGTTGCGGCAGCCGGCGGCGCGCGCCAGCATGTTGAGCAGCTCGACATGGCCGGGCGGCTCGCCGCCGCTAGCGGCGAAGGCGCGGGACAACTCGCCCTTCAGGGCGCGGGCGAGCGCGGACATGTCGTCCGCGATGTACGGAAAGGTCTGACGGGACATCACCTGATCCTCGCCGTGCCGGGCTTTTGCCCGATCCTGACGGACCGTCGTGGTCGCCGGCTTCGACGTGGCACGGGACAGGGTGTCCGAAGACTACGTTGTCGACCGTGGCGGAGCGTGATGGCAGGTTTAGCTCCCCTTCCGGGGCGGCGACGCCTGGGTGAACTGCCGACCGAGGTGCGATATACGGCAGCGATCCACGCCGTGCAAGCATTCGCACGGCCGCCGCCGGACAAGACCGTGAGACCCACCGCCCTCAATGCCCTGTTCGCCCCGGTGACCACCCTCACGGGGATCGGGCCGAAGTTCGAGCGGCTGTACCGCCGCCTGCTCGACCGCGACGAGCCCCGCGTGCTCGACCTCGTCTTCCACCTGCCGACCGGCGTGGTCGACCGGCGGGCGCGGCCGCTGCTGCGCGACGTCAAGCCCGGCCAGATCGCGACCGTTCTGGTGACGGTCGACCGCCATCGCCCGCCGGCGCCGGGCCGCTCGCGTGCGCCCTATCTGATCTATGCGAGCGACGGCACCGGCGACCTGATCATCACCTACTTCAAGGCGCGGCCCGAGGTGATGGAGAAGCTCCTCCCCGTGGGCGAGACGCGGTGGGTGTCGGGCACGGTCGCGACCTATGACGGGATGCTGCAGATGGTGCATCCCGATCGCGTCGTCACCGAGCAGGACGTCGCCAAGATGCCGGCCGTCGAGCCGGTCTATCCGCTGACCGAGGGCCTGTCGCCGTGGGGCGTGCGGCGCGCCGTCGAGGCGGCGCTCACAAAGGTGCCGGCGCTGCCCGAATGGCAGGACGCGGCGTTCCTGGCGGTGCGGAAGTTCCCGGCCTTCGCAGACGCGCTGCGCAGCGTCCACCGCCCTACGACGCCCGACGACGCTTCGCCGGAAAAGGCCGCGTGGTCGCGCCTCGCCTATGACGAACTCCTGGCCGGCCAGCTCGCGCTGATGATGATGCGGGCCCGCATGAAGAAGGCCGCCGGCCGCTCGACCACGGGCGATGGTCGCATCCGTGAGAAGCTGCGCGCCGCCCTGCCCTGGACCCTCACCGCCTCGCAGGCCAAGGCCGTGCAGGACATCGCGGCGGATCTGGAGAAGCCCGAGCGCATGCTGCGGCTGCTGCAGGGCGACGTCGGGTCCGGCAAGACGGTCGTCGCGCTGTTCGCCTGCGCGGCCGCCGTCGAGGCCGGTAGCCAGGCCGCCCTGATGGCGCCGACCGAGATCCTGGCGCGCCAGCATCTGAAGACCATCGCACCGCTCGCCGAGACGGCCGGCCTGCGCGTCGCCATCCTGACCGGCCGCGAGCGCGGCCGCGAGCGCACCGAGACGCTGCAAAAGCTCGCCGACGGCGAGATCGACATCCTGGTCGGCACCCACGCGATCTTCCAGGACGAGGTGGCGTTCAAGGATCTCGCCCTCGCCGTCGTCGACGAGCAGCACCGCTTCGGCGTCCATCAGCGTCTCGCGCTCGCCCAGAAGGGCCGCGCCGTCGACGTGCTGGTGATGACGGCGACGCCGATCCCGCGGACACTCGTGTTGACGTATTTCGGCGACATGGACGTCTCGGAGCTGCGTGAGAAGCCGGCCGGGCGAAAGCCGATCGACACCCGCACCGTGGCGCTCGACCGGGTCGACGACGTCGTCGCGGCGGTCGGCCGCGCCATTGCGGAGGGGCGGCAGGTCTACTGGGTCTGTCCGCTGGTGGAGGAGTCCGAGACGATCGATCTCGCCGCCGCGCAGGACCGTTTTCGCGATCTGTCGGGGGTGTTCGGCGACGGCGTGGTCGGCCTCGTGCACGGCAAGATGCGCGGCACCGAGAAGGACGCGGCGATGGCGAAGTTCGCCGCCGCCGAGACCATGCTGCTGGTCGCCACGACCGTCATCGAGGTCGGCGTCGACGTGCCGCGCGCGAGCGTGATGGTGATCGAGCACGCGGAGCGCTTCGGCCTCGCCCAGCTCCATCAGCTGCGCGGCCGCATCGGCCGCGGCTCGGAGAAATCGACCTGCCTGCTGTTATACAAGGCGCCGCTCGGCGAGGCGGCGAAGGCGCGGCTCGCCACCATGCGGGACACCGAGGACGGCTTCCGCATCGCCGAGGAGGACCTGAAGCTACGCGGCGAGGGCGACGTGCTCGGCACGCGACAGAGCGGCCTGCCGGGCTTCCGGGTCGCCCGTATCGAGGTGCACGGCGAGCTGCTGCAGGCGGCGCGCGACGACGCCAAGCTGATTATGGAGCGCGACGGCGGCCTCGACGGCGAGCGCGGCGCGGCGCTGCGCACCCTCCTCTACCTCTTCGGCCGCGACGAGGCGGTGCGGCTGATCCGCGCCGGGTGACGCGCGATCACGGGCTTGTGCGCAGCCCGTTGCGAACTTTTCGCAGGTCCCCAGGGACGAAGCTCCGCACTCTCAGCATAATGCGTGCCGCCTCGGTCCGAGGCAGCGGGCGACGCATGGTCGTCCGTTTTCACCAGGAGCCTGTGCCCATGATCGGACGTTTCTCCGTCGGACGTTTCGCCCCCGGACGTTTCCCTCGTGCACGTCTCTCGCCCGCGATGCTCGCCGCCGCCCTCGTGATCGGCCTCGCGGCGCCGGCCTCGGCCGAAAAGTTCGATCTCTCGACGCTCTCCTGCAAGCAGTTCCTGGCGAGCAGCAAGGACGACATCACCATCACGCTCGCCTGGCTCGACGCCTATTACCGCGACGAGGACGATCCGCCGATCATCGACACCGAGCGGCTCGAGGCGAACACCAAGAAGCTCGCCCAGTACTGCAGCGAGAACCCGAATGTCGGCGTGATCACGGCGGCCGACAAGCTGTTCGACTGATCTGCGCGACTTGACGCGAAACCGTGACCAGATCGGCGCTCGACCCGATCTCGGCCTCTCGATGGTCGTCGTCCGCGCAGGCGGACGACCCAGTATCCACCGACGCCCGACATGACGTCGAAGCGCTTCAGCGTACTGGGTGCTCCGCCTTCGCGGAGCACGACCGGCGACAGGTCTAGCGCTCGAGCAAGCGCTGACCGGTTCGCCCCTGCACCGCATCGTTAACAAATCGTGACAGACGCGGCCCCCGTTTCGGCGGCCGCGTGAACCCGCCCTTGGCGGGTCGCGTGGCCCACTCGGCGGACGTCGATCCGCCGCCACGAGGCCCCGCGTGAGTTCCATCGCCACCATCGCACTGTCCGGCATGACCGCGGCGGTCCGCCGCGTCGAGGTGTCGGCCAGCAACATCGCGAACGTTCGCTCGACCGGCGCGCTGCCCGGGAAGACCGGCGCCGTGCCGGCCGGCCAGCCGAGCGCCTATTCGCCGCTGCGGGTGAACCAGACGGCGGCCGCGGCGGGTGGCACCCAGACGACCGTAACGACCACGGGCGAGCCGCCGGTGCCGACGCCGGACCCGCAGGCGCCGTTCGCCGATCCGAACGGCATGGTGGCGGCACCCGCCGTCGACCTCACCCGCGAGATTGTCGAGCAGGTGATCGCGAGCTACACGTTCACGGCCAACGCGCGGGTGATGAAGGCCGGCCACGAGATGACCAGGACGTTGCTCGACGCCAAGGCGTGATCGGCGCGCCGGCGCGGCACGCCCAATCACCACTGGCGGGCTTTGCGTTATTCGGTCATTCCGGGGCGGCGCGCCGCGCCGAACCCGGAATCCAGCCCAGACTGTCGAGCTCGCCGCTGGATTCCGGGTTCGCGCCTTCGGCGCGCCCCGGAATGACGAATTCTGCCAAGGCCTCCACGGGCGAGAGGCGCTATCGCACCAGCACGGCCCGGTAGCGCTCGTGGACCACGGCGACCGGCCTGCCGTCCGGCAGGGCGAGCGCGGCGCGGTGCTCGAAGACGTGGACGGCCGCGGCGTCCGGCCCGGCGTCCCGGGTCGCCGCCTCGACCACGTCGGGCGGCGCGACGCTGACGTGGAAGGTCCGTCGCCGCGGCTTCAAATCGGAGATCGCCTCGCCGAACGGCGTGTCGCCGCACAGGCGCTCGCGCATCGCCGCGGTCAGGCGGTCGGCGAAGTACCAGTTCACCGCATCGACGAGCACGATCCCGCCGAGCCGGATGTCGACCCGCCGCAGCGTCGTCCCGCGGGCATCGCCACCGAGTGCCGCCCGGCTGTCGGGATCGAGCACGGCGGGCGCCGGCTGGTCGTGCCGCCGCACCGTGATGCGGCCAGAGCCGAGGCCGCGGGCGCAGCACCAATCCTCCAGGGCTCTCGTGGCGAGCTGGGTGAGCAGCAGGCGGCTGCTCAGCGCCTCGGCCGCACGCACACCGTGCAACGACTCCGGCTGGAGCGAATCGGACGGCAGCACGCCGGGCACCACGACCTGAACCATGCGCGCCCGGCCCGCCGCCTGCTCAACCGGCCGTGGCCGCGGCCTTGCGGGCCGTGTCGCTGTCGCGGTCGCCACCCTCGCGGTCGCCACCCTCGCGGTCGCCACCCTCGCGATCTTCGGCGGCGTGCTCGGCCGCCGCCGCCTTGCCGGCGGCCTCGGCCGCCTGGATGGTCTGGGCCGCGGCAGCCAGCGCCGCGATCCTCTTCTGGCCGTCGCCGTTCGGCTGGATCATGCCGGCCGACATGACGAGCTTGGCGGCCGCCT
This sequence comes from Rhodoplanes elegans, assembly GCF_016653355.1. Lineage (GTDB taxonomy): Bacteria > Pseudomonadota > Alphaproteobacteria > Rhizobiales > Xanthobacteraceae > Rhodoplanes > Rhodoplanes elegans. Next base: position 5,390 of record NZ_NHSK01000203.1, on the reverse strand, counting down.
CGACCGTCATGTCGAGCTCGATGATCCGGCTCTTCGGCACGTAGAAGAAGAAGCCCGTCGTCGGGTTCGGCGTGCACGGCATGAAGCAGGAGACGTGCTCCTCGGCCGGCAGCCGGTCGGAGACCTGCTGGCCCGGCGAGGCGGAAAGGAACACCAGCGACCACATGCCGGGCGACGGGAACTCGATCAGCGCCACCTTGCGGAAGCTCGAGCCGCTCTCCGAGAACAGCGTCTCGAACACCTGCTTGAGGCCCTTGTAGAGCGAGCGCACGAGCGGCATGCGATCGAGCAGCCGCTCGCCGAACTCGACCAGCGTGCGACCGACCAGGTTCGCCGTGAAGAAGCCCAGCATGGTCAGCGCCAGGAACGCGATGATCAGGCCCGTGCCCGGGATGCGCCAGGGCAGATAGGTCTCGGGCCGGTACTGCATCGGGATGAAGGGCTGCACCAGCGCATCGACCCAGGTGACGAAGGACCAGGTCAGCCACAGCGTGATGGCGACCGGCCCGGCGACGACGAGGCCGGTGAGGAAGTAGTTTCGCAGCCGCGCGCCGCCCCCGAGCGACGGCGTCGGGTGCACGAGCGGCTTGTCGGTCGACTTGGACGCCCCTGAGTGCGACGCCCCGATGTGCGGGTCCGCGGGCGGCTTCGGCGTGTCGGTCACGGTCGTCGGCCCTGTCTTCGCGGTCGGCCGCGCGGCGCGGTGCGCGCGGCCCGGCGATCGCCGTCGAATCTATTCGACCGTGACCGATTTGGCGAGGTTGCGCGGCTGGTCGACGTCGGTGCCCATGATGACGGCCGCATGGTAGGCGAGCATCTGCACCGGCACCGCATAGACCATCGGCGTGACCGAGGCCGGCATGTGCGGGAGCACCAGCGTGGCGAGCGATTCGACCGCCGCCTCGGCGAGGCCCTGCGGATCGGTGAGCAGGATGATCTTGCCGCCGCGGGCGGCGACCTCCTGCATGTTCGACACGGTCTTCTCGAAGACGCGGTCGTGCGGGGCGATGACGATCACCGGCATCGTCTCGTCGATCAGCGCGATCGGCCCGTGCTTGAGCTCGCCGGCCGCGTAGCCCTCGGCATGGATATAGGAGATTTCCTTGAGCTTCAGCGCGCCTTCCAGCGCCAGCGGGAAGCTGGTCCCACGGCCGAGATAGAGCACGTCGCGGCTCTTGGCGATGTCGCGGGCGAGCTTCTCGACCTCCGGCTCGAGCGCCAGCGCCGCCGTCATGTGGCGCGGCACCTCGATCAGGGCCCGCACGAGGCGGCGCTCGTCGTCCTCGGACAGATTGCCGCGGGCACGGCCGGCTGCGATGGCGAGACAGGCCAGCACCACCAGCTGGCAGGTGAAGGCCTTGGTCGAGGCGACGCCGATCTCGGGACCGGCGAGCGTCGGCATCACGACGTCGCTCTCGCGCGCGATGGTCGAGGTCGGGACGTTGACGACCGAGACGACGTGGTGGCCGTTCGCCTTGGCGTGCCGCAGCGTCGCCAGCGTGTCGGCGGTCTCGCCCGACTGGGAGACGAACACCGAGAGGTCGCCGGGCGTGAACGGGGCGTCGCCGTAGCGCAGCTCGGAGGCGATCTCGATCTCGACGGGCAGCCTGGCGAATCGCTCGAACCAGTACTTGCTGGTCAGGCCGGCGTAATAGGCGGTGCCGCAGGCCGCGATGGTGACGCGCTGCACGGTCCGGAAGTCGAACGGCAGATCCGGGAGCACCACGCGCTCGTTGGCGAAGTCGACATAGTGCGCCAGCGTGTGCCCGACCACCTCGGGCTGCTCGTGGATCTCCTTCGCCATGAAGTGGCGGTAGTTGCCCTTGTCGACCAGGAAGGCCGAGGCGGCCGACTTCATCGTGGCCCGGTTCACCGGCGCGCCGGTCTCGTCGTAGACCTGGAGGCCGCCGCGCTTCAGCACCACCCAGTCGCCGTCCTCGAGATAGCTGATCGTCGAGGTGAAGGGCGCGAGCGCGATGGCGTCGGAGCCGAGATACATCTCGCCGTCGCCGTGGCCGACCGCGAGCGGCGAGCCGCGCCGCGCGCCGATCAGCAGATCCTCCTCGCCCTCGAACAGGAAGCCGAGCGCGAAGGCGCCGCGCAGCCGCGGCAGCGCCGCCTTGACGGCGGCGACCGGCGACAGCCCGGTCGCCATCAGGTGGTCGACGAGGTGCGCCACCACCTCGGTGTCGGTCTCGGTGACGAAGCTCGCCCCGTTGCCCTGGAGCTCGTGGCGCAGCTCGTTGAAGTTCTCGATGATGCCGTTGTGGACGACAGCGACCCGCTTACCGGCATGCGGATGCGCGTTCGTCTCGTTCGGCCGGCCGTGCGTCGCCCAGCGGGTGTGGCCGATGCCGATGGTGCCGGCGAGCGGCTCATGCTCCAGCCGGTGCTCCAGGTTCTTGAGCTTCCCCTCGGCGCGGCGGCGCGTCAGGTGGCCGTGCTCCAGGGTGGCGACGCCGGCCGAATCGTAGCCGCGGTACTCGAGCCGCTTGAGCGCGTCGACCATCCGCGGCGCGACCGCCTCGCGCCCGAGAATTCCGATGATTCCACACATGGGAGGCTACACCTTTCTGCGGCAGGAGGGCCCGGCGGAGCGGCGCGTGACCGGCCCCCTGGCAGGACCTGGAGATCGTCGGCCGCCGCCCGGTCCCGAGGGCTGCGACGCGCAGTCCACCGCCCCGGCGACTATGGCGGCGCGTTCAACCACTTGGCCATCATCACCCGCGGTGCCGTCGCGAAGCCGAGCTGCTCGTAGAAGGCGACCACCCCGGTATTTGTCTCCCGCACCAGCAGATGAGCCTTCGCGACACCACGACGGCGCAGCCACGCCTCGGCCGCCGCGACCATCGCGCGGCCGATGCCCCGGCCGCGCGACTCGGGGTCGGCGGCGACATAGTAAAGCCACCCCCGGTGGCCGTCGTGCCCGACCATGACGGTGCCGACGATCCGGCCGGCATCGTCGGTTCCGACCAGCACCTCGGAGGCCGCCCCGGCCCGGGCGAAGCGGAAGTCCGCGGCCGGGTCGTTGTAGCTCACCGTGAGGCCGCAAGCACGCCACAGGGCGACGACGGAATCCTCGTCCTCGGCGGCGGCGGGCCGGATGGTCGGTGTCATGCTGCCCTCGTGGGCCGGCCCGGGGCCGGGCCGGCGACGCAGCGCCTCTGCGCCCCGATCACGACTTCTTCTTGGCGGCCGCCTTCTTGGCGGCCATGACGGCGCGCCAGCGCGCCGCCCAGCCTTCCTTGACGGACTGCTTGCCGCGGGCGACGGCGAGACCGTCGGCGGGAACGTCGGCCGTGATCACCGACCCGGAGCCGACATAGGCACCGTCGCCGATCTTCACGGGCGCGACGAGCGAGGAGTTCGAGCCGATGAAGGCGCCGGCCCCGATGTCGGTCTTGTGCTTGAGAATGCCGTCGTAGTTGCAGGTGATGGTGCCGGCCCCGATGTTGGCCTTCGCCCCGATGCGGGCGTCGCCGATATAGGTGAGGTGGTTCGCCTTGGCGCCGGCCTCGACGGTTGCGGCCTTGATCTCGACGAAGTTGCCGATGTGGACGTCGCGCTCCAGCACGGCGCCGGGCCGCAGGCGCGCATAGGGGCCGACGGTCGCGCCGGGCCCGACCGTCGCGCCCTCCAGATGCGAGAAGGCACGGATGACGGCCCCCTCCGCCACGCTCACGCCGGTGCCGAACACCACATAGGGCTCGATCGTCACGTCGCGCGCGATGCGGGTATCCCACGCGAGGTGCACGGTCTCGGGCGCCGCCATGGTGACGCCGGCATCGAGCAGCGCGGTCCGCAACCGCTGCTGCAGCACGGCGCCGACCTCGGCGAGCTGCGCCTGGGTGTTGACCCCCAACACCTCGCTGTCGTCCGCGGCCTCGGTGACGACCGCGCGAAGACCCGCCTTGCGGGCGAGCTCGACCACGTCGGTGAGATAGAACTCGCCCTTGGCGTTGTTGGCGTCGATGCGATCGAGCAGCGCCAGCGCATGCGCTCCCGAGATCCCCATCAGGCCGGCATTGCACAGGCGGATCGCCTTCTCGCCGGCGCTCGCGTCCTTCTCCTCGCGGATGGCGACGAGGTCGTCGCCCGTCGTGACGAGGCGGCCGTAGCCGGTCGGATCGGCCGGGCGGAAGCCCAGCACCGAGACGGCGGCGCCGGCGGCGAGCGGGGCGCGCAGCGCCGCGAGCGTCTCGGGCCGGATCAGCGGCGTGTCGGCGAAGGCGACCAGGATGTCGTCGGCGCCCGCCTCCAGGGCGGCCCGGGCGGCCAGCACGGCATGCGCGGTGCCGCGGCGCTCGGCCTGGATGAACACGGCGGCGTCGGGCACCTGCGCGGTCACGGCGGCCGTGACGGCGTCGGCGTTCGGCCCGACCACCACGGCGACGCGGCTGCCGGTCGCCTGCACGGCGGCGAGCACGTGGCCGACCAGCGGGCGGCCGGCGATCGCATGCAGCACCTTCGGGCGCGACGAGCGCATGCGCGTACCCTCGCCCGCGGCGAGAACGACGGTCAGGCAGGATCGCGCCGACATGAGGCCCCCTGGTCGGGTCCGGGGCCCCGGCCCCGGACGAATGCGCCCTCATAGCCTGCCGAAAGCCCCCCGAAAAGTCGGAACCGGTGCCTGCCGGACACGGCGGGCGCGACCGAATTCTGGTAGGTTTTCGTCAGTCGATTCGTAGTTTTAAGGCGACATGACGGACGTGGCCCGGCAATCCTTCCTGGACGACGGCGACGAGGGCGGCGGGACGAGCCCGCTGCTGCGAACCGTCGTCTGGGGCCTCACCGCATGCGGTGCGCTGGCCGTCGCCGTCCTGGCGGCCCAATCGCAGATGGGCGAACGGCGCGTCGCCACCGCCGTGGCGACAGCGACACCGGCGCCGGTCGCCGTGCAGGGCGAGGCCATCCACGAGGCGGCCAACCAGGCCGTCCTGCGCGCCTTCGAGGCGGAGCGCGAGGCGAAGCGTCTCGCGGAGACGGTGCGGGCGCTCCAGGCCGACCGCGACACGCTCGCCGGCCGGGTCGCCAAGCTCGAAAGCCAAGTCGAGGACCTCACCGGGTCGGTCGCGGCGATCCAGGCGAAGCGCAGCCCCGGCGGCTCGGAGCTCGGCGACCTGATGGCGGTGCCGCCGAGCGCCGCCGCGGGCACGTTCCGGCCGCCGGCCGGGGCCGAGCCGGCGCGGCCGGCCCTGGCGCCGGTCGCTTCGGCGGACCCGCGAACGCTGCCGCCGATCGAAGCCGCGGACCCAGTTACGACCGCCACGGTCCCCCCGACCATCGCGAGTGCGCCCGAAGAGCCCGGCGCCGTTTCGGTCGCCGGCACCGTCGCCGGCATGCCGGCGAGCGAGATCCCGCTGCCGCGGCCCGGGCGGCGAGCGTCTGGG
>NZ_NHSK01000202.1 GCF_016653355.1 Rhodoplanes elegans | reverse complement strand
GCCGGCGCCGCGGGCGCAGCCGCGGACGCAGCGCCCCCGGCGCGGCGGGCCGCGTCGGGCGAGCCGGGCGGCGGTGCGACGGGCGCGAGGCTCGGCGCGGTGGCGATCGGGTCGGGAAGGTCCATCGGGGGGCTCCTTGAACGGGCATCAAAACCGCTTCACCGGGGCGTCGAGACGGGAGGGCCTCAGCCCGAGATCCGCAGGATGCGGTTCTCCTCGGAGCCGACGTCGATGTTGTAGCCCTGCCAGGTGTTGGTCCAGAACGAGAAGCGGGCGACGATGCCGTAGCCCTCGATCACGTCCTCGTAGTCGGTGATCGCCTTGATCTGGTAGCCGTAGCCCTTCAGGCCGCGGCCGCTCATCTCCTCGGCGTCGCCCTCCGAGAACAGGCCCCGCATCGTGACGATGCGCTCGCGCTTCACGCCGGACTTCTCGTCGGTGATCAGCTCGTAGATCGTGTAGAGCCGGCGCTGCGAGAGCCGCATGCCGAACTGGCCCAGCGTCGCCGGGTTGGCGCCGACCAGGTCGAACGACAGGGTGAGCGGATCGATGGCGCCGATCGGCACGTCGAGCTCCATCACGCCGCCGCCCGGCAGGTGGTTCTCGGTCTTCACCTTGGGAAACGGCAGCTTGTAGCGCCTCAGCGCCAGCCAGCCGTTGACGTCCTCGCAGTAGAGGTTGCCGGCGAGGCGGACGAAATCCATGGAGCTTCTCCTTTACGCCGCGCCCGACGCCCGGGCCGAGCCGGTTCAGGCCGAGCCGGTGACCGGGGTGAGGTTGCCGAGCGCCTGCTGGATGTCGGCCGCCAGGATGTCGAAGGCGGCGAGATACGGCCGCATGCCGATCTGCAGGTCGGAGATGATCGGCGTGTTCTCGTGCGGCAGCTCGATGCGCAGAATGCCCTGCCGCATGTTGGTGTTCGGATTGAGCCGCCGGTCGAAGTAGCGCGTGAAGCCGACGACGACACCCAGCGCGACCAGCTCCTCGAGGAAATACTCGATCGTCTTGACGATCATCAGGGCGTTGTGGGCCGTGAACAGCTCCCCGCGCCACTTGCGCAGCGCCGCCGGCAGGCTGGCGCGGATCGCGTTCTCGGTCCGCACCTTGTTGACGAAGCGCCAGTTGGTGTCGTTCGACAGCGTCTCGGAGCCGAACAGCTCCTTGCCCTCGATCCACGTGTTGACGCCGGCGTTGATCAGGAAGTTCGCCTCGTGGTCGATCTCGCCGTCGTAGTAGCTGATCGGCCGCGCCACCCCGACGATCGCCGAGGAGGTCTGGTTCTCCGGCGACCAGTACGGGCCGCCGCGCTCGCGNCGGCATTGATCAGGAAGTTCGCCTCGTGGTCGATCTCGCCGTCGTAGTAGCTGATCGGCCGCGCCACCCCGACGATCGCCGAGGAGGTCTGGTTCTCCGGCGACCAGTACGGGCCGCCGCGCTCGCGGTCGCGCTTGGCGAACAGCGCCGCGACCGTGGTCGAGGCCGGCCGGGTCAGGATCGTGTCGTCGGAGCCGTCGAGGACGGCGAAGCGCCGCACCGCCGGGTCGATGGCGTAGAGATAGCGCCCGTTGTCGCGCCGGAGCCGCTCGGCCCACAGCGCCGCCTCGGTGCGCGACAGGTTCGGTGCGTCGCAGATGCCGACGGCGAGCAGCCGCTTGGCGACCGCGCTCATGGCGAGCGCCACCGGGTTAGCGACCGGACCGGTCGCGACCGTGCCGGCCGCGCCCGACCCGTCGCCCGTGATCGCCATGGTGACGGTGTTGGGGATGCCGAAGCCGGCGTCGTCGATCGTGACGCCCACCACCTTGCCGCCCTGGATCACGGCCGTGCCCTTCGGCACCACCTGGGCGCCAGCGGCCGTGAACGTCACGGTCGCCTCGGTGTAACCCGAGCCCTGATTGGTCATCTCCACCGTGGTGGCGCCGATCGGGCTGTCGTTGCAGAAGCCGGGGCAGACGATAAGGCCGGGCCGCACGCTGGTCTGGGCGCGCGCGTCGAGCAGGCCCCACAGGCCGGTGCGGTCGGACGGATCGCCGATCACCGAGCCCAGCATCTCGTTGCGGGTCGTCTTCTTCTCGACCCGGCGAACGATCATGCTGGGGCTCACGCCCTCGGCCAGGATGTCGTCGATCGCCGGCGACAACTCGCCAGCGTCGCCGAGCTTGGCGATCCGCTCGGCCTCGTCGCCGTACAGATGGACATTGGTCTCCAGCGGGAAGGTCGCCGGGTTAGCCTCGTCGGCCGATGCCACGATGGTGATTGTGGAAAAGTCCGGCACCTGGACGGTGCGGGCGTCCTCGCCGGCGTCGATGAAGCGAACGCCGTGGTTCTTTGTGAGGGCGGCCATCGGAACCCCTTCGCAAGCCGTTCGAACGCCCCTTGACGGGAGCCAGAATCGAACGCGAAATTAGGGGCTACTCCAATTTGTCGGGCCGCTGACAGGCGTCAGCGGCGGGATTGCGATGACGAGCATTGTTCTTCCGGTTCCTCTCGCCACTCACTTCGACGCTGTCGTCAGGGCCGTGCAGCAGGCGACGGCAGCGACAGCCCCGACCATCGTTAAAACGGTGATATCCGAGTTCGCCTGTCTGACCGACCTGGTCGAGATGACGCATGAGCTCAGCGCAGCGATCAACAACGTCGTTCGCAACGTGGAGTCTCTGGCCGAGGCTCTTCTCCTCCCGAACTCGGAGTTCCATGCGCTGCGAGCCCTTCATTCTGTCGGTCCCGCGTTAGTGGTCCTGCGAGATCAGCTCGCCCGAGCCGAGCCGAGCGAGGAAGCGAAGGCTCAGAACTTCGTCTGGTAGCGTCGTTACCCGAGACATCTCGGCGATCAGAGCGCCGCCCAACGCAGCCACATGGCGTCGACCTCGGCATCGGTTGTGCCGGGTCGGCTGGCTTGCAGCATCAGGGTCAGCGGGTGATCGCGCCGGGCGTATTCCATCGTGAGAAACCGCACCTTTTCGCGCGCCTTCGAGGCGTCGTCGAAGCCCGGCGCGGCGGCGATGATGGCGGCGATCGAGGCCGGCACGGCCGTCGCGCTTGCCTCGAACTCCGCGAGCGTGATGAAGCCGTCCTCGAACAGGCCGAACAGCACCTGGCGCCGTGACAGGAGCGGCAACGTTGCGGTCCCGGTGTCGGGCGGGTCGGCAACCGTCCGGTCGCGGGCGACGATGGCGTGGTCGGCGTAGGACCACCCCTCGGCCGCGCTCAAGATCACCAACCCGGCGCTGGGCAGGTCGATGCGATCCGGGATCGTCGGCCACCAGGCGATCTCGACGCCGGCCGGACCGACCAGGGCGTATCCGTGCTCAATCATCATCAACCCCAATCAATGTAGACGCGGCCGTACCCGCCGGTCCCGCCCCAGCCACCGTCGGAGACGCCAGTGGAGCCTCCCCCACCACCGCCACCGGGGCCCTGCACATAGACGGGGCACGAAGTCGACGGGGCAAGCTGGCCCCAATAATAGGTCTTGACCAGATAACCGCCGGCTCCGCCGTACCCGCCGCTTGAACCCGCGTTCCAGCCGCCGAAGCCGCCGCCGGTGGCCGGTCCGCCGGGGCCGCCATAGCCACCGCCCGCGCCGCCACCAGTCACGTTGCTGTCGCCGCCGCTGCCGATGCCAGACCCGCCTGCGCCGCCCGGTGACGTGTAGTAGCCGCCGCCACCACCGCCGCCACCCGTCACATATGGCCCACCGTTGAACTGCGCGACGCCGCCGCCTGCACCATTTCCACCTGCGACACCGCCGTAGCCCGAGTACCAACCCGAGCCGCCGCCGCCACCGCCGCCACCCGGACCCCAAATCTGAACACGGACCCAACTGAAGAAGGTCGGAGTGGTGAAGGTCCAGCTCCCGGCCGTCCATCCCGTGTCCCAGGCACCACCGGTCACGGTTCCGGTCGTGACAGTGAAGGTCGCGGTCCGGCCGCCGATGCTGACCGTGCTCATCTTGGCGGTCGACCAACCTCCGGAGCTGGTCACGCGAACCTGGATGGTCTGGCCGGGGCTGATCAGCTGCGGCAGCGTCGACCACGCCCCGCCGGCGATCGACAGCTCGGCGCCGTTATCGGCGGTCGCGAAGATGCCCGTGTCGTAGCCGGTCGGCGTGATCACATCGCTGGCCGTCGGCGTGCTGACGGCGACGTTGACCTTGCTCGGGAAGGTGAACGGGTCCGGCGTGACCCGCGCCGCGGCGGCGAACGGGAACGGGAAGGTCATCCGGCAACCTTCGCGATATGGACGTGACTGTCGCCGTCGATCTTGGCGATGTAGACGATGTGCCGCGCGCCGACCGCGGTCGAAAAGCTCCCGGTCGTCAGGCTGAACCCGGCCGTCGTCAGAGCGCCGGCCCCGGCGACGTTCGTGTAGCGGAGCCACATCGAGCAATCTCCGGCCGGAGGGGCGAGTGCGTGAGCCCCACCGTTGGCGACGCGTTGAATGTTGCCGAGCGCAACGTCGGGCGTGAACGTGCCGCTCGACTTCGTCCCGGCGTCGAAGCTGACCGCCGCGAACCCGCCGGTGAGGATCTGGCCGCCGGCCTTGTTCACGACGGCCGAGGCGTCGGCCTTGGTGGCGATCGCGGCTTGCAGCGCGTCGATCACGGCCGGGTTGTCCTTCAGCGCTTCCGCGATCTCGACGATGGTGTCCAACGCGGCCGGCGCCGTGCCGACCAGATCGGCGATCCTCTGCGCGACGAAGGCCGCGACGCGGGCCACGGCGGGCACAGCATGCGCGTCCATGCCGGCCGTCATCTCGGCCGCGGTCGCGAGCCGCACGCGCCCGGCGGCGGTCTCGGAGGCTGCAGGCGGCTCTCGGTCGAGCGCCGCCTGCATGTCCTCGTCGATCCTGCCGAGCGCCGTCTTGAGCCGCTTGGCGTCCTCGAACGCGACGTTCTGCTCGTGCGGCAGCGGATAGCCTCTGCGCGGCGTGCTGGCGTCGATCATCGCCTACGCTCCGGTGGTCGACGGGACCGCGACGGCGCGCAAGCCACGTCCTCGCGCGCGGGCGCCGGGGCCCCCGGTCAACACCGCCTTCACACGCGTCTCGGCGATCGAGATGTGGTCGAGCACGTACTGGCGTTCCTCCCACCCGTCGCCGAGCGGCGTCGCCCGTTCGAGCGACATCGGGGTCCACACCGGGGAGCCGCCGCTGATCCCGGTCTGCGCCGACATCCCGGCGGTCGCCGTCGAGGGGAGATAGACGTCCATGATGGCTCGGATCTTCCCGTCGGTGCCGCACGGGAAGGCCCGGCCGACATAGTCACCGGTCGCCTGGAGGGCGCCGGCGACCACCTGAATGTACGGCATCAGCAAGGGCGACAGCGCCGCCGTACCGATGAGGCGGAGGCGGACCTTGACGTCGCCGGTCACGGCGGAAGGAAGCTCGACATTGACGGCCGGGCCGGTCACGTATTTGGCGCCGTCCGGGGTCTCGAACTCGATCTCGATCGCCGTATGCTCGGGGCGCTCGTAAGCGAGCAGCGGCAACAGGTCGGTGCAGTTGGTCACCGTCATCGTGCCGGCCTCGACGGTGAGCGTCGTCGGGGCGTATTTCTTGCCGCGCAGGCGGAAGACGAGCGAGCGACCCGGCTTCGCGAGCCAGGTCCGGCCGTCCTGACCGTCCACGAAGGTGCCGTTCGGGAAGGCGTTGGACGTGACCCACCCGGAGAGCTGATCGAACCCGCCGAGATCGGCGATGGCGACCGAATGCAGCGGGTCGGCGGTCAGCAGCGTGACCGCGTAGCTGCGATCCTCTCGCTCGGTCACCGGCGTCTCGAACCGCACCGTGGTCCAATCGCTCTCCTGACGGGGATTGGTCGACAGGACGTCCACCACGGTGACGGTGCGCATGTCGAGGAGCGCCTCGGCCACGACCTTCTCGGTCGGCATGCCGAGCTCGACCTCGCGGAGCTGGACCCGCACGGGCTTGGTGGGATCGCCGACCTTCGTCACCTTGATGTCGACGCCGTCGATCTGGCGCGGCTCGGCGAGGCGATAGGTCTGCGCTACCGGATCGGGGCTGGACCAGTAATTGATCGTGAGCGTCGTGCGCTCGTGGCTGACCGTCGTCTTCCAGCCATAGGCCGTGTAGAGCGCGTTCGCGCTCGATCCGCCGAGCCCTTCGAAAGCGACGTGCTTGACGCCGCACGGCACGCCGGCCGGGATCGTGAAGCTCGACCGGACCGTGCCGGTCTCGTCGGCCCGGATCGTCCCGGTCGGCGTCACGACGATGTCGTCGAAGGTGACCTTGGTCAGCAGCTCGTGCGGCCCCCACTTCCGGACCGTGAACTCGACCTGGCGCGACCGGATCGTCTCGAGCTTTTCGGTCGTCGACAGGATCCGCTCGGTGACCTCGGTGGACTGCCCGACCAGGGTGCCGCCCTCGGTCCAGCCGTGCGTCTGGACGTTGCGCGCCGTGGTGATCGAGGTCCAGAGGTCGATGACCTCGGTCCAGAGGTCGACCGAGGGGTCGAGCGTCACGTCGGTCGCCGGACGCCCGAACACCGCGTAGGGATTGATCCGCGTCTCGCCGGTGATCAGGCTCTGCTGGAACAGGAACTCGTCGGTTCCCCCGAGCGACACGGCGGCGAGCGGCAGCGTCGTGACGGTCGGCGTGATCGGCAACCAGAGGAACCCGCCGAAGATGGCACCGGTCTGCGGAACGCCCTGGTCGCGCATGTCGTCGTCGAGGAACGGATCGACGAACACGCCGCGCTTCGACGAGACCTCCTTGCGATCGACGTCGCGCTGCAGCCGCTCCTCGGCGACCAGCGCATAGAGGTCGCCGACCATCGATTCGAGATCACGCAGATCGGCGAACGGCATCCGGATGGTGCCGACCTGGGTGACGGCCGGCGTCCCGCCCCAGTTGTTCCTCACGTCGGCGAGCTTCACCAGCGTCGCGGCGACCTGCAGCGGTTGCGCCGCATAGAGCGAGCTGATCCCCTTCAGATACGAGATCGTGCCGGCCTGGTCGACCACGATGGCGTCGTATCGGGGCAGCTTCATCCGATACTTCACGTAGCAGACGGTGCCGTCCGCAGCGCCCGTGATCTTGAACGTCGTCGCCGTCACGGCGGTCGGGGTCGCCGAGGCGAGATAGCGGTACTTGATCGTGTAGGTCGACCCGGGCGCCGGCTCGGCACCGCCGGGCGACCAGTCGACCGCAGCGCCGGTGAGGCGATAATCGGTGGTCGCGGCGTAGGTGGTCGAGCCCTGCTTCACCTCCGAGATGGACAGGACGGTGGGATCCGGCAGCGCGTCCGACACGCCGCTGTAGGCGCCGTGCGTGAGCGTCACCGTCTTCTCGGCGATGATGGTCACTTCGACCACCTCGGCGATCGGCGCGAACCGCACCGCGATCGTCTGCTCGCCGGAACCGACAGCATGCGGCTCGTCGTCGATCAGCTGGATCTCCGGCTCCTCCGGGATGCGCATGCGGAATGCCGCCGGGCGCGTCCGCTTGAAGCCCCACACGTTGATCGTGCCTTCCGAGACCGTGAAGGTCTGGTGGGTGCCGTCGAAGCCGAGCGCCTGCACCCGGAAACCCTCGACCACATAGCCGCCGTGAGCTTCGCGGTCGTAACGCGCCAGCAGGTTCAGCCACGAGTCGTCGATCGTCGGCGTGTCGGTGTCGAGCACGCCGTCCCGGATCGTGTAGATCGGGAAGAAGTCGCCGTCCTCGCCGTCGCCGTTCCAGCCCCACTTTCCCTTCATCACCAGGGCCGACGCGCCGGGCTCGCCCTGCGCCCGGGTCGACGGCGCGAGCCCCTTCAGGGTCGGGTCATCCTCGTTCGTGACCGTGTAGGTTCGCAGCCTGATCCCGACGAACACGACGCCGACCGCCGGAATGATGAACACCCGGGCGTCGATGTCGTGGATCGAGCCGCGGATATAGACCTTCGCGGCGTCGAGCCGCGCCTCCACGGTGTTGGCGACGATCGGGCCGAGGACGATCTTGCCGCCCGAGATCAGCGTTCCGTCGCGCCAGAAGGCGTCTCCGATCGCGCGCACCCGGTCGCGCTCGATGTCCTGTGCGACGTTGAGTTCGTGACCGAGCAGAAAGCGGTCGTAATGGAACGCCAGCGCCTGGAATCCCTTCGCGCGGTCGAAGGTGTTGATGTAGGTGGGCAGGGTCGTGCGGGGATCGGTCGGCATCTCAGATCACCATGACGTAGGAGTAGCCCTTCCGATCGCTCGGTGAGCGTTGGAGTGCCGGCGGCCGGTCGATCATCATCAGGTAGCCGGGCGTCGCGACGTCCGCGGGGACCAGGTAGGCGCGACCGACCGGCACGCCGGCGCCCCGGACGGTGTCGACGAACAGACCGACCTCGCGGATGATCTCGTCGGCCGCCTCCAGGAAATCGAACAGCACCGAGACGAAGAGGTAGCGCGTCGCCTCGGTCGAGGCGGTCCACCGCTGGCCGCCCGGCGTGACGATGCTCCCGTCGGGATCCGGGACGACGAACTCGACCGACGAGGCGACGCGGCGACCGACCTCGTCGACCAAAGCGGTATCGTCGGCCGTGACGCTCGGGGTGCCGTAGACGGCCTCCACCTGAACCGTGGCGCCGGCCGGGATCTGGCCGCTGTTGACCCGTGAGACGATCCCGGACTGGAGGTCGTAGGTGTAGTCGTCGCCGGCCGCGTACACCTGAGACCCCGCCTGGTCGCGCACCACGACCGAGGTGATCGGCGCGTGGTCGAGCGTGATCCGCTGCGGGGTTCCCCCGAACGTCCTCTGCACGATCGCGGTGGAGCCCCACCACGCCATCCCGCGGCCCCAGGCGATGTGGATCGCGCGGTCCTTCAAGGCCGCGGCCAGACCGGCGCGGCCGCGGTTAACCAGCATTGCCATCGGGACCTCCGATCACGAACGAATCCACGTCGCTCCACGCGACGGCCGGCCACGGAAACGGTGGCCACGGCATGGGGGCCGGCCGGGACAGAGCGATCGTCTCCGTGATCGACGATTGCTCGATCCGCACGACCGTCGGCTCGATCTTCTCGTTTTCGAGGATGGAACGATCGAGGATGAAGCCTTCCTCGAACCGCGCCGTCGCGACGTGCCAGTCGATCGATCCGGCGAGCACGGCGGGGCCGACGTCGACGACGGCGCCGTGCCAGCTGCCGAACGAGACCTTCGGCTCGATGCCGGGGAGATGGATGCCCGACCAGTCGTCGAGCATGCCGCCGTCGAGACGGACGCCGTCGAGACGCATCGGGCGAATGTCGTAGCCGCCGTAGATGCGGCGCAGCTCGGTCCCGGCGTTGTGCGACAGCCGGTCGGCGGCGACCAGGCGACGCACCGTCGGAAGGGCGACCGGACCGGTCAGAGCGAGCTGATAGACGTACCATTTGACGTCGTCGACGCGCTCCTCCTCGACAGCGCCGGCTCCGCCGTAGCCGTCCGGCACGTCGAGGCCCTCGACGCCGAGCCAGGCGAGCACGAAATCCTCGGTGGCGGCCGGCGTACCGACGATCCGCTGCCAGGAACGACCCTCCTTCAGGGTGCGCAAGAGGTCACCCACATAGGGCGCGATCTCTTCGAGCCCGTAATGGATCACCAGCCAGGGCAGCCAGTCGTCCGGGAACTCGGTCACCCCGATGGTGCCGAGCCGCGGGATCTCCACGGCGAGACGGTCGCGCGTCGCCAGGGCGCGCGCCATCGTCCGCTCGTACGGATCGTTGCCGGTGAGTTGCTCGGCGACCAGGCTCACGACGCCCTCCCGGGGGCGAGCGTGATGTCGATCGCGGACGCGACGATCAGCTCGTCGGGAGCGACGATCACGTCGGCCGGCGGCGACGTCACCGCCACGGCGTAGGTTCCGGCCGGCATCAGCTGGCCCTTGATCCAGTCGATGGTGAGGTCGCGACCGAGCTTGCTGTCGGCCGCAAACGCCGCAGGAAAGGCATCACGCGCCTGGACGAAGACTTCGTCGAGCGCCTCGGGCCGCAGCGTCACCTCGGCCGCGATCGCGACCGGGCGCACCACCGGTGCGACGACGCGCAGGCGGATGCAGCGCGGCCGCACCGCCCGCGAGGTCAGCACCGCCGCGACCGTGTCGAGCAGCGCCTGGTCGGGCACCCCGCCATTGTCGGTCGACCGGACCACCGCGTCGATCAGTCCCCCGCCGCGCTCGGCGATCGCCACCTCGGCGACGCGGGTCGAGGCCGTCATGGCGTGCCATTCGTACCAGTAATCCGGCCCGGCAGCCGAAGAGCCGCGCCGGCGTGTCTTGATGCGATCGAGCAGGCGCGCGTCGAGCTCGCCCTCGGCGCGCTCCAATCCGACCTCGCGGGCATGCAGGTCGAGGTCCGAGCCGGACGCGAAGTCAGCGACCCGCACGACGCGAGCCGTGTCGTTCAGCTCGGCGACGAACAAGAGGTCGCCGAACGCGGCATTGCGCAGGAGCTTGTTGCCGGGATCGGACGTGAGGTTGATCGCGTCGAGCGGCGGCAGCTCGGGATGTTCTGCGCGGAGTTCTTCCCACTCCGCCGCGACCTGTGCCAGCCGGGCAGCGAGCCGGGCTTCGAAGTCGAGTTCGCGGACGACGACCGGATGAGGCAGACGCCAAGCGTCGAGAGGGATCATGACACGGCCCCCGTGCCCCGCGCGAGCGCCGTCACCGGCACCCGCATGTCGGCCGCCTCGCTCACCGAGTAATCACCGAGATGCCCGTACGGGAAGTGCAGGTACGACAGGACGAAGGCGATGGCACCGTCGCGGCCGTTGGCGAGCGACGGCTGGATCTTGGTGAAGCGGATGTTCGGCTCTTGGGTGTGCACGGCGTGGACCAGTGCCGCATAGGCACGAAGCACGTTGACGGCGGTGAGGTTCTCGCCGCGTAGCGCTCTGAGATCGGACCCGAAGTCGAGCCGCATCAGCTCGGTGCCGAGGAAGGTCGAGAAGATGATGCGCACCGACTGCTCGGCGTGGGCGCGGCCGCGCAGCATGCGTCCGGTCCCGCGCTCGACACCCGTGCGCAACGTCCGCTCGACCATCTCAGATCGCCTTCGAGGTCCGTTTGCGACCGGGCCCGTCCGTCGGGGCAGCCGGGGACGATGCCGCTGCGGCTTCCAGGGCGACCGGTCCGGCCTGCGCCGGCGCCGCCGTGCCCGCGACCTCCAACTCGAGCCCGCCCCAGGGCAGCTCGGCCTCGGCC
The DNA here is from genome assembly GCF_016653355.1 of Rhodoplanes elegans. GTDB lineage: Bacteria > Pseudomonadota > Alphaproteobacteria > Rhizobiales > Xanthobacteraceae > Rhodoplanes > Rhodoplanes elegans. The sequence goes on along the minus strand of NZ_NHSK01000202.1, from coordinate 268 downwards.
TCACGCGGCGTCAGGGCGACCACCTCGCCGACCCTGCGCATGCGCCCGCCGATCGGCCGCGGCGTCGTGATCCGGTACTGCACCGTGTCGTTCGTCGTCGTGCTGCTCATCGCTTGCTCCTGCTCTCAGCCCTCGCCACCGCCACCGCCGCCCGAGCCGGCCGCCGCGATCGCCGCCGCCATGGCGGCGGCACCGGGATCCGGCTCCAGGTCCAGCTCCGTCACCTTCACGCGCGGCTGGTCGAGAAGCCCCTCGACCACCAGCTTCT
>NZ_NHSK01000201.1 GCF_016653355.1 Rhodoplanes elegans | reverse complement strand
GCGGCGGCAGCTGCGCGGCGGCCGGTCCGGCGAGGACGAGCCCGGCCGCGCCGGCGAGCAGGGCGGCGATCAGCGGCGCCCGGCGGGGTTGCGCGAAGCGGCGTGCGGTCGTCGCGGCGGACGACCCGGTGCAGATGTCGTGTCCCATTCAAAAACCCGTCAGAGTCCCGAATCGCGTCCGGGCGGCCGCAGGCGCCCCTGCGCCGCGGTCCGGGACCCGGACTGTCGAGAACGCCCCGGCGCCCCCGCGCCACTGTGCCCCGATTCGCGGCTCTCTAGCGCGCCATTTCGTCGAGGGCGTGGCGGGCGGCGTCGCGATGCTGCGGGCCGAGATGGGAGACGACCAGCTTGAGGACGCCGGCCAGCACGGCCGCGTCGTCGGTGAAGCCGAGCGCCGGCACGAGGTCGGGCAGCATGTCGGCCGGCATGACGAAATAGGCGAGCGCGCCGAGGAGGGCGACCCGGACGTGGTGGGGCGTGCCGCGGTCGAAGGCGCAGTAATAGGCGGCGAGCAGGTCCTCGGCGAACGGAACCCGCGCGAGGACGCGCTTCAGCTTCGGCCAGAAGCCGCGCCGCACCGTCTCCTCGTCGCGCGCCGCCTGGTCGGATCGCGCCTGCGCCGGGTCGACCGATCCGTCGTCGATCGTGCCGTCGGTGCCGAACCGTGCCTGCGTGGCCGTCATGATCCCGTCCTCGTGTCCGCCTCGTCGAGAACATGGGGGTCCGGCGAGTTGGTTCAACCCGCCGGGCGGGCCGGGCGGCGCATCGTCACGCCTTCAGCCCCGTCGCGGCCGCGATCGCCTCCATGGCGGTGGCGAGCGCGATGTCGCGCTCGGTGACGCCGCCGGCGTCGTGGGTCGACAGCGTCACAGAGACGGTCCGGTAGACGTTGAACCATTCGGGATGGTGATCGTGCTTCTCGGCGACCAGCGCGACCCGGGACATGAATCCGAAGGCGGCGTTGAAGTCGGCGAAGGTGAACACCTTGGAGATGGCGTCGCGGTCCTCGGCGTCCTGCCAGCCGGGCAGGGCGGCCAGCGCGGCGCGGCGTCTCTCGGCGGTCAGGCGCTCGCTCATCGGGGGTCTCCTCGTCGCAGGGGCGGCCCGCGTCTGGTGGGCGGACCGCGGCGATCATATCTGCCGAAAGGGGCGACTGGCGACGGGCTTCGCCGACAGGAACCGGAGGCGCAGATGCCGTGGTCCGTGAACATCGGGTCGATCGCCGGCACCGCGGTGCGCATCCACGTCACCTTTGTCTTGTTCCTGGTGTGGATTTTCGGGGCGAGCTGGGCGCAGGGCGGCGTCGATGCGGCGGTCTCCGGCCTCGTCTTCATGCTGCTGCTGTTCGCCTGCGTGCTGGCGCACGAGTTCGGCCACATCTTCGCGGCCCGCGCCTTCGGAGTGGCGACGCCCGACGTGACGCTGCTGCCGATCGGCGGCGTGGCGCGGCTGGAGCGCATCCCCGAGGCGCCCGGCGAAGAGTTCCTGGTGGCGGTCGCGGGTCCGGCCGTCAACGTGGTCATCGCCTTCCTGCTGATCGTGCTCGGCGGCGCCGACCCGTCGATCCGCAACCTCGCCGCCGTCGACTCGACCGCCGCGTCGATGATCGACAAGCTCGCGGCCGTGAACATCTTTCTCGTGCTGTTCAACATGATCCCGGCCTTCCCGATGGATGGCGGCCGGGTGCTGCGGGCGCTGCTCGCCGTCAAGCTCGGCCATGTGCGGGCGACCGAGATCGCCGCCTGGATCGGCCAGGCGACCGCCTTCGCGTTCGGCTTCATCGGGCTGTTCGTGAACCCGATGCTGATCTTCATCGCCATCTTCGTCTATCTGGCCGCCGCCTCCGAGGCGCAGCTCGTCGCCATCCGGGCGATTTCGCGCGACGTGCCGGTCGCCGCCGCCATGATCACCCGCTTCGCGACCCTGTCGCCCGACGAGCCGATCGAGGCGGCGATCGAGACGCTGCTGAGCACCAGCCAGCAGGAGTTCCCGGTGGTCGACGGCGAGCGGCGCCTCGTCGGCGTGCTGAGCCGCGCCGACATGATCCGGGCCCTGAAGGACGTCGGCCCGCAGGCGCCGGTCGCCGAGGTGATGACGACCGACATCCCGCTGATGAGCCACCGCGGCCGGCTGGAGGCGGCGTTCGCCATCCTGCAGGAGAAGCAGAAGCCCGCCGTCGGCATCGTCGACGCGGCGGGCCGGCTGATCGGCCTCGTCACCTCCGAGACGGTCGGCGAGATGCTGATGGTGCGGGAGGCGCTGCCCAAGAACACCCGCCTCGGCCCCTGGGGGCGCGCCGCGGGGGCGTGACCAGTTTCCGCGTAGAAGGCCTCGTGTCCCGGGCGCGGCGCGACGCGCCGCGAACCGGGACCCAGGGCGATCAGGCACGGTGATCACGGACCGCCGTCGTGGCGCCCGTCGTGCTCTGCGGCGCATCGGGCCTGCAGCCCGACGCGCCTTGTCCGGGGCACGAGACCCGATACCGAAGACCTCCTCTTTACCGTCCGGAACGGAACCGCTCCCCTCGCGGGTTCGTGCCTTTGCGCTGCCGCATGGCCGTGCCCACATGCGGCATGCCCGCCAGACGTCCCGCCGGAGACCCCTGAGGATGCCGCTTCTCGTCCACCGCCCTGTCGCGCTCGGGGCGGCCCGCGACCGCCCGGAGGACCGCGGAGCAGGCCGCGACCGGACGACACGCTCGCGGCGGACGCTGCGGCGGCTGAAGATCCTGTCGCGCCAGACGCCGCTCCTGCTGCTCGCCGGGCTGTTCGTCGTCACCGGCGTGGTCGCCGGCCTGTTCTACTTCAACGACCGCCCGACCACGCTGCGCATCGCCGTCGGCCCGCCCGGCAGCGAGGACGCCCGGCTGGTCCAGGCGATCGCCCAGCACTTCGGCCGCGACCGCAGCGCCACGGTGCGGCTGACCCCGATCGTCAAGGAGGGACCGGGCGCCGCGGCCCGCGCCCTGCAGAACCGCGAGGTCGACCTCGCCGTGGTCCGCCGCGACGTCGGCTTCCCGGCCGCCGCCCAGGCCGTCGCCGTGATGCACGACAACGTCGCGGTGCTGATGGTGCCGGCCGAGGGGTCGCTCGCAGTCGGCGGGCCGAAGCCGGAGGCGCCGGCCCGCACCGCGTCGCGCCGACGTGCCAAGGCCTCGGCGAAGCCGGCCGCACCGGCACCGGCGAAGATCGACAGCATCGAGGCGCTGGCCGGCCGTCGCATCGGCCTCGTCGGTCCCGGCATGGGCGACCGCGAGATTCTGGAATCGATCCTGCGCCAGTACCAGGTGCCGCTCGACAAGGTGACGGTGGTGCCGCTCGACGCCCGCGACGTCGCCGGCGCGCTGCGCGCCCATCCGGTCGACGCGCTCCTGGCACTCGGCCCGGTCGCGAGCCCGCACGTCGCCGGCGCGGTCGCGGCGGCGAGCAACGGCCGCACCGGTCCGACCTTCCTGGAGATCGGCGCCTCCGAGGTGATCGCCGCCCGCATGCCGGTCTACGAGGAGGCCGAGCTGAAGGCGGGGGTGTTCGGCGGCCAGACCCCGCAGCCGGCCGACGCGGTCGAGACCCTCGGCTTCAAGCACTATCTCGTCGCCCGCCGCAGCGTGCCCGAGGACACCATCGCCGACCTGACCCGGCAGATCTTCACGGCCCGTCAGACGCTGTCGTCGGAGTTTCCGATGGCGGCCCGCATCGAGAAGCCCGACACCGACCGCGACGCCGCCGTGCCGGCGCATCCCGGCGCCGCCGCCTATATCGACGACGACCAGAAGAGCTTCTTCGACCGCTACAGCGACTTCATCTACATCGGCGCGATGGCGCTGTCGGGCGTCGGCTCCGGCCTGGCCTGGCTGGCGAGCCATCTGCGCGCCGACACGCGCTCGCGCCGGCAGCGGCTGCTCGAACGCCTGCTCGGGCTGATCGGCCAGGCGCACGCCGCCGAAGACCTCGCGGCGCTCGCCGCGCTCGACCGGGAGATCGACGAGATCCTCGCCCGCGTGCTCTTGCCGGGCGGCCGCCAGGGGCCCGACCGCGGCTCGCTCGACCAAGCCTCGCTCGCCGCCTACACGCTCGCCTTCGACCAGGCCCGGACCGCGATCGCAGCGCGACGCGCCCAGCTCGCCGGCGGCACGCCGATCGGCGACGTGACTGCCGAGCCCGAGTCGGCGCCGTCCGCCGATCCGGAGCCCGCACCAAGCGCCACCATCCTTCGGATGACGAAGCCGGTTGAAGGAGCGTGAGCTCGCCAACGTGATCCGTCACCCTGAGGTGGCCGCGCGAACGCGCGGCCCTCGAAGGGCGACGGCCCGAACCTTTCGGCTTCCGGGGCAGCGATGCAGGATACGCCTCGGCCGTATCCTTCGAGGCTCGCCTGCGGCGAGCACCTCAGGATGACGGCGCTGATTTAGTGTAAGCTGGCATGGCGGGTCGCAGCCCGGTACGACAATCGCCCATGTCCGGCTTCGCCCTGCACACCCTGTTCGACGTCTTCGCCTGGATGGCCGCGGGGATGGCCGCGCTGTGGCTGACCCGGGTGGAGAAGATCACCTTTCCGCCCGTCACCACCGAGCTCGGCTATGTCGCGGCCCTGGTGCTCGGCGCCGGGACCGGCGCGGTGCTGTTCGGCACCCTGAACATGATCGTCTCCGGCGTGCCGGCGGTCGCCCGCTCGATCGAGGGCGGCATCGCCGGGGCGATCCTCGGCGTCGAGCTCTACAAGCAGGCGACCGGCGTCACGCTCCGCACCGGCGCCCGCTTCGCCCTGCCGCTCGCCGTCGGCGTCGCGGTCGGCCGCATCGGCTGCCATCTCGCCGGGATCGAGGACTTCACCCACGGCACGCCGACCGGACTGCCCTGGGCGCACGACTTCGGCGACGGCATCCCGCGCCACCCGGTGCAGCTCTACGAGAGCGCCGCGATGGCCGGCTTCGCCGTCGTCTACGTCGTTCAGGTGATGAACCGCGGCACGCGATGGATCGACCAAGGGTTCTATCTGGCGGTCGGGGTCTACGGGCTGCAGCGTTTCGTCTGGGAATTCCTCAAGCCCTATGGCACGATTCTCGGCCCGTTCACGGTGTTCCATCTGCTGTCGGCCGCACTCGTGATCTGGGCGACCTTTATGCTGGCGACCGCGCCGATCGATCACGGCGAGGCGATCCGGAGTGGCGAATGACCGCAGCGCTGCGGAGATCGAGACCCTACGTCTTCTGGGGCCAGACCACGTCGCTGTGCGAGACCTGCCTGGAGCTGGTGCCGGCCAAGATCCAGATCGTCGAGAACGAGGTCTGGTACGAGAAGCGCTGCAAGACCCACGGCGTCCAGTCGACCCTGATCTCCACCGACGCGGCCTATTGGCGGCGCTGCAAGGACTACATCAAGCCCGGCGACACGCCGCTCGTCTTCCAGAGCCGCACCGCGCACGGCTGTCCCTACGACTGTGGCCTGTGTCCTGATCACGAGCAGCACTCCTGCCTGGCCCTGATCGAGATCAACCAGCACTGCAATCTCACCTGCCCGGTGTGCTTCGCCGAATCCTCTCCGGCCCGCACCACGCATCTGCCGCTCGCCACCGTCGAGCGCATGCTCGATGCGCTGGTCGCGAGCGAGGGCGAGCCGGACCTGCTGCAGATCTCGGGCGGCGAGCCGACCCTGCATCCCGAGTTCTTCGCGATCCTCGATGCGGCACGGGAGCGGCCGATCCGCCACGTGATGATCAACACCAACGGGCTCGTGCTGGCGCAGGATCCTGATTTCTGCGCCCGACTGGCCGAGCGCAAACGCGGGCTCGAGGTCTATCTGCAGTTCGACTCGCTCGAGCGCGATGCCCTGATGAACCTGCGCGGCGCCGACCTCCGCCGCATCCGCCAGCAGGCGTTGGAAAATCTCGAGCGGTACGGCATCTCGACGACGCTGGTCGTGACGGTGAAGCGCGGCGTCAACGATCACGAGATCGGCGCGCTCATGCAGCACGCGCTGACCTGGAGCTGCGTGCGTGGCGTGACGTTCCAGCCCGTGCAGGACGCCGGCCGCAACGAGAACTTCGACGCCAAGCAGAACCGCATCGTGCTATCAGAGATCAGGCTGCGCGTGATCGAAGAGTCCGGCGTGTTCGGCGAGGACGACATGATCCCGTTGCCGTGCAATCCGGAGACGATCTCGATCGCCTATGGCCTGCGCAACGGCACCCGCGTGCTGCCCGTCACATCGATGCTGTCGCGCGAGGATCTGGTCGCCGTCGTCCCCAACACCATCAACTTCGAGAAGCAGCCGGCGCTGCAGCGGAAATTCGTCGAGCTGTTCTCGCTCTCCTCGGGCGCCATGAACACGCCGGAGCGGTTGGCCGAGTTCCTGTGCTGCCTGCCGCGCGCCACCGTGCCGGAGGGGCTGTCCTACGAGAACGTGTTCCGGGTGGCGATCGTGTCGTTCATGGACCGCTTCAACTTCTGCCTCGGCGGCGTGAAACGCTCCTGCATCCACTTCGTCACGCCGGAGGGACAGATCATTCCGTTCGACACCTACAACCTGTTCTACCGGAACGGGCTCGTCGACGCGATCCGGGCGCGCCGCAGCGCCACCGAAAGGGGCTCCGGATGGCCGCCGTCCTGATGATCCTGGTGGGGATCGTGCTCGTCCTGCCGCTGCCGCTCGTGAGCGCCGTGGCGCTCCTGGTCGATTACGGCCTGAAGACATCGAAGGGCGGTCCGGACCTCGGCTTCGCCATGCTCTGGCTGGGATGCCTGGCCGTGGCGACGTTCGGGGCCGCGATGATCCGGGCCGGCTGGCGGATGCGAGGGAGCGCGACGGCCGAATGACCGAAACCGGCCAGAAGTTCCTGTTGTTCGTCCTGATCGGCCTCCTGGCCCTGCCCTCAGGGCTGTGCTCGGCGCTGTTCACGGTGAGCGGTCTCGGCATGCTGTTCGACCGCGATCCCGTCGCCCAGGTGGCGTCCGGTATCATGCTGGTCGGCTCGGCGATCGGCTGGATCTTCTGCGCCCTGGTGCTGATCGGGGCGCGGCGGGTCCGCGGTCGCCCCGTGACGCCGGCGGCCGGCGATCCCGCCGGCCCGCCATCCGGTTCCGCGCCGCCGTGAGGAGACCGCCGTGGCGATCCTGATGATCCTGCTCGGCCTCGTGCTGCTGCTGCCCGGCCTGTGCGCCGGCGCCTTCGTGGTGGCGTTCGGCCTCACCGAGCCGAAATCGCTGGTCGATCCGGAGCTGGTGCTCCTGTGGGCGGTCAGCATCGCCATCGCGGCCGGCGGTATTTTCTTGATCCGCGGCGGCCGACGGCGCATGCGGGACCGGGCCGGCGCCCGGGACGCGGCGCCGGATCGCGGGGCCGACCGTCATCCGGGCGATACGCCGCCCTGATACGCGGCGCCGGACGGGCGCCGTCCGTTCACGTTTCGTGCGAGCTCCTTGCCTCCGGCGGGACCTTGTCTATAGTCCGCCGCAAATCTCGCGGGCCCCGGCGGCCCGCGTTCCGTTTTTCAAGGGACCCCTATGAAGCTCCGCAACGTCGCCATCATCGCCCACGTCGACCACGGGAAGACCACCCTGGTCGACCGGCTGCTGCAGCAGTCCGGCACGTTCCGCGAGAACCAGCGGGTCGCCGAACGCGCCATGGATTCCAACGACTTGGAGCGCGAGCGCGGCATCACGATCCTGGCCAAGGCGACCTCGATCGTCTGGAAGGACACCCGCATCAACATCGTCGACACGCCCGGCCACGCCGACTTCGGCGGCGAGGTGGAGCGCATCCTCAACATGGTGGACGGCGCCATCGTGCTGGTCGACGCCGCCGAGGGACCGCTGCCGCAGACCAAGTTCGTGGTCTCCAAGGCGCTCAAGATCGGCCTCAAGCCGATCGTCGCCATCAACAAGGTCGACCGTCCCGATGGCCGCCCCGACGTGGTGGCGAGCGAGGTGTTCGACCTGTTCGCCGCGCTCGACGCGACGGAGGAGCAGCTCGACTTCCCGGTCCTCTACGGCTCCGCCAAGGAGGGCTGGATGGCGCCCGCCCTGGAAGGCCCGAAGGAGTCGATGGCGCCGCTCCTCGACCTCGTCCTGAAGCACGTGCCGGAACCCAAGATCGAGCACGGGCCCTTCCGCATGCTCGGCACCATCCTGGAGTCCAATCCCTATCTCGGCCGCATCGTCACCGGGCGCATCACCTCCGGCAGCCTCGCGCCGAACCAGCCTGCCAAGGTGCTCGACCGCAACGGCAAGATCGTCGAGACCGGCCGCATCTCCAAGGTGCTCGCCTTCCGCGGCCTGGAGCGCCAGCCGATCGACGAGGCGGTGGCGGGCGACATCGTGTCGGTCGCCGGCCTGCCGGAGGCGACGGTCGCGCACACCATCTGCGCCCCCGAGGTGAGCGAGCCGCTGCCGGCTCAGCCGATCGACCCGCCGACCCTCTCGATGACGTTCCGGGTGAACGACTCGCCGCTCGCCGGCACCGAGGGCGACAAGGTGACGAGCCGCATGATCCGCGACCGCCTTCTCCGCGAGGCGGAAGGCAACGTCGCCCTCAAGGTCACCGAGTCGACCGAGAAGGACTCGATGGAGGTCGCCGGTCGCGGCGAGCTGCAGCTCGGCATCCTGATCGAGACGATGCGGCGCGAGGGCTACGAGCTCTCGGTGTCGCGGCCGAAGGTGCTGTTCCAGCGCGACGAGGCGACCGGCGAGATCCGCGAGCCGATCGAGGAGGTGGTCATCGACGTCGACGAGCAGTTCTCCGGCGTCGTCGTGCAGAAGATGTCGGAGCGCAAGTCCGAGCTGATCGAGATGCGCCCGTCCGGCGGCGGCCGCACGAGGCTCGTCTTCTACGCCCCGACCCGCGGCCTGATCGGCTACCAGGGCGAGCTTCTGACCGACACCCGTGGCACCGCGATCATGAACCGCCTGTTCCACGAGTACGCCCCCTACAAGGGCGAGGTGCAGGGGCGGCGCACCGGCGTGCTGATCTCCACCGACGCCGGCGAGGCGGTCGCCTACGCGCTGTGGAACCTGGAGGATCGCGGCCCGATGATGATCGAGCCCGGCTGGAAGGTCTACATGGGCATGATCGTCGGCGAGCATACCCGCGAGAACGACCTCGAGGTGAACGTGCTCAAGGGCAAGAAGCTCACCAACATCCGCACCACCTCGAAGGACGAGGCGGTGCGCCTCACCCCGCCGATCCGCATGACGCTGGAAAAGGCGCTCGCCTACATCCAGGACGACGAGCTGGTCGAGGTGACGCCGAAGTCGATCCGGCTGCGTAAGAAGCTGCTCGATCCGAACGAGCGCAAGAAGGAAGAGCGCCGCAAGGTCAGCGAGGGCGTGTGATCCCGCGTCGGGGTAATCAGTTCGGTTGGTCATTCCGGGGCGGCGCGCAGCGCCGAACCCGGAATCCAGCCGAGCACACGGAGTTTTCCGCTGGATTCCGGGTTCGCAGCTTCGCTGCGCCCCGGAACGACTTTCAAATCAATCGATCGAATCCGGTGTGAGCGCCCGGTGAGCACCGCTCCCTTCACGGTCTCGGAATTCCTGTCCTGGGCCGAGACCCGGCTCGAGCCGCCGCGCGCCGAGCTGATCGCCGGGCGGGTGGTGCCGGTGACGCCGCAGCCGCCCGAGCACGCCCGCACCCGCTTCAAGACGGCGCGCGTGCTCCAACATGCACTGGCCGCCGCCGGCCTCGCCGGCGAGACCTTCACGGGCGGCATGCTGGTGCCGATCGCGGCCGACACGGTCTACGAGCCCGACGTGGTGCTGCGCCTCGGCGCGCCGCTCATCGGCGGCGGCCTGATCGTCACCGATCCGGTGATCGTCGTCGACGTGGCGGCCCCGATGCCGGGCGCCAATGGCGGCGCGGCGGATGCCCGTGCGGCCCGCCTCGCCGGCTGGTTCGCGGTGGCGAGCGTCGCGCATTGCCTGCTGCTCGATCCGGTCGGCCGCAAGGTCACGCACCACGCCCGCGCCGCCTCCGACGATAGTGACGGCGCCGACCACGGCCGCCTCGTCGTGCGGACGCTCGATGCCGGCCCGCTGACGCTCGATCCGCCCGGCCTCGTGATCGAGGTCGCCGACCTGTTCGCGTGATCATTCCGGGCCGGCGCGGTCACCACCGCGCAAGCGTCTGGGCCCGCAGAAACGGGCGCTCTACCGCCCGCCGGTTGCGGATGCTATCGTGTCCATCATGACCATCGCGCTCCGCCACGCCATGACGGTGGACGAGTTCCTCGGTTGGGCTTCGACCCAACCGGAGGCCCCGCGTGCCGAGCTGATCAACGGGCAGGTCGTCATGATGGCGTCCGAGCGGGTGGTGCACAATCGCCTGAAAGCATCGGCCTTCATCGCTCTGCGCGACGCTTTGGCCAGATCGGGCATCACCGGCGAAGCATTCATCGACGGACTCACCGTCCTGATCGATGCCTTCACGGCCTACGAGCCGGATGCGACTGTCGTGCTCGGCGCGCCGCTCGACGGGAACGGCATGACCATTACCGACCCCGTCATCGTGGTCGAGGTGATCTCGCCGACGTCGGCGCACAGCGACACCAGCGCCAAGCTGATCGGCTACTTCAAGCTCCCGAGCGTGCTCCATTATCTGGTGATCGATCCCGATGCGCGCGCCGTCACCCATCACGCCCGGACAGCCGATGACCGCGTGGTGGCGCGGATACTCGATGCCGGCCCGCTGACGCTCGATCCGCCGGGCCTGGTGATCGAGATCGCCGAGCTGTTCGCCTGATGGCGTGATCACGTCGCTCTGTCGGCCCGACGACCTCGTCCGGTAGCATCGCCCGGCTGCGCCGGTTTGTCGCGGGGGGCGTGATTGTGCTGCAGTGCGATCGGTTCGTAGGCTCGCCCACGATCGCGTCCCGCCCACGGCGCGCCGTTCGACACATCGCCGTTTCCGCCGTCGTATTTCCGCCGTCGCCGAGACCGCCGTCGTCCGGCGTCGCCGGGGCGCTCCGCGAGGGTTCCGCGTGCTGCAGAAGACCGTGCCCGGCCCCTCGGTTCCGCTGCCTCTGCCGTGCCCGGCCTGCGGCGGGCCGACGCCGCAGCGCCTGCTCTGGCACAAGCACGGCTGCGCCATCCTGCGTTGCGAGAGGTGCGGCCTCGGTCGCACCGAGACGGCCGGCTTCGACCCGGAAGCCTACTATACGGACGGCTATTTCTCCGGTGCGCACGAGGACGGCTATGCCGACTATCGCGGCGCCGAGCCGGTGCTGCGCCGCGAGTTCGCCCGCACGGTCGACTTCGTCCGCCGTTTCCGCGACGGCGGCCGGCTGATCGAGGCCGGCTGCGCCTACGGCTTCTTCCTGGCCGAGGCGGCCCGACACTTCGACGTCGCCGGCGTCGAGATCGCCGCCGACGCCGCGGAATTCTGCCGCGACCGCGGCCTCGACGTGATCACGGGCGTGATCGCACCCGACACGCTCGACCGTCTCGGCACGCCGGACGTCGTCGTGATGCTCGATGTGATCGAGCATCTCCCCGCCCCGGAGGAGACGCTCGGCCTCGTCGCCGCGCGGCTCGCCCCGGGCGGTATCGTCGTGATCACGACCGGCGACTTCGGCTCGGCGGTGGCGCGTCTCACGGGCCGCCGCTGGCGGTTGATGACGCCGCCGCAGCATCTGTGGTTCTTCACCGTGGAGAGCCTGCGCCGGCTCGCCGCCGCGCACGGGCTCGTGGTCGAGTCCGTCGACCACCCGTGGAAGACGGTCCCGGCGTCGCTCGTGCTGTATCAGCTCGGCCGACTGACCGGCCTCGGTCCGCGCACCATGTCGGGCACCGTACCGGTGGCGAGCAGGCTCGGCCTCCCCGTCAACCTTTTCGACGCGATGCGCGTTGTCTTGCGCAAGCCCGACACGGCCCGCGGGTCGGCGCCGCCATGAAGGACGGGCTGAGCGCGTTTCAGATTCTGCTGCTCGCCGGCTACGCCCTCGGCATGGTCGGCGGGCAGATGCTGTTCAAGCTGGCCGCGCTGCGGCTTCCCGCCGAGGCGGGCGTCGCGACGCGGCTCGCCAGCCTCGTGCAGAACGGCTGGTTCGTCGCCGCCGTGCTGCTCTACGGCGTGCTGTCGGTGTTCTGGGTGTGGGTTCTCACCTTCACGCCGCTCAGCCGCGCCTATCCGTTCGTCGCCCTGGCGTTCGCGGTGACACCCCTCGTCGCCGCGCTCGCCTTCTCGGAGCCACTGTCGCTGCGGCTCGTCCTCGGCATCCTGGTGATCGCCGGCGGGCTCGTGCTGGTCGCGGGGTGAACGCCATGCCGACATGCGCCTCTCGGATCGTCGTCGTGATCGCCGCCTACAACGAGGCGGCCGTGATCGGCCGCGTCGTCGCCGGGGTGGTCAATGCGGGATACCGGGCCGTCGTGGTGGACGACGGCTCGCCCGACGACACCGGCGCCCGCGCCCGCGCGGCCGGCGCCGTGGTCGTCACTCATCCGATCAATCTCGGCCAGGGCGCGGCGCTGCAGACCGGCTTCGACTTCGCGCTGGCGCAGGGCGCCGACGTGGTCGTCACCTTCGACGCCGACGGCCAGCATCGCACCGCCGACATCGCCCGGCTGGTCGAGGCGCTCGATCGCCACGGCGCCGACTACGCACTCGGCAGCCGCTTCCGCGGCGGCACCGTCGACCTGCCGGCGTCGCGCCGGCTGCTGCTCGGCGCCGCCACGGCGTTCACCCGGATCACCACCGGCCTCGCCGTCACCGACACGCACAACGGCCTGCGCGCCGTGACGCGGCGCGGCCTCGCGCGGCTGCGGCTGCGCCAGAACCGGATGGCGCACGCCTCCGAGATCCTGCACCAGATCGCGCTGAGCGGCCTGCCCTGGGTCGAGGTGCCGGTGACGATCGAGTACAGCGCCTACTCGCTCGCCAAGGGCCAGCGGATGAGCGACGCCGTGTTCATCCTGGTCGATCTGTTCGCCCGCCGGATGCATCGATGATCGCGCAGGTCTTTCTCTCGCTGCTGCTCGGCGCGGTGCTGATCTATGCCTGGAGCGCCCATCGCAAGGCGCCGGTGGTCGGCTTCCTCGCCATGGCGGCGGCCTCGGCCGGCCTCTATCTGATCTGGATGCCGCACCACGCGACGTGGCTGGCCCACGCCGCCGGGCTCGGCCGCGGTAGCGATCTCGTCGTCTACACCTGGGTCGTGATCAGCTTGCTGATGCTGCTCAACCTGCATCTCAAGCTGCGCGCCCAGATGGACGAGATCACCCGGCTGGCGCGCGCCATCGCGATCACCGAGGCGATCCGGGACGGGACGGTCCCGGAGGGGCCGACCCGCGAGGTCGTGGCGGACGCGCCGGCGCTGCCCGACGCCGCGCCAGCGCATCGCTGACCAGCCACGCCGCCGCCACGGACATCGGACCGATCAGCCCGAGATTGTAGCGCGGATAGTGATTGGCGAGCACGCCGTGCACGCCGACCAGCAGCAGCGCCGGCACCGCATACGCGATCACCAGCGGCCGGCCGCGCCGCGCCGCCCGCACGAGCCCGATCGCGGCGAGCGGCAGCACGACCAGCGCGAACAGGCCGGCGACCCACAGCCCGCACCAGGCGAGCGGCACCGACACGGCGAGATGACGCCACCAGCCGCCGTCCGCCATCGCGTCGCGCGTGATCGCACCGATCACCGGATCGAGCCGGCCGTGCTCGGCGATCAAGGCGTTGCGCCGGGCACGCCCGGTCTCGAAGAAGCTCCCCGGCGCATCCCACTGGAAGCGTGCTGTCGCGTCCGGCCCCGCCAGCGCGGCGACGAGCGGCGGCCCGACGTCCGGCACGCAGGCCGGAAACGCCCAGAAATACTCGCGCGGCGTCATCGTGTTGAAGGCGAAGCGCTCGATCAGGGCGACGCTGCCGTACTCCTCGGTGAAGCCGAGCTTGCCGACCGAGACGGCGTTGCGGACGAGCCAGGGCGCGAGCATCACGGCCAGCGCCGCCGCGACGGCGAACGCCGGCCGCAGCAGCGCCCGGCGCTCCGGGCCGGCGAACCAGCGCCCGACGACCGCGATCATCACCAGCGTCACGGGCGCCAGGATCAGGAAGGTCGGCCGCGTCAGGCAGGCGAGGCCGAGCGCGAGGCCGAGCGCGACGAAGTCGGCGAGCCGCCAGCGCGCCAGCGCCGCGACCAAGGCGAGCCCGTACAGGCTGAAGGTCGCGATGCTCAGGCTCTCGGTCATCAGGAAGGAGAGCAGATCGGCCTCGGCGGCGAAGCCGACAGTCGCGAGCGCGGCGGCGCCGTAGAACACGCGCGCGTCGCCGGTGGCGATCTCGCCGGTGCGGCCGATCGCCAGAGCGGCCCCTGCGAGCAGCAGCGCGTGCAGGAGCAGCATCGAGGTCGTGTCGATCGGGCAGCCGCCGAGGTCCTGCCGGCGCTCGTCGGCCGCGACCGCACAGTCGATCGACCGGGCGAGGCCGGGGTCGAGCCGCATCACGCCGGCGATGACGAGCGGATAGAGCGGCGCGAAGAACATGCCGGGCGGCGGCGGCGCGCGGCTGCCGGCGACCTGGTCGAAGATGCCGTTGGCGAAGACCCCGTGATGGACGAGGTCGTGCGCCATGGTGACGTAGAAGATCTGATCGAAGTCGACCAGCCGCTTGGCCGGCCGGCTGGTGATCGCCGCCGCGAGGGCGGCGAGGACCAGCACGGCGAAGCCGATCCGCAAGGCCGCGGAGCGTCCCGGCATCCGGGGCGGATCAGCGGAAGAACAGCTTCTTCTCCGGCTTGGCCGGCTCGGGCGGCTTGTCGTCCTTGCCGGTCGCATCCTTCGGCGCCGAATCCTTTGCGGTCGCATCCTTCGCGGCGGCGGCCTTGGCCGGAGCCTCCTTGGCGGCCGCGCCGGCGGCCGGGCGATCGGCCGCCGCGGTCTTGTAGTCGGGCGGCGGGATGTCGGGCGCCTGCGGCAGCACGATCACGTTCTCGGCCGGCTTGGACTCCGGGTTGGAATCCGACTTGGCATCGGCTTTCGCGTCGCCCTTGGTGTCGGTCTTGGGCTCCGGCACCCGCGTGGTAGCCGGCGGCGGACGCCGTGCCTCGCGGGCCGCGCGCGCCACCGGCGTCTCCACCACGGGCGGCACGTTGTCGATCACCGGGCCGTCGCTCTTGGAGACATCGCCTTTGGCAATGTCGGCCTTTGCGGTCGCGGGCTTGCCGAGGTCGGGCGCCGGCAGCGGGATCGGCTTCTCCTCGGTCTTCTTGGGCGGCACCTCGGAGACCGGCTTGGCCGCCGCGGCGCGATCGGCCGGCGTGACCGGGGCGGGCTCGGCCGG
>NZ_NHSK01000200.1 GCF_016653355.1 Rhodoplanes elegans | reverse complement strand
ACCGGGTGCGGGAGACGATCGCCATGACGGCGCCCGGCGCGACCGTGACGGGCGCCGTCATGGCGATCGTCTCCCGCACCCGGTTGGCGCCGAAGATGAACCGGGCGAGCCGACGAAATCCGGCCGAGCGGGCCGCCATCTCGTCGGCCGCGACCGTCACGTCGGCGGCGAGCCGGGCTCCGTAGCGGCGAATCTCCACGGCGTCACCGATCCGCTCCAGCACCTCGAAGCGCGGCTCCTCGGTGCCCGAACGGACGCCGACGACGCCGGCGGCGCCCTGCAGGATGGACGTGACGATCGACATGGCGGGCTCCTTCGCCGTCCTGGCTAGTCGGTCTGGCCAGTCGGTCTGGCCGGTCGTCCCGGGCGGTCGTCCCGGGCGGTCGTTCCGGCCCGTTGGCTCGGACCCGATCTGGGGTGCGGCGGCGCCCCGCGAAAGGGCCGGGGACCGATCGCCGCAACTGTGCGCTGCACAATCACCTCGCACCCGCGGGGTTGGCTACCAGTTTACCATTTGTTAACCATAACGCTTCAAATCGGAGGGCCGTTGTCGCCCGACCCTCGAAACCGCCAGGCTAGTCCGAACCTCGCGATGAAGATCCTGTCCGACGATATCCGCACGCTCCACGCCGAAAGCCGCGCCCTCCTGGCCCAGAGCCAGCACCTGCGGTCACTCTCCGAGCAAGCCCGGCTCGAGGCGGCCGCCCTGCGCGCCCAGAGCCGCGCCGCCCGCGCCGGCGCCCGGGTCCTGCGCGAGCCGCTCGCGTCCGACCTCGCCAGACCGGGCGCCTGATCGGCCCGGCACCCGGACGCCGCCGGCACGGCAACGGTGGCCCCATGCATGAGTGATCCCGCCAGCTTCGTCGTCGTCACCGGCGGCCCCGGCTCCGGCAAGAGCACCCTCATCGACGCCCCGGAGGAGGCCGGCTTCGCCCGCTCGGTCGAGGCCGGCCGCGCCGTCATCCAGGACCAGGTGGCGATCGACGGCCCGGCCCTGCCCTGGCGCGACCCGGACGCCTTCGCCGAGGCGATGCTGTCGCTCGAGATGCGCTCGCACCACGCGGCGCGGGCGCTGCCCGGCCCGGTGATGTTCGACCGCGG
The DNA here is from genome assembly GCF_016653355.1 of Rhodoplanes elegans. GTDB lineage: Bacteria > Pseudomonadota > Alphaproteobacteria > Rhizobiales > Xanthobacteraceae > Rhodoplanes > Rhodoplanes elegans. Next base: position 33,469 of record NZ_NHSK01000200.1, on the reverse strand, counting down.
CGTGCCCGACGTGATCGGCTATCTGCGGATGTTGGGCCGCACGGTGCCGCCCCACATGGACCGGGCCGCCCGCCACTTCCGTTACGCCCGGCTCGTCTTCGTCGCCCCACCCTGGCCCGCGATCTTCACCCAGGACGCCGAGCGCAAGCAGGATTTCGACGAGGCGGTGCGCACCTTCGAGGCCATGGTCTCGACCTGGCGGGACTACGGCTACGACCTCTGCATGCTGCCGCTCGCGCCGGTCGCCGAGCGGGTGCGGTTCGTGCGCGGCGTCCTCGCGCGGCAGGACCCATTGGCCGGCGGCACCCCGGCGGGCTAAGAACGGGCCCTCTCGCGGCCGACCGTCGGCGCGAGCCCCGTCGACCGCCCGGAGCCGCGATGCCCCACACCGCCAAAACCCTGTCCGGCCGCGCCATCGTGACGATCATCGGCGCGGACCGTGTCGGCATCATCGCCGGCATCTCCGCCGTGATCGCCGAGGCCGGCGTGAACATCCTCGACATCAGCCAGTCGGTGATGCGGGACTTCTTCACCATGATCATGATGGTGGATCTGTCCGCCTCCGACGTTTCCTTCGACGATCTGCGCGAGCGCCTCGCCCGCAAGGGCGCCGCGCTCGCCGTCAAGGTCGAGATCGAGCGCGAGGAGATTTTCAAGGCGATGCACCGGGTCTGAGGAGCCGCCCCTGCGGCACCGTCATTCCGGGGGGCGCCGAAGGCGCGAACCCGGAATCCAACCAGGCCTTCCGAGCATGTCGCTGGATTCCGGGTCCTATGCTCCGCATCGTCCCGGAATGACACCGCGCCGCTCGCATCATCGGGATGAAAGACGAGCCATGAAACATCTCGGCTTCTCGGGTGAGGAAATCCTCGAGACCATCGGCATGGTGCGGCACGAGAAGCTCGACATCCGCACCGTCACAATCGGCATCAGCCTGTTCGACTGCGTCGCCGACGACTGCGCCACGCTGTGCGCCAACATCCACGCCAAGGTGACCCGCGTCGCGCGCGACCTGACCAAGGTCTCGGCCGAGATCGCCCGCGAGTTCGGCATCCCGATCGTCAACAACCGCATCGCCGTGACGCCGGTGTCGCTGATCGCCGGCCGCTGCGGGCCGGACGAGATGATCAGGATCGGCGAGACGCTCGACCGCGCCGCCCACGAGCTCGGCATCGACTTCATCGGCGGCTTTTCTGCTCACGTCGAGAAGGGCATGACCGCGGTCGACAGGGCGCTGATCGCGTCGCTGCCCGACACGCTCGCCGCGACGAGGCGCGTCTGCGCCTCGGTCAATGTCGGCTCGACCCGGGCCGGGCTCAACATGGACGCGATCGGCCTGATGGGCCGCACCGTGAAGGACATCGCGGCGGCGACCGCCGAGGCCGGCTCGATCGGCTGCGCCAAGCTCGTGGTGTTCTGCAACGCCGTCGAGGACAACCCGTTCATGGCCGGCGCCTTCCACGGCGCCAGCGAAAGCGACTGCGTCGTCAATGTCGGCGTCAGCGGCCCCGGCGTCGTGCTGCGCGCCGTCGAGGAGGCGGGCGACGTCGACTTCGGCGCGCTGACCGCGGTGATCCGCGGCACCGCCTTCAAGATCACCCGGGCCGGCGAGCTGGTCGGCCGCGCCGCCGCGGCCCGCCTCGGCATCCCGTTCGGCATCATCGACCTGTCGCTCGCGCCCACCCCGGCGGAGCGCGACAGCGTCGCCCGCATCCTCGAGGCGATCGGGCTCGACCGGGTGGGCACCCACGGCTCCACGGCGGCGCTGGCGTTGTTGAACGACGCCGTGAAGAAGGGCGGCGCGATGGCGTCGAGCTATGTCGGCGGCCTGTCGGGCGCCTTCATCCCGCTCTCCGAGGACGCCGGCATGATCGAGGCGGCCGAGAAAGGCACGCTCACCATCGACAAGCTGGAGGCGATGACCTCGGTGTGCTCGGTCGGCCTCGACATGATCGCGGTGCCGGGCGACACGCCGGCCGCGACGCTGTCCGCCATCATGGCCGACGAGGCGGCGATCGGCATGATCAACCGCAAGACCACGGCGGTCCGCATCATTCCGGTGGTCGGCCGGACGGTCGGCGACACGGTCGACTTCGGCGGCCTGCTCGGCCGCGCCCCGATCATCCCGGTGCATGGCGAGGCCAGCACCCGCTTCGTCGCCCGCGGCGGCCGCATTCCCGCGCCCCTGCAGGCGCTGATCAACTGAGCGGCGGGCGCTTCCCCGCCGCCATATTCAGAGTGGGTCATGGCCGGGCTCGTCCCGGCCATCCACGTCTTTGACCCGACGAGCGCTGCAAGATCGTGGATGGCCGGCACAAGGCCGGCCATGACGACCTCAGTCCTATAGTCCGTCCCCTGTCGTCCGGCTGTCATGTGGGTCCGCTAGATCGGCGTTCGTGAACGATCGCGCTGATCGTTCGGCCTACTCGAACACCGGGCGGACGCCATCATCATGCTGCGGCTCGACCACGCGACCGTGACCTATGCGAACGGCCTCACCGCCCTGCATCCGACCTCGCTCGCCTTCCGGCCGGGCGAGTTCACGGTGCTGCTCGGCGCTTCGGGGGCCGGCAAGTCGACGCTGCTGCGTTGCCTCAACGGCCTGGTGACGCCGACCGCCGGCGACGTGATCGCCGACGGCCTCGGCTCGATCGTTTCCGACCGGCGGGCGCGACGCCGCCACCGCCGCCGCACCGGCATGGTGTTCCAGCAGCATCACCTGATCGGCCGCTTGAGCGCCCTCGACAACGTGCTCACCGGCCGGCTCGCCGCGCACGGTTTCTTCCGCTCGCTGTTTCCGCTGCCGCGCGCCGACCGGCGGCTGGCGCTCGCCGCGCTCGACCGCGTCGGCATCCTCGACCGGGCGCTGGAGCGCGCCGACCGGCTCTCCGGCGGCCAGCAGCAGCGCGTCGGCATCGCCCGCGCGATGGCGCAGGAGCCCACCCTCGTGCTCGCCGACGAGCCGGTGGCGAGCCTCGATCCCGGCAGCGCCGAGCGGGTGCTGGGCGATCTCCACCGGATCTGCCGCGAGGACGGCATCACGGCGATCGTCAGCCTGCATCAGGTCGCGCTGGCGCGCCGCTTCGCCGACCGGGTGATCGCGCTGTCGCACGGCCGCGTCGTCCACGACGGCCGGCCGGAGCAGCTCGGGGCCCGCCTGCTCGACGTCATCTACGACACGCCGCCCGCGGACACGCCTCCCGTGCCGCTGGTCGCCGCCGCCGAATGACGGGCGCGCCACACCCGCCTCACCGCCATCCCCGCAGAAGGACTCTTCCGATGGACCGCCGGACCTTTCTCTCCGCCACGCTGCTCGGCGCCACGACGCTCGCCGCCGCCCCGCTCGTGACCCGCGCGCTCGCCCAGGCCGCCGATCCGGCGAAGCTGCGCGTCGCGCTGCTGCCGGACGAGAACGCCTCGACCATCATCCAGAACGCCCAGCCCCTGAAGCTCTATCTGGAGGGCCGGCTGAAGAAGGACGTCGAGCTGGTCGTCACCACCGACTATTCCTCGATGATCGAGGCGATGCGGTTCGGCCGCATCGAGATCGCCTATTTCGGCCCGCTCTCCTACGTGCTCGCCAAGCAGCGCGCCCCCGGCATCGAGCCCTTCGCGGTCGGCGTCGCCAAGGGCTCGCCGACCTACAAGGGCGTGATCGTCGTCCAGGCCGACGGGCCGGTGAAGTCGATCGCCGACATCCGCGGCAAGATGGTCGGCTTCGGCGACGCCGCCTCGACCTCGAGCCATCTGATCCCGCGCGCGCTGCTCGCCCGCAACGGCCTCGTCGGCGAGCGCGACTACAAGTTCGTCCATCTCGGCGCCCACGATGCCGTCGCCCGCTCGGTGCAGGCCGGCCAGGTGCAGGCCGGCGGGCTGAGCCAGGAGATCTTCGCCGCGCTCGTCGCCCGCGGCACCATCGACGGCGCCAAGGTCAAGGTGCTGGCCGAGAGCGACCCGATCCCCAACTATCCGATGGTGATGCAGGGCACGCTGACGCCGACCCTCAAGGACGCGATCCGCGCTTCGTTCCTGGAGATGAAGGACGTCGCGATCCTCAAGACGTTCCGGGCCGAGGGCTTCGCGGCCACCGACGACCGCGCCTACGACATCCTGCGCGAGACCGCCCAGGTGCTCAATCTCGACCTCTCGAAGGTGAAGGGATGAGCCTCGCCTACGACGCCATCCTGGCACAGGACGGGGCGGCGCGGCTGCGGCGCGCCGGCCTCGCGGTCGCGGTCGCCGCCGTCGTGATCACGGCGATGGCGCTGACCGGCCTCCTGGACCCGGCCCGCTTCGCCGACGCGTGGCCGGCCGTCGTCCAGCTCTCGCGCGAGATGTTCCCGCCCGACTTCAGCCGCTTCCCCGGCTGGCTGCGGCCGCTCGCCGACACGCTCGCCATGTCGATCGCCGGCACCGCGATCGCGGTCGGCCTGTCGCTGCCGCTGGCGCTGCTCGCCGCCGGCAACACCACGCCGAACCGCGCCGTCTATCACGTCGCCCGGCTGATGCTGAATCTGCTGCGCTCGATCCCCGAGCTGATCATGGGGATCATCCTGGTCGCGATGGTCGGCTTCGGCGCGCTGCCGGGCGTGCTGGCCCTCGGCCTCCACTCGGTCGGCATGGTCGGCAAGTTCTTCGCCGAGAGCATCGAGCATGTCGATCCGAAGCCCGTCGAGGCGGCCCGCGCCACCGGCGCCACGACCCCACAGGTGGTCTGGCACGCCGTCGTCGCCCAGGTGATGCCGCAGCTCGCCGACGTCACGATCTACCGCTGGGAGTACAATTTCCGCGCCTCCACGGTGCTCGGCGCGGTCGGCGCCGGCGGCATCGGCTTCGAGCTGATCGCGGCGCTGCGCGTGCTCGACTACGCCCAGGTGTCCGCGATCCTGATCTGCATGCTGGCCTGCGTCACCCTGGTCGACGCGCTCGGCGCCGCACTGCGCCGCGTGCTGAAGTGATCAGTTTTCCGGAGTTCTTACCCTCTCCCGAGGGGAGAGGGTCGACGCGCTCTTGCGCGTCGGGGTGAGGGGTTAGAGCGTCAGTTGGTGAGCACGGCACCCCCTCACCCGGATCTCGCGCTGTTGCGCGAGATCCGACCTCTCCCCGCCGGGGAGAGGTGAAAGCCGCGCCTTTGGTGAGGCCCCGGGGCCGATCACCCGAGACCTTATGAGAAACGAGAGCAGAATGTCCCGTCCGCGTGTCGTGATCACCAACCGGCCGTTCCCCGAGACGGTCGCGCTGCTCGCCCCGCATGCCGTCCTCGACGTCAACGATGCGCCGGAGCCGTGGACGCCGGACGCGGTGCGCGCGCGCTGCCGTGACGCGACCGGCCTCCTCGCCTTCATGACCGACCGGATCGATGAGGCGTTCCTCGACGCCTGCCCGTCGCTGCGCGTCGTCGGCGCGGCTCTCAAGGGCTACGACAACATCGACGTCGAGGCCGCCGCGGCGCGCGGCGTCACCGTGACCATCGTGCCGGATCTGCTCACCGTGCCGACCGCCGAGCTCGCCATCGGCCTGATCCTGGCGCTCGGCCGCCACATCGTGACGGGCGACCGCGACATCCGCCGCGACGGCTTTTCCGGCTGGCGCCCGCGCCTCTACGGCACCGGCCTCGCCGGCGCGACGGTCGGGATTCTCGGCTTCGGCAAGGTCGGGCAGGCGATCGCGGCCCGGCTCGTGGCGTTCGACTGCCGCCTGCTCGCGCACGACGCCGCCGTCGCGGCGATCGCGCCGCCGCTCGACGCGGCCGTGCGGCTCGCCGACCGCGACACGCTGCTCCGCGACGCCGACATCGTCGTGCTGGCGCTGCCGCTCACCCGCGACACCCAGCACGTGATCGACGCGGCGGCGCTGACCCGGATGAGGCCCGGCGCCCTCCTGGTCAATCCGGCGCGCGGCTCGCTGGTCGACGAGGCGGCGGTCGCCGCGGCGCTCGACGCCGGCCGGCTCGGCGGCTACGCGGCCGACGTGTTCGAGTGCGAGGACTGGGCCCGCCCCGATCGCCCCGCCGCGATCGCTCCGCGCCTGCTCGCCGCCGACGCGGCCACCGTGCTGACCCCGCATATCGGCTCGGCCGTGACGGATCTGCGCCGCGCCATCGAGCGCTCCGCCGCGCAGAGCATCCTCGACGTGCTGCAGGGCCGCGCGCCCGTGCACGCCGTGACGCCGCCCGGTCCGACGCCGGCCGTGACGACACGCCCCGAAGCCGTGCCATGCTGAACCTCGTCCATGTCCGCTCGTTCCTGGCCGTGATCGAGCAGGGCGGCGTGCGCGCCGCCGCCCGCGGCCTCGCGCTGTCGCCGTCGACCGTGCTGGCGCATCTCGATCTGCTGGAGGAGGACCTCGCCGCGCCGCTGGTCGATCGCGCCCGCGGCCGCGTCGGCCCGACGACGCAGGGACTCGCCTTCCTGCCGCTCGCCCGCGCCCTGATCACGACGGCCGAGGAGGCGCGCCGGCTGGTGCGCACCGCGCCCCTGCGCATCGCCGCCGCCAGCAATGTCGGCGTCTATCTGCTCAACGTGATGCTGGCCGAGTTCCAGCGGGCCGAGAGCGCCCGGCCGGCCGAGGTCGCGCCCGCTGTCGACCTGTGGATCGGCCCCAACCCGGACGTGGCCGAGCGTCTGGTGCGCGGTCGCGCCGACGTGGCGCTGATGGAATGGTGGGACGACCGGCCGGGCTTTCGGGCGGAGACCTGGCGGCGCGAGCCGCTGGTCGTGATCGTGCCGCCGTCGCATCCGTGGGCGCGCCGTGCCGACGTGACGGTCGCCGATCTCGCCGACGTGCGGCTGCTCGGCGGCGAGCCCGGCACCGGCACCGGCACGCTGCTGCGCGCCGCGCTCGGCGCCGCCGCCGACCGCCTCGCGACAACCGGCGGCTTCGGCAGCACCGAGGCGGTGAAGCGTGCCGTGCGGGCCGGGCTCGGCGTGTCGATCGTGCTCGCCTCGGCGGTCGCCGACGAGGTCGCGGCCGGCCATCTCGTCGCCCTGCCGGTCGCCGACGCGACGCTGGTGAAGGCGCTCCGCCTCGTCGTGCCGGAGGCGCTGCCGCCCACCGCCGCCGCGGCCCGCTTCGCCGCGCACGCGATCCGCGGGGCCACGATCGGCGCCGCACACCGCGCGCCCGCCTGACGCGCCGCCGGCCGCTCCGGCGGATGTGGCGCGATCATCCATCGGTGGCGCGAAGACGGGCTCGACTCTTCACCGACCCTTAAGCAGAATGATCGAGCATTCTCGATCCTGGACCGGATGTCGGCGCCCTGCCGGTGTCCGGCCTGGAGAGCGTGGCCTGCGGGTCCGTGGGTGACAGTCGCCCTGACTGTGCCGGGGCGCACCTGTCGCGAGCCCAGGGAGGCGCGGGAAGTCGGTCGAAGGCGGTTCTAGAACGCCTTCGACGGGCCGATCCACCGCCGACGAGACGTCTCTCGTTGCGGGGGCTGTCGTCACTCCTTCCCGGAGCGTTGCGGCGGGACCCGGATCCAATCGCGAGATTGGCGTCCGGGTCATCGTGTGCGCGGGTCGAATGCAGACTGTCGTCTGCAGACACTCGCGATCGCACACCGTCGCCTCACGACGACGGCCCCCGATCGCGACGGCACCGGTCTGCACCCGCCGATCGGCCACCGGTTCCGCCGGCATCTTCACACCGGGATGGTCGAGCGCGACAATTGATTGATGTTCAGGCCGAAGCTTCAAATCCTTGCCGCACCTCAGCGGACCCTCTGGGCCGAGCTCGCCGCGACGCCGAACAGCTTCACGCTGTACGGCGGAACAGCGATCGCACTCCGGCTGGGACATCGCGAATCGGTGGATTTCGATTTCTTCTCGCGCCGTCCGTTCCAGCCGTCCAATCTGCTCGACGGAATCTCGTATCTCGCCGGCGGGTCCGTTGTGCAATCAGCGGCCAACACCCTGACGGTCCGGGTGGACCGGTCCGGCCCCGTGATGCTGTCGTATTTCGGAGGACTGCGGCTGGGCCAGGTGGAGGCGGACGAATCCGTCGACGGACCGATGATTCCCGTCGCGTCGCTCGTCGATCTGGCTGGCATGAAGGTGGCCGTGGTGACCCAGCGGGCCGAGCTGAAGGATTATCTGGACATCCATGCCCTGCTCACGGGCGGCGGACTTTCGCTCGCGACGATGCTCTCGGCGGCCGGCATCATCTATGGTGAAGCCTTCAGCCCGCTCCTCGCCGTGAAGGCGATCAGCTATCATGACGATCCGGCCTTGGCCGCCCTGCCCGGGGCGATCCGGCGTGACCTGACGGCGTCGGTCCGTCGGGTCGATCTCCAGCGGTTGCCGACCTTGAGCGCCGTCAGGTTCAGAGAGCCGCCGCCGTGAAACCGCTTCCTCACACGCCAGACCTCCTCGCCGTGGCGCCGCGGGTGATCTGGTTCGAGCCGCCCGAGACGGCGCTGGCCGATCCGGTGCGCTTCCTCGCCTATGTGATGACATACGGCACCGCCGAGGACGTCGCGATCGTGCGGCGCCATGTCGGCGACGAGGGGTTTCGCGAAGCCATCGCGAAGGCGCCGCCCGGGATCCTGGACGCGCGCTCCTGGGCCTACTGGAACGTGATGGCCGGCAACGATCCGCCGCCGCCGATGCCGCGCCGGCACATCCCGGGCTGAGGACGATGCGGCCGCCGCCTCACCGCCCCGGCAGCACCAGGAATTTCGGCTTGGCCGGCAGCGTCGTCTTCGACAGCACGACCGTCGGCGTCTCGGCGAGCTCGATCTCGTAGTCGGCCTTCACGCGTTCGAGAAAGCGGTCGAGCGTGTAGCGGCTGAAGTAGTGCATCGGGATCATCAGCGGCGCCTTCAGCGCCTGCAGGACCTCGACCATGCCGTCGAGGTCGAGCGTGTAGCTGCCGTCGACCGGCACCAGCACGACGTCGACGCGGCCGATCTCCGACACCTGCTGGGGCGTCAGCGTGTGGTGCAGGTGGCCGAGATGGGCGATGCACAGCGTGCCGACCTCGATGACGAAGATCGAGTTGCCGTGCCGCGCCGTGCCGCCCGCCCAGTCGCGGATGTTGGTGGCGATGCTGCGGACATGGACGTCCTGATAGGAGACGTCGTGGCCGGCCGGCTTGCCGTCGTCGCGCCAGCCGTGCAGCACGTGGCGGATGCCGGGGTCGGGCGACAGCGTGTAGTGGGTCGAGTGCGCCCGGTTCATGGTGGCGATGTCGGGCACGACCGTCGGCTTGACGTAGTCGTTGTAGTCGGTCGCGACCCGCACCTGCCGCGGGCTCTCGATCAGGAAGGTCGAGTGGCCGATATAGGTGACGCGCGCCTGGTCGGGCGCCAGCGCCGCCGGCAGGAACGCCGCCGGGACGATCCGCGGCGAGGTGCGCGACACCAGCCCCGGGCAGGTGTCGAGCCGCTCCGGCGCCGCCGGCGCGGCGGGCGCGGCCGGCTGGGCGAGGGCCGGCCGCATCGCGGCGAGCGGCAGACCGAGGCCGAGGATCAGAAGAGGGACGAGGGCGGCGAAACGGGCGAGCGACCGGACCGGGGTCGCACGCCGGGCGGGGGTGGCGGGCATGCGGGCTCCTTCACGTCTTCGCCCAAGCATAACCCGTGCCCGGGGCCGGTCGGGAAGCCCCCCTGACCACAACGTGATGCGAGACACCAACGCCGTCGTGCTCGCCGTCATTCCGGGGCGCGGCGAAGCCGCGAACCCGGATTGACGACCGAATTGATCAGGCGGCTGCCAGGCCAGAACGGAAAACGGGCGGGCGCTTCGCGGCGGCCCGCCCGTCCGAAACAGTCGGAAACGATTTTATCCGCTCAGCGGGCGACGATGATGCCGCGCGAGGTGACCACCAGCCAGCGGCCGTCCTGCTTGCGGATGCTCTCGATCCGGCCGAGGCCCGGCAGCGTGTCGCCGGTCTCCACCTCGACGAGGCCGTAGCGGCCCTCGATGAGCGCGATGCCGCGGCGCACGTCGCGCACCACCCAGCCGCTGACGACCGGGGGCGCCGGCGGGCGCGGGTCGCCGAGCGAGGCTGTGGTCATGTCGGCGGAGGCGACCGCCACGGGCGCCGGCGGGGCAGCGGCATGGATCTGGGTCGGCTGCCCGGCGGGCGGCTGCTGGGCGGAGGCCTGCGCCTGCAGGGTCGAGGGCGGCGCGCCGGGGCCCTGAGTGGCCGCTGCGGCCTGGCTGCTGCGCTTCTCCAGCCGGTCGATCGCCTCGCCGAGCTTGGCGAGCTTCTGGGCCGGCTCGGCCTGGGCCTTCTCGGTCCGCTCCATCCGGTCGGCGAGCTTGGCGGTCTGGGTCTGCAGCGTCTTGGTCGCGCTCTCCAGGCTGGTGCGCAGCCCGGCGACGTCACGCTGCAGGTCGGCGACGGTCGCGCGCAGCGCGCTGTCGTCGGGCGGGGTGACGCGCACGATCGGGGCCGCCGGCTCGTGGCCGAAGCTGGTCGCCGCGAAGGTGCCGGCGAGCGCCCCGAAGGAGGTCGCCACAGCGATCACGGCCGCCACCTTCATGTAGGGCGGCACCTGGAAGGCGAACGAGAACCGCCGGCGCGGCGGCTCGTCGATGTCGATGGTGTCGGAGCCGTGCCAGCCGTCGTGCTCGACCGACGGCGCCGCCTTCACGGGCGTGTCGCCCCGGTGGCCGCGCTGCGGCTGCGGGCCGTCGATGACGACGGCGCCGTGGCGGCCGTCGATGCCGTCGCGGCCCCCGCCCGACCCGGCCGCCGTCGCCGGCTCCGGTCGCGGCAGGCGCGGACGCCCCGCCGGCGGCTGCGATGCCGATGCGCCGCCCGCCCCGGCCGAACGGCCCGGACCGGGCTCGTGGCCCGGAAACGCCTCGTGGGCCGGATCGATGGATGTCGGATCGATGGCACTCGGATCGACGGCGCCGGTGCCGCCCTGTGCTCCGAGATCGTGCGCTCCGAGATCGTGCGCTCCGAAAGCTCGCGCCCCGAACTGTCGGCGGCCGAAGCCGCCCTCCCCCGTGTCGTGCTCGCCCATGGCAAGGGGCTCCAGAGTGTCGCGCCGCTCGGCTCGAGCGAAGTCGGCTCAACCGATCGTTAACGATGCGCGCTTACCAAATCGTTACGGTTCCTCTCATCGCAGGCGGCTTTGGCCGAATAGCGGCTCCTCCGTGGCACACTGTGGCGCCCCGACGGCACGCTGCGGAATGCTGAAAAATCTCTTAAAAGTTCAGAGCTTTCACACCAACAGCCCGTTGTCGCGGGCGAGCTCGGCGAGCGACGTCTCGGGGCGGGCGCCGAGATGCTGGATGATCTCGGCGGCGGCGAGCGCACCGAGCCGGGCCGCCTCCGCGTTCGAGCGGCCGCGGGCGAGCCCGACCAGGAAGCCGGCCGCGAACAGGTCGCCGGCGCCCGTGGTGTCGACGACGCGCTGCACCGGGAACGCGTGCACGGCCGTCGTCTCCTCGCGCGACACGACGAGGCAGCCCTTCTCGCTGCGCGTCACGGCGGCGAGCTTGGCGTCCTGCCGGAGCTGGGCGAGCGCCGCGTCCATGTCGGCGGTCTGATAGAGGCTGTGCAGCTCCGCCTCGTTGGCGAAGACGAGGTCGACCGTGCCGGAGCGCATCAGATGCAGGAACTCGTCGCGCCAGCGGTCGACGCAGAAGGCGTCCGACAACGTCAACGCCACGGTGCGGCCGGCCGCGTGGGCGATCTCGGCCGCCTTCAGGAAGGCGTTCTTGGCGTTCTCCGGATCCCACAGATAGCCTTCGAGATAGGTGATCGCCGCGCCCGCCACCGTGTCGGTGTCGATGTCGAAGGGATGCAGGTCCTGGGCGGCGCCGAGATACGTGTTCATGGTGCGCTCGCCGTCCGGCGTCACCATGATGAAGCAGCGCGCCGTCGCCGGGCCGCCCTCGGCAGGCTGCGTGTCGAACGCCACCTTGGCGGCCCGGATGTCGTGGGCGAAGACGCCGCCGAGCCCGTCGTTCTTCACCTTGCCGGCGAAGGCCGCGCGTGCCCCGAAGCTCGCCGTGCCGACGATCGTGTTGGCGGCCGAGCCGCCGGAGATCTCGACCGCCGGCCCCATGGCGGCATAGACGGCCTCGGCGCGCGCCTCGTCGATCAGCGCCATGCCGCCCTTGCGCATCCCGTGCGCCACCAGGAAGTCGTCCTCGGCGCGGGCGATGACGTCGACGATGGCATTGCCTAAACCGAGCACGTCGTAGCGGAGAGCGGTCATCCGAGATCTCGCGATGGGCGGGCCGCCGCCGGCGCGCGCCGCGCTTGCCGGGGCGCCTGCGACCCTGCATAGGTCATGAAAAGCGCGCGCGCCCGGTCGGGTGCGTCGCGAGGCGGCGGCGCACTATAGCGACGGGCCGCCCCGTTTCAACGCCGGCACGGTCCGCGCCGCGCCCGTCCTTAACGGTCTCCGGAGACCGGACCGCATGCACAGCCCCGACCGCGCGACGACCGACGGCTCCGGCGGCGCGATGACCGACGGCGCCGGCGGCGTCGCCGAGAAGGTCGGGACGGTGGGAGCCGCGACGCTCGGCTCGCGCCTGCTCGCCTTTTTGCGCGACGCCGGCATCGCCGCGCTGCTCGGCGCAAGCCCCATGGCGGACGCCTACTTCGCCGCCCTGCAGGTGCCGAACCTGTTCCGCCGCCTGCTCGCCGAAGGGGCGCTGAACGGCGCCTTCGTGCCGCTGTGGCTGCGGCTGCGCGACACGCAGGGGCGCGACGCGGTCCGGGCCTTCGGCGAGGGCGCGCTCGGGCTCACCGCCGTGGTGCTGGGTCTCGCGACGCTCGTGCTGATCGTCGCCGCGCCGCTCGTCGTCCACGTCATCGCGCCGGGCTTTTCCGCCGACGGCGAACGCTTCGCGCTGGCCGCGCAGCTGGTGCGTCTCTCGGCCCCCTATGTGGTGATCGCCGGCTGCGTCGCCGTGCTCGGCGCCATCCTCAACGCCGAGGGCCGGGTCGGGGCGGTCGCGTTCGGGCCGATCGCGTTCAACGGCGTGCTGATCGCGGCGGTCGCCTCCCTCCTGGTCGGCGGGCCGGCCGTGACGGCCCATGCGGGATCCGTGCTGGCGGTCGCGATCGTCGTCGCCGGGCTCGCCCAGACGCTGCTGATCGGCGGTGCGGCGCTGCGCCTGCCGGTGCGGCCGCGGCGGCTGCGGCTGTCGGGCGGCCCCGAGCTGCGCCGCCTCCTCGTCCTCGCCGGCCCCGGGCTGCTGGCCGGCGGCATCCCGCAGATCACCCTGATGGCCGGCGCCATGATCGCCTCGCCGTCGCCGGCCGCGGTGTCGTGGCTCTACTACGCCGATCGGCTCTACGAGTTTCCGCTCGGCGTCGTCTCGGTGGCGATCGCCGCCGTGATGGGACCCGTGATCGCCGGCACGGTACGGTCCGGCACGGCGGAGGAGATCGCCGCCGCGCAAGGGCGCGCGATGGCGCTGGCGCTGGGCCTCGCTTTGCCCTGCGCGGCCGGCTTCGTGCTCCTGGCCGCGCCGATCGCTCGCGCCCTGTTCGAGCGCGGCGCCTTCTCGCCCCACGACACGACCATGGTGGCGTCGGCGCTGGCGGCGCTCGCCTTCGGGCTGCCGGGTCACGTCGCGGAAAAGGTCTTGGGCGCCATCTCGTTCGCCCGCGAGGACACCCACACGCCGATGACGACGGCGCTCGCCGGCCTCGCGGCGTCGAGCGCCGGGGCGCTGGCCCTGTTCCCGGCCTACGGCCATGTCGGGGTCGCCGCCGCCATCGCGGCCGGCGGCTATGTGGCCCCGGCGCTGCTCGCCGTGGTGCTGGCCCGGCGCGGCTGGCTGCGCTTCGATCGCGCCGCGGCGACCCGCATTCCGCGCATCGCGCTGGCGACCCTCGTGATGGCCGCCGCCGTCGCCGCCGCCCGCGCCGCCATCGAGGCGCCGGGCATCCCGACCGGCACGCTCGGCCGCTTCGCCGTGCTGCTCGTGCTGCTGGCCGTCGGCACCGCCGCCTATGTGGCCCTGCTCGGGCTGTTCCGCGTCGTCCGCCCGGCCGAGATCGCCGCCGCGCTGCGGCGTCGCCCACGCGCGTCGTCCTGAACCGTCGACTGGTCACCTCGGTCATTCCGGGGCGGCGCTGCGCGCCGAACCCGGAATCCAGCCGAGAATGCCGAGTAAGACGCTGGATTCCGGGTTCGCGGCTTTGCCGCGCCCCGGAATGACGGCGGACCGGGCCGCCCGGGCGCATATATCCGCCCGGCCCCTTGCGCCCCCTGGCCTCGCGTGGCAAACCGCCGCCGCGATCTGGAGGACTGGTGATGGCGTTCAAGGACCTCGTGTTTTCCGGCGTTCAGCCGACCGGAAACCTGCATCTCGGCAACTATCTCGGCGCCATCGTCAACTTCGTGAAGCTGCAGTCGCGCTGCGAGTGCATCTATTGCGTGGTCGACCTGCACGCCATCACGGTGTGGCAGGAGCCGGCCGAGCTGAGGAAGTCGATCCGCGAGGTCGCGGCCGCCTTCATCGCCGCCGGCATCGACCCCAAGGCGCACATCGTCTTCAACCAGAGCCAGGTGCCGGAGCACGCCGAGCTCGCCTGGGTGTTCAACTGCGTCGCCCGCCTCGGCTGGATGAACCGGATGACGCAGTTCAAGGAGAAGGCCGGCAAGGACCGCGAGAACGCCTCGCTCGGCCTCTATGCCTATCCGAGCCTGATGGCCGCCGACATCCTGGTATACCGCGCGACCCACGTGCCGATCGGCGAGGACCAGAAGCAGCATCTCGAGCTGACCCGCGACATCGCCCAGAAGTTCAACAACGACTTCAAGACCGACATCGAGGCGGCGGGCTTCGCCGACGGGCTGTTCTTCCCGATGGCCGAGCCGCTGATCACCGGCCCGGCGACGCGCGTGATGAGCCTGCGCGACGGCACCAAGAAGATGTCGAAATCCGACCCCTCGGACTACTCGCGCATCAACCTCGCCGACGACGCCGACACGATCGCCCAGAAGATCAAGAAGGCGAAGACCGATCCCGAGCCGCTGCCGAGCGAGGAGAAGGGTCTCGAAGGCCGCCCCGAGGCCGACAATCTGGTCGGCATCTACGCGGCGCTCGCCGGCACCACGCCGGCCGCGGTGCTGTCCGAGTACGGCGGCGGCCAGTTCTCGACCTTCAAGGGCGCGCTGATCGACCTCGCGGTGGCGAAGCTCGGCCCGATCGGCGCCGAGATGAAGCGGCTGACCAGCGACGCGAGCTATATCGACGGCATCCTCGCCGACGGCAGCGCCCGCGCCCGCGTGCTCGCCTCGGAGACGATGCGGCACGTCAAGGAGATCGTGGGGTTCGTGGGGAAGTAGGAGGGCGCCGGTCGCTCCGGGGCGCGGACCATCAGGTCCGCGAGCCCGGAACCCATTCGCCCGGTGCCGGTGGCTCACGCGAGACAGGGGGTATGGGTCCCGGGCTCGCGCCTGATCGGCGCGCCCCGGGACGACGGGATCCGAGCGCACCCGCCACCCACCTTGCCCGGCCGGGTCCCGCCGTGGCAGATTCGGCCGTCGAAAGAGGCGGCGCCGGGTGGCCGCCCGGGACATGCCATGAGCCGGAAGCGCCGCAGCTACGAGGCCGGGCACAAGCCCAAGTTTCTCGTGGTCATCGACGAGACGCCGGAATGCGACCGCGCCGTCTATTTCGCCGCCCGGCGGGCCGCTCGCACCGGCGCCGGCATGGTGATGCTGCGCGTCATCGAGATCGGCGACCGGGCGCCGCAATGGCTCGGCGTCGCCGACATCATGCGGGCCGAGCAGCGCGAGGAGGCCGAGGCGATGCTGGCCCGCTTCGCGGCGCGCGCCAACGGCATCTCGGGCATCACGCCGGACCGGGTGATCCGCGAGGGCGACCCGGCGACCGAGATCACCCGGCTGATCGACACCGACGAAGACATCGCCGTGCTGGTGCTGGCCGCCGGCGACGACAACGAAGGCCCCGGCCCGCTGGTCAGCGGCCTCACCAAGTCGGCCGGCTCGTTCCCGATCCCGATGGCGATCGTGCCCGGGCACCTCGGCGACGACGAGCTGGACGCCATGACCTGAGCCCCTCGGGCCGCCCGACGGCCCTCCGGGGCGACGACGCAGCGCGGCGGCCGCCCGGTTGACGCCCGTCCCGCGAAGGGACATCTCTTGGGAACCGAGCCCGCTCTCGCGGGCCGAAACCCGCTCTTGCGGACGAAACCCGCTCTTGCGGACGAAACCCGCTCTTGCGGACCACGCCCACCCGCCGCGGCCTTGAACCGCGGCCCGGAGAGCCGCGATGTTCATTCAGACCGAATCGACTCCCAATCCCGCCACCCTGAAGTTCCTGCCCGGCCGCACCGTGCTCGACTACGGCACGCTGGAGTTCCGCAGCAAGGCCGACGCCGACGCCTCGCCGCTGGCGCAGCGCCTGTTCGACGTGCCGGGCGTCGCCGCCGTGTTCTTCGGCTCCGACTTCATCGCCGTCACCAAGACCGACGCCGACTGGCAGCACATCAAGCCGGGCGTCCTGGGCGTGATCATGGAGCATTTCATGACCGACCAGCCCGTGATGCTCGGCCGCGCCGGCGGCCAGGTGGACGACGAGTTCTACGACGAGAAGGACGCCGAGACGGTCGAGCTGATCAAGGACCTGATCGAGACGCGGGTGCGCCCGGCGGTCGCCAACGACGGCGGCGACATCGTGTTCCGCGGCTTCGAGAACGGCATCGTCTATCTCGCCATGAAGGGCGCCTGCTCGGGCTGCCCGTCCTCCACGGCGACGCTGCGCCACGGCATCCAGAACCTGCTGCGCCACTTCGTCCCGGAGGTCGAGGAGGTCCGCCCGGTGTGAGCCGGCCGCTTTTCGCGCGCAAGTTTCCAAAGCGGGCCCGTCGGGCCCGCTTTTGTTTTAAAGCAGCGCGGTGAACTCCTCCACGCTCAGTCCGGCTTGTCGGATGATAGCGCGCATCGTTCCGGGCTTGAGGTCTCGTCCGGCATGGACCGGCACCGTCACGGTCCGGGTCGGATCGTTCGGCATGATCAGGACGTGATGGCTGCCGACGACCCGGTCGACGACGAAGCCGCCGCGGACCAGAGCCTTCACGACCCGCTGTCCGGTCACGACAGGCAGCCGGCCGGGGGTCATGTCATGCCGCCACGGTCACCCGCCTGATCTTCGGATCGGCGTCGTCGGGTATCGTCAGGCCGTTGTCCCGGCGATAGGCCAGGATCGCGCGGATCGCCTCCTCGGCGTTGGCGAGCGCTTCCGCCTCGGTGTCACCCTCGGTGACCACCTCGGGCAGGGCCGGAACCGACACCGTGAACCCGCCGTCCGGTTGTGGCTCGAGCACGACGGAGAAGCTGAACTCGGTCACGGGGCGCCTCCTGGGATGTGGACCGTATGGTAGCCCGGTTCCGCGGACCGAAAAAGTCGGCCGGGTCAGGCGACCCGAACGCCCCGTCCCAGTCCGGTCCGTCGCCTTCCCGACACCGGATTCGCTTGCGCGATCCGGGCCGGGACGGCACCCTGCCGCGACAATCGTCCGAAGCGTCCTGCAAGGACCAGTCCCGTCAAGACTCCCGCCGGAGCGTTCCATCGTGCGTGTGCTCGCCATCGATACCGCCCTCGCGGCCTGCTCCGTGGCGGTCTTCGACCTCGGTCGCGGCGGCGTGCTGGCGCACGAATCACACCTGATGGAACGCGGCCACGCCGAGGCGCTGATGCCGATGGTGGCGCGGGTGATGAGCGAGTCGGACCTCGAATTCACCGACCTCGACCGCATCGTCGTCACGCTCGGGCCGGGCAGCTTCACGGGCCTGCGGGTCGGCGTCGCGGCGGCCCGCGGCATCGCGCTCGCCGCCGGCAAGCCGGTCGTCGGGCTCACCACGCTCGCCTGCTTCGCCGCCCCGCACATCGCGAGCGACGACCGCACGCCGCTGCTCGCCGCCATCGATGCCCGCCACGAGCAGGTCTACATGCAGCTCGTCGGCGAGGGCGGCCGCGCCGTCATCGCGCCGCGCGTCGCCAGCATCCGCGAGGCCGCCCGTATCGCCACCGCCGCGCCGACCCGCCTGGTCGGCTCGGCCGCCGCGCTCGTCCACGCCGCCTGGATGAGCGGGGCGCGGCCGCCGCTGTGCGTGGACACCACGCCGGCCCCCGACATCGACTGGGTGGCACGGCTCGGCGCCGTCGCGGCCGAGACGCTCGCCTCGCCCAAGCCCCTGTACCTGCGGCCGCCCGACGCCAAGCCGCAGGACGCCGCCCGGGTGGCGCGGCGATGATCGAGCTGGTGCGCCGCTGGTGGAAGGGCGCCGAGGCCCGCCTCGGCACCGCCGAGCCGGAGGACGCGGCGGCGCTCGCCGCTTTGCACGCCGTGTCGTTCCGCCGCGGCTGGAGTGAGGAGGAGTTCGAGCGGCTGCTCGCCGAGCGCAACGTGGTCGCCGACATGGCCGAGATGGCCGGCGAGGTCGCCGGCTTCGTGATCACCCGGCGGGCTGCCGAGGAGGCCGAGATCCTCTCGGTCGCGGTCGCCCCGGCGCGGCGCAATCGCGGCGTCGCCGGCCGCCTCCTCGCCGTCCATCTCGGCCGGCTCGCCGCCGGCGGCGTCGAGAAGGTGTTCCTGGAGGTGGACAGGGACAACGTCCCGGCCCGCCGCCTCTACGATTCGGCCGGCTTCCGCGAGGTCGGCCAGCGCCCGGGCTACTACGACCGGGCGGGCGGCCCGCCCGCCGTCGCCCTGGTGCTCCGCCGCGACCTGATGTGATCCCCGACGTGATCCCGGCGCCGCGCGCCGCCCGGACGGCCCGACGGGCGTGGACATGCGCCGTCCGGACCTTGACGCCGCTCAATGGACGGTGCATCCGGCCCCCCCTATGATCCCGCCGCCCGGCAGGATCGGACGGTCTTCGGGACCGAACGGCGGACAGGATCGAACGGCGGAGCTTCGGGTGAGCGAGCAGGTCACGACCAACATCGAGGCGCAGTGCGTCGCCAAGGGCATGCGGATGACCGAGCAGCGGCGTGTGATCGCCCGCGTGCTGGCCCGCTCCGACGACCACCCGGACGTCGAGGAGCTCTACCGTCGCTGCGCGCTCGTCGATCCGCACATCTCGATCTCGACCGTCTATCGCACCGTCAAGCTGTTCGAGGATGCCGGCATCATCGAGCGCCACGATTTTCGCGAGGGGCGCGCCCGCTACGAGACGATCCGCGAGAGCCACCACGATCATCTGGTCAACCTGCGCACCGGCGAGGTGATCGAGTTCCAGTCCGAGGAGATCGAGCAGCTCCAACGCGAGGTGGCACGGCGACTCGGCTACCGGCTGATCGACCACCGGCTCGAGCTCTACGCGGTGCCGCTGGACGACAAGGCCTCCTGATGCTCCGCCTCGCGGTCACCGGCGCCGGGTTCGCGCTCGCGACCGCGGCCCTGCTGCCGTTCCAGTGGGTGTCGGTGCGCTTCGCCTGGCCGCTGCGCCGGCTGATCCCGACCCTGTTCCACCGCATCGTCTGCGCGCTGTTCGGCGTGAAGGTGCGGCAGGTCGGCCGGCCGGTGTCGGACCGGCCGCTGCTGATCGTCTCCAATCACGTCTCCTGGCTGGACATCTCGGTGATCACGTCGCGCCTGCCGGTGGTGTTCGTCGCCAAGTCCGAGATCGCCTCCTGGCCGCTGTTCGGCCTGTTCGCCAAGCTGCAGCGCTCCGTCTTCGTCGACCGCGCCCGTCGCCAGAAGACCCGCGCCGTCAACGCCGAGATCGCCGAGCGGCTGGCCGGCGGCGACCCCGTGGTGCTGTTCGGCGAGGGCACGTCGAGCGACGGCAACCGGGTGCTGCCGTTCCGCTCCGCCCTGATCGGCGCCGCCGGCGACGCCCTTGCCGAGGGGGGCGCCGTGACCATCCAGCCGCTGTCGATCGCCTATACGGGATTCCAGGGCCTGCCGATGGGCCGCCAGCACCGGCCGGTGGCGGCCTGGTACGGCGCCGCCGACCTCGTGCCGCACCTCCTCCATATCGGCCGCCACGGCGGCATCGACGTGACGCTGACCTGGGGCGAGCCGGTCCGCCTCGACGCCGGCACGGCCGACCGCAAGGCGGTGACCCGCCGCCTGGAGGCCAGCGTCCGCCGCCTCACCGCCGAGGCGCTTCGGGGGCGCGTCGTGGGACGGCGGTGAGCTGAAGGCAACCTCCTGCACGGAAACGAATTTCTGCTCCGCGCTCGACGACTCGCGGCCCCCGCCATTCCATTTCCGGGTAAAACCCGCTAGACCGGGGCCGAAGCAGACGAGTATCGCGGGCCCGCGGCCGGCGCGGTGATGGTTGCGTTAGCTCCGGACGGAGGTCGACGGCACGCCGATCCGCAGCGGGCGGACCCGAAATGTGCGGCCGGTGATGGCGCCGGCGCAAACGCGCATTACATGGTCCCCGAGGCCGGACATGGTCCGCGAGGCCGGTGATGCACGGACGACGGCCACGGTTGTGGCGAAACGGGCGTGGCGCGCGAGGCGCGGCGCAATGGGCGGCCACCGGCCGGGAGACGACGTCAAAGCAATGAGCGTGACCCGCGCCCCGCGAAAGCTCTACGTGAAGTCGTACGGCTGCCAGATGAACGTCTACGATTCGCAGCGCATGGCCGACGTGCTGGCGCGCGAGGGTTACGTCGAGACGGCGACGCCGGAAGACGCCGACGTCCTGGTGCTCAACACCTGCCACATCCGCGAAAAGGCCGCCGAAAAGGTCTATTCGGAGCTCGGCCGGCTGCGCGTCCTCAAGCAGGAGGCGGCCCGCGACGGCCGCCGCCTGACCGTGGCGGTCGCCGGCTGCGTCGCCCAGGCCGAGGGCGAGGAGATCATCCGCCGCGCCCCCGTGGTCGACCTCGTCGTCGGACCGCAGAGCTATCACCGGCTGCCGGACCTCGTCGCCCGCGCCGCCGTCGAGGGCCGCGTCGTCGACACCGAGTTCCCGGCCGAGGACAAGTTCGACCATCTCGCGGCGCCGACCCGGGCGGCCACGCGGTCGCGCGGCGCCGCCGCCTTCGTCACCGTGCAGGAGGGCTGCGACAAGTTCTGCACCTTCTGCGTCGTCCCCTATACGCGAGGCGCCGAGTTCTCGCGCCCCGTCGCCAAGATCCTGGCCGAGGTCGAGGATCTGGTCGCGGCCGGCGTGAAAGAAATCCGGCTGATCGGCCAGAACGTCAACGCCTGGCACGGCGAGGGCCCGGACGGCGGCGCCTGGACGCTCGCCCGCCTGCTCTACCGTCTCGCCGAGGTGCCGGGCGTCGCGCGGCTGCGCTACACGACCAGCCATCCGCGCGACATGGACGACGCCCTTATCGCCGCCCATCGCGACCTGCCGGCCCTGATGCCGCAGCTCCATCTTCCGGTCCAGTCGGGGTCCAACCGCATCCTCGACGCGATGAACCGCAAGCACGACCGCGCCGAGTACCTGCGCGTGATCGAGCGGCTGAAGACCGCGCGGCCCGACATCGCGATGTCGTCGGACTTCATCGTCGGCTTCCCGGGCGAGACCGAGCAGGATTTTTCCGACACGCTCGCTCTGGTCGACGCGGTCGGCTTCGCCTCCGCCTACTCGTTCAAGTATTCGCCGCGTCCGGGCACCCCGGCGGCCGACAGCGACGATCAGGTGAGCGAGGCCGAGAAGGCCGAGCGGCTCGCCCGGCTGCAGGCCCGCATCGACCACCACGCCGCCGCCTTCAACGCCGCCACGGTCGGGCGCACCACGCAGGTGCTGTTCGAGGGCACCGGCCGCCACGACGGCCAGATGACCGGCAAGTCGCCGTGGATGCAGGCCGTGCAGGTGATGGCGCCGCCCTCGGTCAAGGGCGAGATCCACGCCGTGCGGATCACCGGCACGGGCACCAACAGCCTCTACGGCGCGCTCGTGGTCGCGAACGGCAGCGCGCCGCTGCGTCACGACGGTCCGGACCATGGCACGACCCCGGACCCGGCCCTGCCGGGTGTGCCGGACCCGGCCGTCCGCGCCGCGAGCGGAGGTCACTGAACCCGCCGTGCCGAGACGCAGCCCCGACACCGCACCGCTGATGCCGCCGTCCGACGAGGCGCAGATGGTGCTCGCCTTCGACGACAATCGCCTGGCGCTGGCGCTGTTCGGCCAGTACGGCCAGAACCTCGCGCTGATCGAGCGGCGCCTCGGCGTCACCGCCGACTCGCGCGGCAATCACGTCACGCTCGGCGGCCCGCACGACGCCTGCGAGCAGGCGCGCCGCGTGCTGGAGACGCTCTACGAGCAGCTCCAGCGCGGCCACGATCTCGGCCAGGGCGACGTCGAGGGCGCCATCCGGCTCGCCATCGCGCAGGGCTCGCTGTTCGACTTCGACGCGGCGGCGCAGCGGGTCAGCTTCGAGGAGATCAATCTCCGCAAGCGCCTGGTGCGGGCCCGCACGCCGGCCCAGGACGCCTATGTGCGGGCGCTGCGCAAGAACGCGCTCGTCTTCGGCGCCGGCCCGGCCGGCACCGGCAAGACCTGGCTCGCGGTGGCGCACGCGGTCGCCCTGTTCGAGCGCAAGGAAGTCGACCGGATCATCCTGTCGCGCCCGGCCGTCGAGGCCGGCGAGCGGCTCGGCTTCCTGCCCGGCGACATGAAGGAGAAGGTCGATCCCTATCTGCGGCCGATCTACGACGCGCTGTTCGACCTGATGGACACCCGCATCGTCGAGCGCGCCCTGCAGACCGGCGAGATCGAGATCGCCCCGCTCGCCTTCATGCGCGGCCGAACCCTTGCCAACGCGGCCGTGATTCTCGACGAGGCGCAGAACACGACCTCGATGCAGATGAAGATGTTCCTCACCCGGCTCGGCGAGAACGCCCGGATGATCGTCACCGGCGACCCGAGCCAGATCGACCTGCCGCCCGGCCAGGTGTCCGGCCTGTCCGAGGCGCTGAAGCTGCTCGCCGATGTCGAGGGCGTCGGCACCGTGACGTTCTCGGCCGCCGACGTGGTGCGCCACGAGCTGGTCGGGCGCATCGTCGCCGCCTACGATCGCGCCGCCGCCATGCGCGCCGGCAGCGACGACGCCATCAGGTCCGGCGAGACCGCCACGACGGCCGGCACCGCCGGGGCCTCCGGCTCCGCCGGCCGATCCACCCGCAAGCGCGAGGACGGCGCATGACGATGCCCGAGCCGATCCATACGGGGGCCACGATCGAGCACGAGGGCACCACCATCGACGTGGTGGTCGAATCGCCCCTGTGGGCGGCCGAGCCCGAGGCCGAGGCGCAGGTGCTGCGCGCCGTGACGGCGGCGCTGCCCGCCGATCTCGGCCCCCGCGAGCTCGCCGTCGTGCTCGCCGACGACGCCACCGTGAAGACGCTGAACGCGCAATATCGCGGCAAGGACGCAGCCACCAACGTGCTCTCCTTCCCGGCCGTCCCCGGCCCGACCGGCGCCGACGGCGACACCGCCGTGCCGGTGCTGCTCGGCGACGTCGTGCTCGCCTTCGAGACCGTGCGGGCCGAGGCCGAGCGCGACGGCAAGCCGTTCGCCCATCACCTCGGTCATCTGGTCGTGCACGGCGTGCTGCATCTTCTCGGCTACGACCACGAGACCGAACCCGACGCCGAAGCCATGGAGGCTCGCGAGCGTGACGTTCTGGCGTCGCTCGCGATCCCCGATCCCTACGCCGGACGCGAATGCGCCTGACAGCAGCCATCATGCCCGACGACCCTCCCAGTCGAAGCGAACCGAACGAGCCGGCGGGCCAGTCCCGCGGCGCCGCGGCGGACACCCAGGCCGTCGCGGCGGACGACGCCCGCGGCGTCGCAGTCCCGGCATTGCGCGGCGAGGTGCTGCCGCGCGAGGCCGGCGAAGGCTGGGTCCAGCGCATGCTGCGCGCCCTGTTCGGCTGGAAGCCGGGCTCGGTCCGCTCCGACATCGCCGTGCTGCTCGAGGGCAACGCCCCGGCCGACGCCGACTCGGGCTTCTCGGCCGAAGAGCGGACCATGCTCAAGAACATCCTCGGCCTGCGCGAGCGGCGCAGCGAGGACATCATGGTGCCGCGCGCCGACATCGTCGCGGTGCAGCGCGACATCTCGCTCGGCGAGCTCGTCAAGGTGTTCGAGAAGGCCGGCCATTCGCGCCTCGTCGTCTACGACGACACGCTCGACGATCCGGTCGGCATGGTGCACATCCGCGACCTCGTCGGCTTCATGGCGAACCGGGCCGCGACGCCGCCGCCGACCTCCAAGCGCAAGAAGCGCTTCCCGGCCGACCTCGACCTGCGCGCCATCGATCTCGCGATGCCGCTCGCAGAGGCCGCCATCGTGCGCGACATCCTGTTCGTGCCGCCCTCCATGCCGGCCCTCGACCTGCTCGCCAAGATGCAGGCGTCGCATGTCCATCTCGCCCTCGTCATCGACGAGTACGGCGGCACCGACGGCGTCATCTCGATCGAGGATCTGGTCGAGCAGATCGTCGGCGACATCGAGGACGAGCACGACGAGCACGAGGCGCGCAGCGTCGTGCGCCAGCCGGACGGCTCGTTCCTGGCCGACGCCCGCGCTCCGCTCGAGGACGTCACCGCGACGGTGGGGGCCGAGTTCGACGTCGGCGACGCCGCCGAGGAGGTCGACACCATCGGCGGCTATCTGGTGACGCGGGTCGGCCGCGTGCCGGTGCGCGGCGAGATCGTGCCCGGGCCGGAGCCATTCGAGATCGAGGTGCTCGACGCCGATCCGCGCCGGGTCAAGCGGGTGAAGATCACCCGCAGCAAGCAGCGGCGCAGCCGCGAGGCGCGCCGCGAGACCTCGTCCGAGGCCCGTGCGGCGCCGCCCGAGGGGGCCGGTCCCCCCGGCCCCGAGCCGCGCCGCGGCGCCGCCTCGTCGTGACCACCGTGCCGGTGACGGCCGCGCTCGCCCGGGTCGCGCAGCCGATCGTGCTCGCCTGGGGGGTGCGGCGGACCGCGACCGCGCTTCTGGCCGGCGCCGCCTCGACGCTCGCGATGGCGCCGCTCGGCCTGTGGCCGGCCCTCTTCGTCACCTTCCCGGTGATGGTCTGGCTGATCGACGGCTCCGGCGCCGGGCGCTGGAACGGCGTCGGCGCCGCCGCCGCGGCCGGATGGTGGTTCGGCTTCGGCTATTTCCTGGCCGGCCTCTACTGGATCGGCGCCGCCTTCCTGGTCGACGCCGACAAGTTCGGCGCCCTCCTGGTGCCGGCCGTGCTGATCCTGCCGGCCGGGCTGGCGCTGTTCACGGCGGCCGGCTTCGCGCTCGCCCGCGCCCTGTGGGATCCCGGCGCGTTCCGCATCGTGACGCTCGCGGCGGCGCTCACCGCCACCGAATGGCTGCGCGGCCATGTACTCTCCGGCTTTCCGTGGAACGCCTTCGGCTACGCGCTGGCCGAGCCGCTGGCGCTGGCCCAGGGCTTCGCGCTCTTCGGCCTGTGGGGCATGACGTTTCTCGCCGTGCTGATCTTCGCGGCGCCGGCGGCGCTCGCCGACCCGCCGGCCGAGACGCGCCGGCCGTGGCTCCTGCCGGCGATCGGGCTCGGGCTCCTGGTCGCGCTGGCGGCGTTCGGAACGGCCCGGCTGGCGCTCGCCCCGACCGCCTTCGTGGACGGCCCGCGGCTGCGGCTGATGCAGCCCAACATCCCGCAGGACCAGCGCTTCAGCTACGCCGCCAAGGCCGACGTGATGCGCCGCTACCTGGCGCTGTCGGACCGGGCGAGCGGCGAGCGCTCGCGCGGCGTCGCCGACGTCACCCACCTGATCTGGCCCGAATCGGCCTTCCCGTTCTTCGTCGCCCGCGAGCCCGACGCGCTCGCCTCGATCGCCGACCTGCTGCCGGAGGGCACCGTCCTGATCACCGGGGCGGCGCGGCTCGCCCCGTCGTCGCGTCCCGGCAACATCGAGGCCTACAACTCGGTCTACGTGTTCGACCACGACGGCTCGATCCTGTCGATCTACGACAAGGTCCATCTGGTGCCGTTCGGCGAGTACGTGCCGCTGCGCGGCCTGCTGCAGCGGCTCGGGATCGAGCAGCTCGTCCGGGTGCCGGGCGGCTTCCTGGCCGGCGACCGGCTGCGCACGCTGGAGAGCCCGCGGGCGCCGCCCTTCGTGCCGCTGGTCTGCTACGAGGCGGTGTTCCCGCACGCCGTGCTGCCGCGCGGGGCGCGGCCGGGCTGGCTCCTGAACGTCACCAACGACGCCTGGTTCGGCCTCTCGCCGGGCCCCTATCAGCACCTCCAGCAGGCCCGGATGCGGGCCGTCGAGGAAGGGCTGCCACTGGTGCGCGCCGCCAACACGGGAATCTCGGCCGTCGTCGACCCGGCCGGCCGCATCGTCGCGCAGCTCGGCCTCGGCCGCGAGGGCGTCCTCGACTCGCGCCTGCCGGCCCCGCTGTCGCCGCCCCCCTACGCCCGCACCGGTGACGCACCGGTGACGGCGGTTGTCGTGCTCGCATTGATCGCGTCTGCATGGCGTCGACGCGTTCGATTGCTTCGCCCCACGCGTTGATACGGGCGAGCCCGGACTAGACCAAACCGGCGGTTGCGGCGTATCGTCACAGCATTGTGCAGCAGTCTGTGCGGTCGCCGCGAGAGTGTCGCGAAATCGGACAAGTCTCGCCTGTCGACAGCCCTACCGTGTGCATACCCGTCCTGCGTCGGGTGCGGTCGAAACTGCCACAATAACAGGTACCATCCTGCTGACACGGAGCCGCCGGGGCGCTACATAGTCCGGGCAAAGCCCGCGCCCGCAACGCTGTCCGAAATTCCTGCCTCCGGACAAATTCTGCCCGGTGTTGAATATGCTACCCGGCAGATATCATCCGATTGATCAAGCAAGTTACTTCATTGTTCAGCAACTTGCATTGGTAAACCCTCTCAAACGAGGGTAGTGTCTATTTTGTTCCAATTCAGAACGATTTTGATTCTGTTTCGCTGGTGCTTGGAACAGCTATGCAGTCCTGTGATTGCATCGCACGAGAGAGTGGACGAGAAGGTGGTCGGCGGGGACATGAGGAGAGAGAGAAAATGATGGCCAAAAAGGCTCCGAACCCCATCGACAAGCATGTCGGGAGCCGTGTTCGTATGCGTCGCATGATGCTGGGGATGAGCCAGGAGAAGCTCGGTGACGCGCTCAGCCTGACCTTTCAGCAGGTGCAGAAGTACGAGAAGGGGACGAACCGTATCGGTGCCAGCCGGCTCCAGCAGATCGCTCACATCCTGCAGGTTCCGGTCGCGTTCTTCTTCGAGGGTGCTCCCGACCTCGGTGACGGCCCGACCGACGGCCTCGCCGAGGCCCCGTCGCCGGCCTACATCTCCGACTTCCTGGCGACCTCGGACGGGCTGGCGCTGACCAAGGCGTTCATGCGCATCAACGACGCCAAGCTGCGCCGGCGCATCGTCGACCTCGTCGAGCACATCGCCGGCGAGCCGGTCGAGAACGGCAACGGCAACGGCAAGACCGCCGAGCATTGATGCCTGGGGCGGTCCTCCGACCAGCCCCCATCGCGAGACACGACCCAGGCGCGCCCCCAAAAGGCGCGCCGTTCGTGTTTTAGGGCCGCTGGTCCCCGGCGCCTGCGAATCAAGCGGTGCGACGGCCGGGAATTTCTCGATCCGCTTGCCGAATCGGCGGCGGATCGCCGGGTCTGCGTCTTGACCCGGCAGGGGGACGCTGCAAGAACAGGCGCCGAATTTTGGGCGACGCGGAGGTCCGCGTCTCGGGCTGTGGAGTCGAACGTGTCCCGCGCGAGCTATCTTTTCACCAGCGAATCGGTTTCCGAAGGCCATCCCGACAAGGTTTGCGACCGCATCTCCGACGAGATCGTCGACCTCTTCTATCGCGAGGGGCCGAAGGCCGGCATCGATCCGTGGGCGATCCGCGCCGCGTGCGAGACGCTCGCCACCACCAACAAGGTGGTGATCGCCGGCGAGACGCGCGGCCCCGCCTCGGTCACCAACGAGCATATCGAGAGCGTCGTCCGCGGAGCCATCAAGGACATCGGCTACGAGCAGGACGGCTTCCACTGGCAGACCTGCGACATCGAGATCCTGCTGCATCCGCAGTCGGCCGACATCGCGCAGGGCGTCGACGCGCTGCAGCCCGGCACCAACAAGGAAGAAGGCGCCGGCGACCAGGGCATCATGTTCGGCTATGCGACGAACGAGACGCCCGACCTGATGCCGGCGCCGCTGTTCTACGCCCACAAGATCCTGCGGCTGATCGCCGAGGCGCGCCACGCCGGCGTCGAGAAGGTGCTCGGCCCCGACTCCAAGAGCCAGGTCACGGTCCAGTACGCGAACGGCAAGCCGGTCGGCGTGCGCGAGATCGTGGTGTCGCACCAGCACCTGATCGCCGACATGACGTCGAGCCAGGTGCGCGAGCGCGTCGAGCCTTATGTGCGCAAGGCGCTGCCCGAGGGCTGGATCAACGACAAGACGATCTGGCACATCAACCCGACCGGCAAGTTCCACATCGGCGGCCCGGACGGCGACACCGGCCTGACCGGCCGCAAGATCATCGTCGACACCTATGGCGGCGCGGCCCCGCACGGCGGCGGCGCCTTCTCGGGCAAGGATCCGACCAAGGTCGACCGCTCGGCCGCCTATGCGTCGCGCTATCTCGCCAAGAACATCGTCGCCGCCGGCCTCGCCGACCGCTGCACCCTGCAGCTCGCCTACGCGATCGGCGTCGCCCGGCCGCTGTCGATCTACATCGACACCCACGGCACCGGGAAAGTCCCCGAGGACAAGCTGGAGCGCGCCGCCGCCGAGGTCATGGACCTCACCCCGCGCGGCATCCGCACCCACCTGAACCTCAACAAGCCGATCTATGCGCGCACCTCCGCCTACGGCCATTTCGGCCGCACGCCGGACGCCGACGGCGGCTTCTCGTGGGAGAAGACCGACCTCGTCGACGCGCTCAAGAGCGCGGTCGGCTGAGCCGACGCGGGCCTCGCCCGTCTCCGATCGGAAGCCGGCGAAGTTCTGCTTCGCCGGCTTTTTTCTTCGTGCCGCCTCCGCCCCTCCAGCCATGACCGACGATCCCGACTGTGACCCGACCGCCGCGGCCGACCGGCCGCCGCGTGCGTTCTTCGGCCGCCGCAAGGGCCACACGCTGCGCCGGCACCACACCGGTCTCCTCGGCGACCTGCTGCCGCGCCTCGCCCTCGACATCGCGCGCCCGGCACCGGTGCGGCTGGGCGATCTCTTCGATCCGCCCGTGGACAAGGTGCGGCTGGAGATCGGCTTCGGCGGCGGCGAGCATCTCGCCGCCCAGGCGGCCGCCGATCCGGCGATCGGCTTCATCGGCTGCGAGGGCTTCGTCAACGGCGTCGCCCAGCTCCTCGTCCATGTCGAGGAGGCCGGACTCGCCAACATCCGCATCCATCACGGCGACGCCGCCGAGGTGCTGGCCTGGCTGCCGGAGGCCTCGCTCGCCCGCGTCGACCTGCTCTACCCCGACCCGTGGCGGAAGCGCCGGCACTGGAAGCGCCGCTTCGTCCAGGACGAGACGGTGGCGACGCTCGCCCGCCTGCTCGCCGACGGGGCCGAGTTCCGCTTCGCCTCCGACTGGGAGCACTACGCCGCCTGGACGCTGGAGCATCTGCTGCGCTCGGCGGATTTCGAATGGACGGCCGAGCGCGCCGACGACTGGCGCAAGCCGTGGGACGGCTTCACCCGCACCCGCTACGAGGCCAAGGCGATCCGCGAGGGCCGCACCCCCTGCTACCTGGTGTTCCGGAGGCGGCCGCGGGGGTGAGCGGCCCGCCCTGCCGGTTCCGCTTGCGATATCGGCGATCTTCGCTATAGTCCGCGTCGTCTGAGGACACCTCATAACGGTCGGATGATCGGTTGGTGAGAGTGGGGCCCACCCGGGACCCGCTCTTTTTTGTTACTTGCGGCCGGCCCGGTTGTCGTCGCCGCGCCCCGGCATCCGGGCGAGACGTCCCGGCCGCGACTGTCCGGCCGCGACTTTGAAAAAGGACCGCTGGTTCCCATATGGCTGGTTCCCATATGACCGAGACGATCGACGACGGCACCCCGGACCGCGCGGCGGCCGGCATCGCGCCGACCGACAGCGCATTGGACGAGCCGCGGCTGATCGCCGAGAGCGGGCTCGCGGCGCGGGTCGCCGCGATCGTCGTGCCGGTGCTCGAGACGCTGGGCTACCGGCTGGTGCGGGTGAAGATCTCCGGGCTCGACGGCTGCACCGTGCAGGTGATGGCGGAGCGCGCCGACGGCACCATGCAGATCGACGACTGCGAGGCGGTGTCGCGCACCCTGTCGCCGATCCTCGACGAGACCGACCCGATCGATCGCGAGTACCGGCTGGAGATCTCCTCGCCCGGCATCGACCGGCCGCTGGTGCGGCGCGTCGACTTCGCCCGCGCCCAGGGGCATCTCGCCAAGATCGAGATGGCCGTGCCGGTCGGCGGCAAGAAACGCTTCAAGGGCACGCTCGCCGGGCTGGACGGCCAGACGGCGCGGCTCCATATCGAGGGCAGCGACGGCACGGCGCAGGAGGTTCTCCTGCCGATCCCGGACATGGCCGACGCCAAGCTCGTGCTCACCGACGCGCTGGTCGCCGAGGCGCTTCGCCGCGGCAAGGCGGACGAGAAGGAGGCGCGCCAGGAGCGGGCGGCGCGTCGCAAGGAACGCATTCAATCCCGCAAAACGACCCGAGACGGAGCCGCCGCGGCCGAACGGCCGGCCGCCCCGCTCACCGACGGAGACTGATCCATGGCTGTCGTCAGCGCCAACAAGCTCGAGCTTCTGCAGATCGCGGACGCCGTCGCGCGCGAAAAGTCGATCGACCGCAGCATCGTCATCCAGGCCATGGAGGATGCGATCGCCAAGGCGGCGCGCTCGCGCTACGGCTCGGAGACCGACGTCCACGCCGAGATCGACCCGAAAAAGGGCGAGCTGCGGCTCGCCCGCCACATGCTGGTGGTCGAGGCGGTCGAGAACCCGGCCAACCAGATCAGCCTCGAGGACGCCCGCAAGCACAATCCCGCCGCCCAGGTCGGCGACACCATCGCCGACACGCTGCCGCCGCTCGAGTACGGCCGCATCGCCGCCCAGTCGGCCAAGCAGGTGATCGTCCAGAAGGTGCGCGAGGCCGAGCGCGACCGGCAGTACCAGGAGTACAAGGACCGCATCGGCGACATCGTCAACGGCATCGTCAAGCGGGTCGAATACGGCAACGTCGTCGTCGACCTCGGCCGCGGCGAGGCGATCGTGCGGCGCGACGAGATGCTGCCGCGCGAAGTGTTCCGCAACGGGGACCGCATCCGCGCCTACATCTACGACGTCCGCCGCGAGCCGCGCGGACCGCAGATCTTCCTCTCCCGCACCCACCCGCAGTTCATGGCGAAGCTGTTCACCCAGGAGGTGCCGGAAATCTACGACGGCATCGTCGAGGTGAAGGCGGTGGCCAGGGATCCGGGATCGCGTGCGAAAATCGCCGTGATCTCGCGCGACTCGTCGGTCGACCCGGTCGGCGCCTGCGTCGGCATGCGCGGCTCGCGCGTGCAGGCCGTGGTGAACGAGCTGCAGGGCGAGAAGATCGACATCATCCCGTGGTCGCCCGACATCGCGACCTTCGTGGTCAACGCGCTCGCCCCCGCCGAGGTCGCCAAGGTGGTGCTCGACGAGGACAAGGAGCGCATCGCCGTCGTGGTGCCGGACCAGCAGCTCTCGCTGGCCATCGGCCGCCGCGGCCAGAACGTGCGGCTGGCCTCGCAGCTCACCGGCTGGGACATCGACATCCTGACCGAGCAGGAGGAATCGGAGCGCCGCCAGGCCGACTTCGAGAAGCGCTCGAAGCTGTTCATGGAGGCCCTCAACGTCGACGAGGTGGTCGGCCAGCTCCTGGCGTCCGAGGGCTTCACCTCGGTCGAGGACCTCGCCGCCGTCGACGAGAAGGAGATCTCCGGCATCGAGGGCTTCGACGAGGAGACGGCGCAGGAGCTGCAGACCCGCGCCCGCGAGTATCTCGACCAGATCGAGGCCGAGTACGACGAGAAGCGCCGGGCGCTGGGCGTCGAGGACGAGGTCCGCGAGGTGCCGGGCGTCACCGGCAAGATGCTGGTCGCCTTCGGCGAGAACGGCATCAAGACGGTCGAGGACCTGGCCGGCTGCGCCACCGACGACCTCGCCGGCTGGACCGAGCGCAAGGACGGCGAGACCAAGCGCGAGGCCGGCATCCTGGACGGCTTCGAGCTGTCGCGTGACGACTGCGAGCACATCGTCATGCAGGCCCGCGTCAAGGCCGGCTGGATCAGCGAGGAGGACCTCGCCCGGCCGTCCGAGGAGACCGACGAGGACGCCGAAGGCGAGGCCGAGGCCGAGGACGAAGGCGAGGGCGCCGCGGCGCCGCAGGCCTGACGGAGGACCACGACGCGCGATGCTGGCCCGGATCGAGGTGGACGACACCGACGAGACCCTGCTGGACGGCGGCCCGAAAGGGGCCGCCGCCGCGCGGGAGCGTCAGTGCGTCGCCACCCGCACGGTTCGGCCGATCGACGAGATGATCCGCTTCGTCGCCGGGCCGGACGGCCGGGTGGTGCCCGACATCAAGCGAAAATTGCCGGGCCGCGGGGCCTGGGTGACGGCGGCCCGCGGGCCGCTCGTCACGGCAATCAAGCAGGGCGCGTTCAAGCGCGCCTTCAAGGGCAAGGCGACGGCCGAGGCCGGCCTCGCCGACGACACCGAGCGATTGCTGGAGCGCGCCGTGCTGGACGCGCTCGCCATCGCCCACAAGGCCGGCACCGTGGTGGCGGGCTACACCAAGGTCGAGACGGCGCTGACGTCGGGCGCCGCGATCGGCCTGGTGCGGGCCCGCGACGCCAGCCCGGACGGGGTCCGCAAGGTCGACGCGCTGGCGGCGCGACGCCCCGCCGCGGCCGACCGGCCGCTTCCGATCATTTGTTCGTTCGAATCCGTCGAATTGGATTTGGCACTCGCACGGACAAATGTGATACATGCTGCCCTTCTGCCCGGGCGCGCGAGCGAGGCGGTCCTGGGGCGTTGGCGCATGCTCGAAATGTTCCGAACGGGTGGCCCCGATCCGCGGGGCGACAGGCAGATGGCCGTGAACCCGGCCCGAGACTAGGATCGTAATGACTGATACCAAGAATCCTGGCGAGAAGACGTTGTCGGTCGCACAGCCGAAGACCCTGACGCTGAAGCGTCCCGGGGTCGAGCAGGGCGTGGTGCGCCAGAGCTTCAGCCACGGCCGCACCAAGGCGGTCGTCGTCGAGAAGGTGAAGCGCCGCCACGGTCCCGAGGGCAAGTCCGAGCCGACCTCGCCACCGCCGCAGCAGAGCAGCGCCCCGCGCCCGCAGCCGCCCCGTCCGCAGGGCGGCGGTGGTGGTGGAGCCCCGCGGCCGCAGCAGGGCGGCGCCGGATCGCGCCCGCAAGGCGGCGCCGGCCCCCGTCCGCAGGGCGGCGGCGGCTCGCGCTCGTCCGGCGTGGTGCTGCGCACCCTGACCGAGGAGGAGCGCTCCGCCCGCGCCTTGGCGCTCGCCGACGCCCGCGTCCGCGAGGCCGAGGAGCGCAAGACCGCCG
>NZ_NHSK01000199.1 GCF_016653355.1 Rhodoplanes elegans | reverse complement strand
TCGCGGGCGGAGCACTCGCGGCCCGGCCCGCCGTGCCGTTCTCGCGCAACGTCGGGCGCCCGATCGCCGGGTCCCCGACCGGCCGGCGCGGCTCGGCCGGTGCCGGGGACGTCCCTGTGGCGATCGCCGTCACGCCTGCCGGCGCGGCCGCCTCCTCGGGACGCAGGCGATCGCGCGGCTCCTCGGCGAGGAGCGCGTCGACGCCCGCCTCCAGATAGAAGGCGAGCAGGTCGCGGACGGCAGCGGTACGGTCGGAGCTCATGCCGGCCCTTCATACAACAAGATGCGCCCGGGTGCGTCGTCGGCCGGCCGGTCGCGAACTCCCGCCGCGCACGCCCCCCGCGACAGGTCACCTCGCGACACGTCGTCTTGCGGCAGATCAAGGAGTCGCCCTGCCGCTTGCGCGGTGATACCGATGCCGCAGGCGAATACGGCGCAGCGACGCGGGCGGCCCCCGCCGCCGCGAGACCGTCCCGCGCCACGGCTTCCAATTGTCGCAGGGTGCGCCGGGTGCACCGTCTGCATGTCCGAGCGACGCCGCGCGACGCGGCGCCGGCCGATCGAATCGGGGTGATGTGATGTCCGAGGAACTGCCCGCCCGCGAGGCGATGGAATTCGACGTGGTGATCGTCGGCGGGGGCCCCTCGGGCCTCGCCGCGGCGATCCGGCTGAAGCAGGTCAGCCCGGACGCGTCGGTGGTGATCGTCGAGAAGGGCGCCGAGATCGGCGCTCACATCCTGTCGGGCGCCTGCGTCGATCCGATCGCCTTCGATCGCCTGCTGCCCGGCTGGCGCGACGAGGACGATGCCCCGCTCAAGACGAAGGTGAAGGACGACCGCTTCTACATGCTGTTCGGCCAGCGCGCGCTGCGCCTGCCCAACGCGCTGATGCCGCCGCTGCTCAACAACCACGGCGCCTTCATCGTGTCGCTCGGCGACGTGTGCAAATGGCTCGCCGCCAAGGCGGAGGCGCTCGGCGTCGAGATCTATCCGGGCTTCGCGGCGAGCGAGGTTCTGTTCGGCGACAACGGCGAGGTCGTCGGGGTCGCCACCGGCGACATGGGCGTCGCCCGCGACGGCGCGCCGAAGGACACGTTCACGCGCGGCATGGAGCTGCGGGCGAAGTACACGCTGTTCGCGGAGGGCGCCCGCGGCCATCTCGGCAAGCGGCTGCTGGCCCATTACGACCTGTGCAAGGGCCGCGAGCCCCAAAAGTTCGGCATCGGCATCAAGGAGCTCTGGCAGGTCACGCCGGACCGCCACCACCCCGGCCTGGTCCAGCACACCTTCGGCTGGCCGCTCGACAACAAGACCGGCGGCGGCTCGTTCCTGTATCACTACGGCGAGAACCTCGTCGCGGTCGGCTTCGTGCTGCAC
Source organism: Rhodoplanes elegans (assembly GCF_016653355.1). Classification (GTDB taxonomy): domain Bacteria; phylum Pseudomonadota; class Alphaproteobacteria; order Rhizobiales; family Xanthobacteraceae; genus Rhodoplanes; species Rhodoplanes elegans. The sequence continues at coordinate 11,243 of NZ_NHSK01000199.1, read as the reverse complement.
CTCAACTACGAGAATCCGTATCTGTCGCCGTTCGACGAGTTCCAGCGCTTCAAGACGCATCCGCTGGTGCGCCGCACCTTCACGGACGGCAAGCGCATCGGCTACGGGGCGCGCGCCATCGCCGAGGGCGGCTGGCAGTCGGTGCCCAAGGTGGCGTTCCCGGGCGGCGTGCTGATCGGCGACGACGCCGGCTTCCTCAACGTGCCGCGCATCAAGGGCACCCACAACGCGATGCTGTCGGGCATGCTGGCGGCCGAGCACGCGGCGGCGGCGCTCGCCGCCGGCCGGGCCGGCGACGAGCTGACCGAGTACGAGAAGGGCTGGCGCTCGTCCGACGTCGGCCGCGACCTGTGGAAGGTGCGCAACGCCAAGCCGTTGTGGTCGCGCTTCGGTACCGCCGTCGGCATCGGCCTCGGCGGGCTCGACATGTGGACCAACACGATGGGCTTCTCGTTCTTCGGCACGCGGTCGCACGGAAAGCCCGATTCGGCCTGCCTGAAGCCGGCGGCGAGCTGCCGGCCGATCGCCTATCCGAAGCCCGACGGCGTCCTCACCTTCGACCGGCTGTCCTCGGTGTATCTGTCCAACACCAATCACGAGGAGGACCAGCCCGTGCATCTGCAGCTCGCCGATCCGGGGCTGCAGAAGGCGTCCGAGTACGACGTCTATGCCGGGCCGTCGGGGCGCTACTGCCCGGCCGGCGTCTACGAATGGGTGCGCGAGGACGACGGGCCGCAGGCCCGCATGCGCTTCGTGATCAACGCGCAGAACTGCGTGCACTGCAAGACCTGCGACATCAAGGATCCCAACGGCAACATCACCTGGGTGGCCCCGGAGGGCGGCGGCGGCCCGGTCTATCCGAGCATGTGAGGGCGCTGTAACGGGCAACCGTTGCCGGCGCGATCGGCGGCGGTTCGTTGCGACGACGCCACCAAACGGCCGTGTTCGCGCGGTCTCTGCTCGGACGAGCAGCGTGCGCCGCGGCTCCCTTGCGGGGGCCCGTCAAACCGGTCATTGTCGGCCACCGTGCCCGTCCCGCGTCGCCACGACGCGGGCGGCACAGCGGTCGGCGGAACGGCACGCGAAACGTGCGGGGTGCGACCGCCGGATGCGGACGCCGCGACGGCGGTGCGCGCGGCGGAGACCACCACGACGGATGTCGTCTATCCGGACGACGCCGCTCCTCGTCCCGCGTGACGAGACGTCGTCGCCCACGAGGTGTCGCTGCCGGTGTGTCGACCACCGGGTGTGTCGCCTGCCAGGTGTCGCCCACAAGGAGAAGATCCAGCCGTGAGACGAGCGTCGCCCATCCGAGCCGCGGCTCTCGCCGCCACGGCCGTTGTCCTCGCCGGCCTGCCCGGCACCGTCGCGGCGCAGACCTCGACGGCGGCCGCCGTGGCGCGCCGCGAGCCGGTCCGCGAGACGGCGCGCACCAGCCTGGCGGGTGACTATCTGGCGGCACGCCATGCGAGCGTCGGGCGCGACGCCGCCTCGGCCGCGGCCTACTACCGCGCCGCCCTCAAGGCCGACCCCAAGAATCCCGACCTGCTCGAGTTCGCCTTCTACGCCGTGCTGGCGGACGGTGACATCGACGAGGCGGCGAAGCTCGGCGAGCGGCTGCTGCAGGCCGACCGCACCGCCCGCAACCCGAACGCCCGGCTGGTGCTCGGCATTCGCTCGCTCAAGCAGAAGCAGTACGGTCCCGCCCGCACCCAGCTCGGTCAGGCGGCGCGCGGTCCGGTGACGGATCTGATCGCCACCCTGATGATGGCCTGGGCCCAGCAGGGCGCCGGCGACACCAAGGGCGCGATCGACACCATCGATCGCCTGTCGGGGCCCGACTGGTACGGCATCTTCAAGGATCTGCATGCCGGCCTCGCCTACGATCTCGCCGGCAACAAGAAGGAGGCGGGCAAGCGCTTCGAGCGGGCCTACAAGCTCGACTCCTCGGCGCTGCGCGTCGTGCAGGCCTGGGGCGGCTGGCTGTCGCGCAACGGCCGCCGCGACGAGGCCCTCAAGGTCTATCAGACCTTCGACGCCTCGCTGCCGCGCCATCCGCTGATCCGCAGCGCGATGACGACGATCGAGAAGGGCGACCAGGTGCCGCGGCTCGTCGAGAGCCCGGGCGCCGGCGCCGCCGAGGCGCTCTACGGTCTCGGCGCCGCCCTGGCGCGGCGCGAGGAGGAGTTGAGCCTCGCCAATCGCGGCCTCGCCTATCTGCAGCTCGCGCTCTATCTCGAGCCGAACCACGCGCTCGCACTCCTGTCGCTCGCCGATCTCTACGAGGCGATGAAGAAGCCGGAGCTCGCCATCGCGGTCTACAAGCGCGTGCCCGAAGACTCGCCGCTGCGCCGCAACGCCGACATCCAGATGTCGATGAATCTCGACTCGCTGGAGCGCACCGACGAGGCGCGCGAGGCGCTCGGCAAGCTGATCACCGCCCATGGCGACGACGTCGACGCCATCATGGCGCTCGGCAACATCCTGCGCGACCGCAAGAAGTACGCGGAGTGCGCCGACGTCTACACGAAGGCGCTCGACCTCGTGAAGACGCCGACCCGGCCGAACTGGACGACCTTCTACTTCCGCGGCATCTGCTACGAGCGCTCCAAGCAGTGGCCGAAGGCCGAGGCCGACCTGAAAAAGGCGCTGGAACTCTATCCCGAGCAGCCGCACGTCCTGAACTATCTCGGCTATTCGTGGATCGACCAGCACGTCAACCTGGACGAGGGCATGCGGCTGATCCGCAAGGCCGTCGACCAGCGTCCGGACGACGGCTACATCGTCGATTCGCTCGGCTGGGCCTATTACCGCATCGGCGAGTACGACGAGGCGATCAAGCATCTCGAGCGCGCCGTCGAGCTCAAGCCGATGGACCCGACCATCAACGACCATCTCGGCGACGCCTACTGGAAGGTCGGGCGCCAGCTCGAGGCGAAGTTCCAGTGGACGCATGCGCGCGACCTCAAGCCCGAGCCCGAGGATCTCGCCAAGATCGAGAAGAAGCTGAAGGTCGGGCTCGACGACGCGCCGCCGTCCGCCGCGGCCGAGGCCGACAAGCCGAAGCCGGCCGAGACCGGCAACAACGGCGGCTGATCACGATCCTGTCGCGGCGCCGCTCCGGCGGTGACCGGCGCCAAAGTCCGGCGCGATCATCCGGCATCCGTGACGTGGTGGAGGTCGGGGCTTGACCCCGGCCGCCTTCCTCCCGAGAAGAACGTCCGGCGATACCGCGCGGCCCCTGTCGCGCGCCGCGCGCCTCTCGGGAATTCGCATGACCACCACGGTACTGACCGGCCTCCTCGAAGAGACCGCGCCTGCAAAAGTCAACCTGACGCTGCGCGTGCTGGGCAAGCGCGGCGACGGCTATCACACGCTCGAAAGCCTGGTCAGCTTCACCACGATCGGCGATCGGCTGACGCTGAAATCCGGCGTCGATCTCGGCCTCTCGGTGTCGGGCCCGACTGCGGCGCAGTCGGGGCCGGTCGAGGACAATCTGGTGCTCAAGGCGGCGCGGCTGCTGGCCGAGCGGGTGCCGGACCTGGCGCTCGGCGCCTTCGATCTCCTCAAGCGCCTGCCGGCCGGCGGCGGGCTCGGCGGCGGCTCCTCGGACGCGGCCGCGGCGCTGCGGCTGCTCGCCCGCCTCAACAAGCTCGCGCCGGACGATCCGCGGATCGCCGAGGCCGCCCTGAAGGCGGGCGCCGACGTGCCGGTCTGCCTCGATGGCAAGCCGCGGGTGATGCGCGGCGTCGGCGAGGTGCTGTCGCCGCCGGTCGCGCTGCCGCCGCTGTTCGCCGTGCTGGTCGGTCCGGGCTTCCCGCTCGCCACCAAGGACGTGTTCGCGGTGCTCGGCCTCGCGCCCGGCGAGACCCGCGGCGAGCCGACGCCGGACGGTGCGGTGCCGAAGGACCGCGAGGCGCTCTACGCCTATCTGGCCGAGAACGGCAACGACCTCGAGGCGGCCGCCATCGGGCTCGCGCCGGCGGTCGGCGATCTCCTGGAGCGGCTGCGCACCCTGCCGGGCTGCCGGCTCGCCCGCATGTCGGGCTCGGGCTCGACCTGCTTCGCCCTGTTCGACGACGCCCGCTCCTCGGCCGACGCCGCCATGAAGCTCGGCCCCGCCAACACCGGCTGGTGGGTGCGCGCGACGATGCTGGCACGCTGAGGCGGAGGGCGGTCGGCGCGCCGCCGGTCGCGCATCTCAGTGAAGCTCGAGGTCGGCGAGCCTGACGGCGAGCGCCGGCATCTTGTCCGGAACCAGGACCGTACCGGCCGGGATCACTGCGATGGTCCGATACCCGTCCGGTGCCGGATCGCGATGGACATGGGTGACGCGCGTCACAGCGTCGATCACCCAGAGCTCGGTGATGCCGAAGCCGGCGTAGAGTGCGGCCTTGCGGCCGAGATCGTAGCGCAGGCTGGAATCGGCGATCTCGACCACAAGCAGCGCCGTGTCGGCGGTGAGCCCGGCCCAGCCGCCAGCCTTCGGATAGAAGACGAAATCCGGCTCCAGGAAGGTGTCGACCGAGAGGCGGAACGTCGTCTCGGGCGTGAACAGCAGGTCGTCGGGAAGCCGTCGCGCCCAGTAGAGATTCAGGGTCGATCTGAGACGCTCGTGCGGTCCGCCCTTCGACTGCATCGGAACGATCTCCCCGCCGATCAGCTCGATGCGCTCGTGCTCGTCGAAGATCCCGAGCTCGGTCATCCGATCGATCTCGTCGACCGTGAATCGCCAGCGCGGCAGGCCTTCGGCCGCCGTCGTGGTGCGCGTCACCGGGGGGTGGACCGTCATGGAGGAAGTGTAGCGAAAAGCGCGACGCCCGTCATGCGGGCAGCCGGCGGCATAGCGTCCGAGTCACGGGCGCGGCGCAGCGCGCCGCGAACCGGAACCCGGTCAATGCGTGCGCGACACCGCGAACTCGACCGCTTCCTCCAGCGCCTGCTTGATCTCGCAGTCGGGGAAGAGGGCGAGGGCGTCACGGGCGATGGCGCCGTAGTGGCGGGCCCGCGTGATGGTGTCGTCGAGCGCCCGGTGCTTGGCCATCAGGGCGATCGCGTGCTCGAGGTCGTTGGCGCCGATCTCGCCGGTCTCCAGCGTGCGGCGCCAGAACTCGCGCTCCGAGTCCGAGCCGCGGCGGAACGCCAGCACCACGGGCAGCGTGATCTTGCCCTCGCGGAAATCGTCGCCGACGTTTTTGCCGAGCTTGGCGGCCTTGCCACCGTAGTCGAGCGCGTCGTCGACGAGCTGGAAGGCGATGCCGAGATTCATGCCGAAGGAGCGGCAGGCGGCCTGCTCGGCCTTGGGCAGGTCGGCGACCACCGGGCCGACCTCGCAGGCGGCGGCGAACAGCTCGGCCGTCTTGGCCCGCACCACGGCGAGATACTCGTCCTCGGTGGTGGCCGTGTTCTTGGCGGCGGCGAGCTGGCGCACCTCGCCCTCGGCGATGACGGCGGCGGCGTTGGAGAGGATCTCCAGCGAGCGCAGCGAGCCGACCTCGACCATCAGCTTGAACGCCTGGCCGAGCAGGAAGTCGCCGACCAGCACGCTCGCCTCGTTGCCCCACAGCATGCGGGCCGCGAGCTTGCCGCGCCGCATGTCGCTCTCGTCGACGACGTCGTCGTGGAGCAGCGTCGCGGTGTGCATGAACTCGACCGAGGCGGCGAGCTTGACGTGCCCGTCGCCCTCGTAACCCGACAATTGGGCCATCGCGAGGGTCAGCATCGGTCGCAGCCGCTTGCCCCCCGACGTGATGAGATGATTGGCGACCTCCGGGATCATCGTGACCTCGGACCCGGTGCACGACAGGATCGCCGCGTTGACGCGGGTCATGTCGCTCGACACATGGGATACCAGGCGGTCGACGGAAGCGCCGGCAGGAGACTCGAAAGGAATTACGACGGCCAAAGCCGATTCTCCGAAATCAAGGACCCGCGACGATAGAAATGCTACCGTTCACGAGCAAGTACGGTGTTTTCCCCTGGCGGAACGGCGGTGACGCCCCGGAAGAGGACGGTCGTGACACGTCTGGTCGATCGGATGGACCTGCGGCTCGCCACGCCCGGACCGGGCCTGCGGATCGCGGTCCTGGTGCCGTGTTACAATGAACGAGCGTCGATCGCAAAGGTGGTCGCCGATTTCCGCGCGGCGCTGCCCGACGCCGCCGTTCATGTGTACGACAACAACTCGACGGACGGCACCGCCGAGGCCGCGCGCGAGGCCGGGGCGGTCGTGCGCAGGGCGACGCCGCAGGGCAAGGGCCACGTCGTCCGGCGCATGTTCAGCGACGTCGATGCCGATGTCTACGTCCTCGTCGACGGGGATTCTACCTATGATGCTCCCAGCGCCCGCGACATGATCGCGCGGTTGCTGGAGGAGCGCCTCGACATGGTCGTGGCGGTGCGTGTTCCCGAGGGCGCCGCCGCCTATCGGCGCGGCCACCGGGCCGGCAACCGCCTGCTCACCGGGGTGGTGCGGCAGATGTTCGGCACCGCGTTCTCCGACATGCTGTCGGGTTACCGGGTGTTCTCGCGCCGCTTCGTGAAGTCGTTTCCGGTGCTGTCCGGCGGCTTCGAGATCGAGACCGAGCTGACCGTCCACGCGCTCGAGCTCGACATGCCGGTCGGCGAGGTCCCGACCCCCTATTACGCCCGGCCGGAAGGCTCGGAGTCGAAGCTCGCCACCTGGCGCGACGGCTTCCGTATCCTGAGGACCATCGCCAAGCTCTACCGGGTCGAGCGGCCGCTGCCGTTCTTCGCCGGCGCCGGCCTGTCGCTCGCCCTCCTCTCAGTCGGTCTGTCCGTGCCCGTGATCGTCACCTTCCTGGAGCAGGGCGTGGTGCCGCGGCTGCCCACCGCGGTGCTGTCGACCGGGCTGATGATCCTCGCCTTCCTGTCGTTTGCCTGCGGCCTCGTGCTCGACACGGTCACGCGCGGCCGGCGGGAGATCAAGCTGCTCGCCTATCTGGCTCAGCCGGCGCCGGGCGAGCCGGCGCGACGCGCCTCCGCTTCGGGACTCGAAACATGAAGGAACTCGTGCGCACCAACGATCCGGTGCTGGTGTCGGCCGTGGTCGCGCTGCTCGACGCGGCCGGGATCGAGCATCTGGTGCTCGACCAGAACATGAGCGTGCTGGAGGGCTCGATCGGCATCCTGCCGCGGCGCATCTTGGTCGCGACGCCGCGGGAAAAGGAGGCGCGGCGGCTGCTCGGCGACGCCGGCCTCGGCAAGGAGCTGCGCCCCGATGGGCCGTGAGGCCGGGGCCGTGGTGCAGCCCATCAGGCCGAAGGGCTTCCCCGAGGCGGAGTGGAGCGACGACGGCATTTTGAACGGCCGGCTGCGACTCCTGCAGCCGCGGCGCGGCCATCGCTTCGGCCATGACGCGATCCTGCTCGCCGCGGCCACCCCGGCGCTCTCGGGGGAGCACGCCGTCGAGCTCGGCTCGGGCGTCGGGGCGGCCGGTCTGGCGCTCGCCTGGCGGGTGCCGGGGCTGCGGCTGACGCTCGTCGAGATCGACCCGGCGCTGGTCGGCGCGGCCGGCGAGAACGCCGCTCGCAACGGTTTCGGCGATCGGGTCGCGGCGCGGCGGCTCGACGTCGCGGCGCCGCCGGCGGCTTTTGCCGAGGCGGGGCTTTCGCCCGGATGCGCCGATCGGGTGCTGATGAACCCCCCGTTCAACGATCCCGCGACGCTGTCGGCCTCGCCCGATGCGGCGCGCCGGCGCGCCCATGTGTCGGCCCCGCAAGGAGAAACGCCGCTGCTCGACGTCTGGATCGACGCCGCGGCGCGGCTGCTGCGGCCGGGCGGCACGCTGTCGCTGATCTGGCCGGCCGCGGGGCTCGCTCCCGTGCTGGCGCGGCTGTCGGAGGGATTCGGCGGGATCGCGGTGCTGCCCTTGCACGGCAAGGAGGCGCAACCGGCGATCCGGATTCTGGTGCGGGCCACCAAGGGCGGCCGCGCGCCACTCGCGCTGCTGCCGGGGCTGGTGCTCGCCGACGCGGCCGGCTGGCCGACCGCGGCGGCCGAGGCGGTTCTGCGCCACGGCGCGGCGCTGCCGCTCGCCGCGCCGTGACCGGGGTTGGTCGGCAGGCCTGGGTGGCTCAGGCCTCCTCGGCCCGCACGGGCTGGCCGGACCGGGCGAGGCGGCGGTCGGCGACGTGGTAGAGGGTCGCGATCACGCCGAACAGCGACGCGACGATCATGACCTTGATGTCCATGACAGCGCTTCTCCGGGAATGATCCAGCCGCGCGACTGCAACGCGGGGCGGCGTTTCGGGTTCGATTCAATGTGCGATGGTGTCGACTTCGTGATCGCCGGTGACGGGCGGTTCACCATGTCGGGCCTCCATACGACACGGGTCAGGTAAACGATCCGTAACTCGCGGCCGCGACGTCGCGTCCCTATGATCCCGGCCGGTGCGGTGCGAAACCCGGCGGCGCGGCGCGGAATTGTCGTCGCGGTGCCCGGCCGGCGGCGAGCCGGAGGGCGCCACCATGCCGCGGAGGATCACGGGATCATGACGTTCGGGAGCAGGACAGAGCCGGGCAGCGGCGACACGACCGGAGGCGGCCTCCGCGACTTCGTCGCCGGCATGCGCCGCCTGGTGACGCCGGCGCTGCCGAAGCGCTGGCGGCCCGACACCGTGGTGGTGCCGGTGGTGCGCATCAACGGCGTGATCGGCGTCGCCTCGCCGCTGCGGCCGGGCGTGACGCTCGCCGGGCTCGCCCGCGCGCTCGACCGCGCCTTCGCGATGCGGGGCGCCAAGGCGGTGGCGCTGTCGATCAACTCGCCGGGCGGGGCGGCGGCGCAGTCGCACCTGATCTTCCGACGGATCCGTCAGCTCGCCGAGGAGAAGAACCTGCCCGTGATCGCCGCCGTCGAGGACGTCGGCGCCTCGGGCGGCTACATGATCGCCTGCGCGGCCGACGAGATCGTCGCCGACCCGGCCTCGATCGTCGGCTCGATTGGCGTGATCGGCGCCACCTTCGGGCTCGACAAGGCGATCGAGAAGCTCGGCATCGAGCGGCGCGTCTACACGGCCGGCGACAACAAGTCCTCGCTCGACCCCTTCCTGCCGGAGAAGCCCGAGGACGTCGCCCGCATCAAGGCGATCCAGACCGAGATCCACGCCCTGTTCATCGAGCTGGTGAAGTCGCGCCGCGGCGACCGCTTGGCCGGCCCGGAAAAAACCCTGTTCTCCGGCGAGTATTGGACCGCGTCGACGGCGCTCGGTCACGGGATCGTCGATCGGCTCGGCGATCTGCGCTCGTACTTGCGCGAGCGCTTCGGCAAGGACGTGCTGACGCCCGTGGTTTCGCCGGAGCGCGGCTTCCTGGCCCGCCGCCTGATGGGGACGAGCCTTGTCGGATCGGCCGGAGGCGCCGACTTCGGCGGAGCTCACGGCCTCGCCGAGGACGCGATCGCGGCGCTCGAGGCGCGCGCCGTCTGGGCCCGCTACGGGCTGTAGACCCTAGTCGTTGCGGCTCGCCCGCGCCGCAGTCACCCCCGCGGGTCGTGCAGAGGAGACGGTCGCATGCCGTTCGTGATCCCGCCGATGATCGCCCTGACCGCCGCCGCCCTCGGGGTCGCGGCCCTCGGCCGCACGCTCGCCCGGGAGTGGCGGCGCATCAACGAGGAGCTGGAGCAGATGCGCCCGGCCGAGGCGGTCGACCCGAGCCGCCTGCCGAAGCTCCGCCGCGATCCGTCGACCGGCGTGTACCGGCCCGAGTAGGACTTTTCCGATAAGCCCAATTTCACCTCTCCCCGCCGCGCGGGGAGAGGTCGACATTCGCGCGATCAGCGCGGATGTCGGGTGAGGGGGCGCCGCCGCGAGTCTCCGCCTTTCGGAGACGCCCTCTCACCCGACTCGGACCTTCGGTCCGAGCCACCCTCTCCCGCCGCGCGGGGAGAGGGAGACCGTGGCGAGGCGCCCTCGCCTTGACCCTGAAAATCCCTGCCTCTACGGTCCGCGCGCCTCGGCCGCGGACCGGGCGCGCCTGCGACGGGCGCCGCCGGCGCGGCCGCTCGTCCGTCGATGCGAGCCGTCATGACACTGTCCGACACACCGTCCGACCTGCCGCCGCACATGCGGCCCGAGCGCTCGTTCCAGGGCCTCATCCTCGCCCTGCAACGCTACTGGGCCGACAAGGGCTGCGTGATCCTGCAGCCCTACGACATGGAGGTTGGGGCCGGCACGTTCCATCCGGCCACCACGCTGCGCGCGCTCGGCCCGAAGCCGTGGAACGCGGCTTACGTGCAGCCCTCGCGCCGGCCGAAGGACGGCCGCTACGGCGAGAACCCCAACCGGCTCCAGCACTACTACCAGTTCCAGGTGATCCTGAAGCCGTCCCCCGAAAACCTGCAGGAGCTCTATCTCGAATCGCTCGCCGCGATCGGCATCGACACGGCCATCCACGACGTGCGCTTCGTCGAGGACGACTGGGAGAGCCCGACGCTGGGCGCCTGGGGGCTCGGCTGGGAGTGCTGGTGCGACGGCATGGAGGTGAGCCAGTTCACCTATTTCCAGCAGGTCGCCGGCTTCGAATGCGCGCCCGTCGCGGGCGAATTGACCTACGGGCTCGAGCGCCTCGCCATGTACGTGCAGGGCGTCGAGAACGTCTACGACCTCAACTTCAACGGCCGCGACGGCGCCGAGCGGGTTTCTTACGGCGACGTCTTCCTGCAGGCCGAGCAGGAGTACTCGCGGCACAATTTCGAGCACGCCGACACGACCATGCTGTTCGAGCAGTTCCGCATGGCCGAGGGCGCCTGCAAGTCGTATCTCGACGCGGGCTGGCGCCGCGACGCGAAGGACGCCAAGGCGTCGCGCCATTTGATGGCGCTGCCGGCCTACGACCAGTGCATCAAGGCGAGCCACGTCTTCAACCTGCTCGACGCCCGCGGCGTGATCTCGGTGACCGAGCGGCAGAGCTACATCCTGCGGGTCCGCGAGCTGGCCAAGGCCTGCGGCGAAGCCTGGCTCGCCACCGCCGGCGGCGGGGCGGGCTGATCGAACGAGGTCTTTCGGCTCCCCTCCTCCCGCGCGCGAACCGCGGGGAGGAGTCGGGGTTGGGGGGCTCTTTGGCGGCAGAGGCGAACCCGAGACGCAGCGATGCTCGCACTGGGTCTCGCCCGCGCGCTTCGCGAGTATCTCGCGACCCGAGGCTACCGTGTTCTTCGATTCTGGAATAACGACGTTCTGACCAACATTGAGGGTGTCCTGTCCGTGATCGCCCAGGCCCTGGGC
>NZ_NHSK01000198.1 GCF_016653355.1 Rhodoplanes elegans | reverse complement strand
CGCCGGGGGCCGCCGATGCGGCCGGGACGGCCGCGTCCAGCATGGCGCCGATCGGGTCGGCGTCGGCCGGCGCCGGCGCCACGGGGCGCATCGGCAGGCGATCGAACGCCTCGATCTGGGCGCCGTCGAGCAGCTGCAGCTCGAGGTGGCGCTTCGTCAGCTCCTGGATGCGGCCGGGATTCTCGAGCTTGGCGGCCTCGGCGCGCAGCGCCGCGGTCTTGTCGCGCTCGCGGGTGATCTCGTGGCGCAGCTTGGCGACCCGCTCGGCCTCGACGGTCGCCTCGAACTTGATCTTGTAGACATAGGCGGCGGCGAGAACCAGCAGGGCCGCGACGATGACGTTGAGGATCCGCATCGTCAGCCCCCCCGCAGCATGTCGTCGAGCGTCGGCAGCGGCGGCAGGCCGGCGGGCGCGCTCGTCCAGGCGGCCGCGCCGGTGCGCTCCGCGGCGCGCAGCTTGGCGGACCGGGCGCGCGGATTCTCGATGAGCTCGGGGTCGTCGGCCGTGATCGGGCGCTTGGTCAGGATCGAGAAGCTCGGGTCCGGCCGCACCGTCTCGGGCCTATGGCGGGAGACCCCGCCGCCGCCCGCGCGGCCGGCCAGGAAGGTCTTCACCAGGCGGTCCTCGAGCGAATGGAACGAGACGACGACGAGGCGTCCGCCCGGCGCCAGCACGCGCTCGGCGGCGACGAGGGCGCGCGCCAGCTCGCCGAGCTCGTCGTTGACCATCATGCGTAGCGCCTGGAACGTCCGGGTGGCGGGATGGATGTCGCCGGGCTTGTGGCGCACCACCCGGGCGACGATCTCGGCGAGCCGGGCCGTGGTGACGATCGGCGCGTCGGCGCGGGCCTTGACGATGGCGCGGGCGACGGCGCGCGAGTGGCGCTCCTCGCCGAGCTGGAAGATGACGTCGGCGAGGTCGCGCTCGGAGGCGTGGGCGACGAGGTCGGCGGCCGACGGCCCGTCCTGGCCCATGCGCATGTCGAGCGGGCCGTCGAAGCGGAACGAGAAGCCGCGCTCGGGGTCGTCGATCTGCATCGACGAGACGCCGATGTCGAGGACGACGCCGGCGACCGTGGCGGGTGCCGCGACGTCGCCGAGATCCGAGAAGCAGGACTCGATCAGCGTCAGCCGACCGCCGGCCGCCTCGACCAATCCCCAGCCGGCCGCGATGGCGGTCTGGTCGCGGTCGAGCGCGATCACGCGCGCGCCGGGCGCGGCGTCGAGGATCGCCCGCGTGTAGCCGCCGGCCCCGAACGTGCCGTCGATGTAGAGACCGTCGTTCGTGACCGCCAGGAGGTCGAGGGCGGGGCGGGCGAGCACGGGAATGTGGCGAGCCGGTCCGCCAGCGACACCCGCGCGGGCCTCCTGGCCCGGGGTGTCGCGGCCCGCCGTCATTCCCGTGCTCCGGCGCCAGGCGCCCCGCGCTCGGAACCCAATCGCTTCGTCGTCTCGCGCACTCTCGCAGTGGCCTTTGCAAGATGCGCCCGGAAGCCTTCGGGTTCCCAGATCTGAAACTTGTGACCGAGCCCGACGAAGCCGACCGTGTCGCCGATCCCGGCGTGAACCTTGATCATCTCGGTCAGCACCACCCGGCCCTCGCCGTCCACACGCAGGGTCTCGCTCGTCCCGTAGAGCGCGACCAGAAACTCCTCCCGCTCCTCCGAGTAGGGCGGAAACCGTTCGATCAGCTGCTCGATCTCGCCGAGCAGGGCGTTGCCCCCCGCATCGACGGCCGGCCGGTCCAGGCTCGGATAGCAGTACAGCCCCTCGAAGCCGTCGCGGGCCAGCACCGCCCGGAAGGGGGCCGGAATCGACACCCGCCCTTTCGAATCGAGCCGCGCCGTGACCTGTCCGACGAAGCGGTCCATTCGAATGCGGACTCCACGCCGGCCTGACGCTGGCCGCGTACGCGGCCCGCCGCAGGCCGAACGGCCCGGCCGGGGCGGACAGAAACATGAACGCTGGGTAATGTTGGGATACCATGGGATGGTATGGGCGTCAATGGAATCCAGCGTATGCGCGCCGGCGCACGACGGCCCGCGACACGTCGATTAGCAGCGGTTAAACTTAAGGAAACGTTGCCGGCAGCCGGGGGGCGGGGACACGATCATGCGCACGGCCCTGATCAGTGACATCCACGGCAATCGCGAGGCCCTGGAGGCCTGCCTGGAGCACGCCGAGCGCGCCGGCGTCGACGCCTACGTGTTCCTCGGCGACTTCGTCGGCTACGGGGCGGACCCGGTGTTCGTGCTCGACACGGCGATGAGCTATGTGGCGCGCGGCGCCGTCGCGGTGCTTGGCAACCACGACGCGGCGGCGGCCGGCGCCCGCGCCGACATGAACGACGACGCGGCGGCGGCGATCGCCTGGACCCGCACCGTACTGTCCGACGCCCACCGCGACTTCCTCGCGCGGCTGCCGCTCGCCGTCGAGAAGGGGACGACGCTCTACGTCCATGCCGACCCGAGCGACCCGGCCGGCTGGGGCTACGTCACGGATCTCTACTCGGCCTCGCGGGCGCTCGTCGCCACCCGGGCGCACGTCACCTTCTGCGGCCACACCCATGTGCCGAGTCTGTTCCACATGTCGGTGACGGGAAAGTTCGCGAGCTTCGATCCCGTCGACCGCGTCGAGATCCCGCTCACCCAGCGCCGGCGCTGGCTCGCCGTGATCGGCTCGGTCGGCCAGCCGCGCGACCGCAACCCGGCCGCCTGCTACGCCATCCTGGACGACGCGACCGACGTCCTCACCTATGTCCGGGTGCCGTACGACATCGATAGCGCCGCCCGGAAGATCATCGAGGCCGGCCTGCCGGTCGGCCTCGCTTACCGGCTCTACGAGGGGTACTGAGAGTGGTGAATTCGACGTGGCCGGGATCGACGTGTCGCGAGCCGGCATGGCTCTGCCGAGCCGGCGATGTCACCTCTCCCCGGCGGGGAGAGGTCGGATCTCGCGCAACAGCGCGAGATCCGGGTGAGGGGGGGCCGAGCCATCCAACCGGCGCCGTAAACCCTCACCCCGACGCGCTCCGCGCGTCGACCCTCTCCCTCAGGGAGAGGGTGCAGGCGCACGCCTCGGCTCACGCACAGGAATTCCTCCCGTGATCAACGTGCGGTCGCTGGCGCCGGGGCAGGTGGTCGACGGCTTCAAGCTGGAGCAGCAGCTCGAGCCGGGCGGCATGGCGGACTTCTGGCGGGTGTCGCGCGACGGCGAGGCGATGCCGCTGATCATGAAGATCCCGCTGCTCCGCCGCGGCGAGGACCCGCTCACCATCGTCGGCTTCGAGCAGGAGCAGATGATCCTGTCGCGGCTGTCCGGCTCGCATGTGCCGCGCTATGTCGCCGCCGGCGACTTCGAGCGGCCCTACATCGTGATGGAGTTCGTCGCCGGGCGCCCGCTCAAGACCATGCTGGCCGACACGCCGCTGCCGGCCGCCGAGGTGGCGAAGATCGGCGCCGCGATCGCCGAGGCGCTGCACAGCATCCACCGCCAGCACGTCACCCATCTCGACCTCAAGCCCTCCAACATCATCCTGCGTGACGACGGCTCGGCCGTACTGATCGACTTCGGCCTGTCGCGCCACGATCAGCTCCCCGACCTGATCGCCGAGGAGTTCGACGAGCCGGTCGGCACCGGCGCCTATGTGGCGCCCGAGCAGGTGCGCCGCTTCCGCGGCGATCCGAGGAGCGACATCTTCGCGCTCGGCGTCACGCTGTATTTCCTGGCGACCGGCGAGCGCCCGTTCGGCGAGCCCGAGCGCGAGTCGGAGTGGCGCCGACGGCTATGGCGCGATCCGTTCCCGCCGGCCCGCTGGAACGCGCTGGTGCCGCCGTGGCTGCAGGAGATCATCCTGCGCTGCCTGGAGATCGACCGCGACGACCGCTACTCGTCGGCGGCGCAGCTGCGCTTCGACCTGCAGCATCCCGACGGCGTGCCGCTGACCGAGCGGGCGGTGCGGCGCGACCGCGACGGGATGCTGACCGTGCTGTCGCGCTGGCTGAAGGTGCGCAACGCGCCGCCCTTGCGGGTGCGCAGCATCGCCGGCGTCATCGACCGCTCGCCGATCGTCATGGCGGCCGTCGATCTCTCGGCCGGCGACGATCTCGGCGACGCCATCGCCGCGGCGTTGCGTCGCGTGCTCGCCACCGTGCCGGACGCGCGCCTCGCCTGCGTCAACGTGCTCAAGGTGTCGCGCCTGGCGCTCGACCCGATGGAGGACGCGCACGGGCGCAATCCGCATCTGCAGCGTCTCGTCGAGCTGAAGCACTGGGCGCGGCCGCTGCCGGTGTCGGCCGACCGCATCACCTATCACGTGTTCGAGTCGCCCGATCCGGCGGCCGCGATCGTCGACTACGCGCGCAACAACAATGTCGACCACATCGTGATGGGGGCGCGCGGCTCGTCCTCGCTGCGGCGGTATCTGGGCAGCGTCTCGGCCCAGGTGGTCGCGCAGGCGCCCTGCACCGTGACGGTGGTGCGTCGCTCCGCTGCGGCCGGCGAGGCGACGTCCGGCGAGGCGCAGCCGGCAGGCGAGTAGGTCTTCACGGTAAATGGCGGGGAACAGGGGCCGGGTGGCCGGGTTGTCCGGGCACAGGGCGAGCGACACACGGCCCTGGCAGTTTCACCGACCCATGGAGGCACTTCAATGATCCGCAATCTCGTGGCCGTCGCGGCCGTGAGCGGCCTGATGATGACGACGGCGCTGGCACAGGCTCCGGCCACCACGTCGCCGAGCACCAACGCGCCCGCCGCCGGCAGCTCGAGCTCGGGCGCGATGGGCTCCGCCACCAGCAACCCGTCGTCGGCCGTGATCACCCAGCAGAGCCCCAACCAGTGGCTGGCGTCCAAGTTCATGGGCACCGACGTGATGGGCACCGACAACAACAAGATCGGTGACGTCAGCGACGTCCTGTTCGACAAGTCGGGCAAGGTGGACGCGCTGATCGTCGGCGTCGGCGGCTTCCTCGGCATCGGCCAGAAGGACATCGCGCTGCCGGTGTCGGCGTTCCAGGTGATCGCCGCCAACAGCGGCCAGAACAACACCAGCTCCGATCAGCTCCGCCTGTCGATGACCAAGGACCAGCTCCAGCAGCAGGCCGAGTTCAAGACCATGAGCAGCACCGCGACCACGACGGGCTCCGGTGCGAACGGCGGCGCCGCCACGACGCCGCGCAACAACATGGGCACCGGCTCGGGCGCCG
This sequence comes from Rhodoplanes elegans, assembly GCF_016653355.1. Classification (GTDB taxonomy): domain Bacteria; phylum Pseudomonadota; class Alphaproteobacteria; order Rhizobiales; family Xanthobacteraceae; genus Rhodoplanes; species Rhodoplanes elegans. Next base: position 22,702 of record NZ_NHSK01000198.1, on the reverse strand, counting down.
CGACGGGCACGCCGAACCGCTGATCGCATTCCGATCCGAAGCTGCGAAAGGCCCGGAGCCCGCTCCGGGCCTTTCGTCGTCTCTTCGAGCCGTGGTAGGGCGGTATCCGCGGATGCCGGGGACGACGGCGGCGACGTCCGCCATCGAACGGCGCCGCGGAGCCGATGACGCTCGCATGAGAACGCGGATCAAGGTGTGCTGCATCTCCTCCGTCGAGGAGGCCAGGATGGCGATCGCCGCCGGCGCGTCTGCGCTCGGTTTCGTCGCCGCGATGCCGAGCGGCCCGGGCGTCATCGCCGACGATCGCATCGCCGAGATCGCCGGCGCGGTTCCGCCGCCGGTGTCGCGCTTCTTGCTCACCAGCCGTACCGCGCCGGCCGACGTGGTGGCGCACGTCGCCGCCTGCCGCGTCGATACGGTGCAGCTCGTCGATGCCGTGCCGGTCGACACCTACGCGGCGCTCCGACGTGAGTTGCCGCATGTCCGCATCGTTCAGGTGCTGCATGTTGAAGGGTCCGACGCGGTGGCGCAGGCGCGCGCTGTCGCGCCTCTCGTCGATGCGATCCTCCTCGATTCCGGCCGTCCCTCGGCGGCGCTGCGTGAGCTCGGCGGGACCGGACGTGTCCACGATTGGGCGATCAGCCGCGACGTGGTGAGCGCGGTCGCCGGCACGCCGGTGTTTCTCGCCGGCGGTCTCGGCCCGGACAATGTGGGCGCCGCGATCCGGATGGTCCGGCCGTTCGGGATCGACCTGTGCAGCGGAGTCCGCATCGGCACGCGGCTCGATGCCGCCGCGCTCGCTCGTCTCGTCGCGCAGGTCGGCGCTGCCGATGCGGGGCTGGGCGATGCCGCGATCGAATCCTGTCGGAGTGCCCTCGAATGCCGATGTTGAGGCCCGATTCGCCGCTGGTCGCGGAAATCTTCGCCTCGCCCAACCACGAGCCGCGCGCCGGTCGCGGCGGGACGGCCGGCCCCGACCTGCTGCTCCTCCACTACACCGGGATGGAATCGACCAGCGAGGCGATCGCCCGGCTGTGCGATCCGGACGCCAAGGTGTCGTGCCACTATCTGGTGCGCGAGGACGGCGCGGTCGTGCAGATGGTCGCAGAGGCGCGGCGCGCCTGGCACGCCGGGGTGTCGCGCTGGGCCGACGACAGCGACGTCAACTCGCGGTCGATCGGCATCGAGGTCGCCAATCCGGGGCACGACTTCGGGTTGCCGCCGTTCCCGGCCGTCCAGATCGAAGCCGTGGTGGCGCTCTGTCGCGACATCCTGGCCCGGCACGCGATCCTCCCGGCCCGGGTGCTGGCCCATTCGGACGTCGCGCCGGCCCGCAAGCAGGACCCCGGCGAGGCGTTTCCGTGGGAGACGCTGGCCCGCGGCGGGGTCGGCCTGTGGGTGCCGCCGGCGCCGCTCGACACGCCGGGGCAGACGCTCGGGCCATCGGACACGGGCGGCGAGGTCGCCGCCCTGCAGGCGGCGCTCGCGACCTATGGCTACGGGGTGCCGGAGAGCGGCCGCTACGACGAGGCGACCCGGCTGGTGGTCGCGGCCTTCCAACGCCACTTCCGGCCCACCCTGGTGGATGGGATCGCCGATCCGTCGACCCGGGAGACCTTCGCGGCGATCGAGGCGAAATCGGATTCACTCTTTGGCGGTGGTCTGGCGTGACGGGATGCGGTCGCCCGCCGAATTAGGTCGCCGGGTTCACAAGTCCTGTTGCGATGCAGCAATTTTTTGCGGAGGATTCCGTCAGTACTCTTCCCGATGTCAGAGCCGCCGCCGCGGTGGCCGACCTAAGGAATGAACCGATGTCCGAGAAGCTCGCCCGCACCGACGCCGCCACGTCCGCCCAGCACGCCCAGAAGGGCGGCAAGAAGGGCTTCGTCGCCCGCGCCATCCAGTCGTTCGTGAACTCGGCCTACAACAGCCACTACATGCCGCATATGTGAGGCCCGCCCGCCCGCGCCCGATCCCCCGGTCGGGCGCGGCGGCCGCTCTCCAGCCCGGCGCCGGTTCGGCGACGGCCGCATCAGTCGGGCGCGCCGTCGCTGTCGACCGTCGCGGCGGCCTCTGCCTTCGGCCGGTCGAGCCGCGTGCGCCACGGCGCGTCGGCGAAGCGCTCGACCAGAAAGTCGATGAAAACACGCACCTTGAGCATGCGGTGCCGGCCCTGCGGGTAGACGGCCGAGATCGGGATCGGCTCGACCATGTGGTGCTGGGTGAGGAGCGGCACGAGCTCGCCCCGCCGCACCGCGTTGCCGACCAGAAGATCGCTCAGGTGAACGAGCCCGGCGCCGCTGACCGCGAGGCGGAGCGCCGCCTCGGCGTCGTCGACCACCAGCCGCCCCTCCGCCTCGAAGCTGCGAATCGCGTTTCCGTCCCGGAACGGCCAGTGATTGATGGACGGCACCGAGCTCAGCACGATGCAGTCGTGCTGCGCGAGGTCGTCCGGGGTCTGCGGAATGCCGCGCCGCTCGAGATAGCGGGGCGCCGCGTAGATGCCGCGCTCGGTCGCGGCGAAGCGGCGCGCCACCAGCGAGCGGTCGGCGATCGGCCCGATGCAGATCGCCACGTCGGCGTTCTCCACCAGGTTGTCGACCCGGTCCGTGACCGTGATCTCGATCTCGATCTCGGGATGGCGGGCCAGGAAGTCGGGCAGGGCGGCGGCCAGCTCGTGCAGCATGAAGGCGCTGCCGGTGTTGAGCCGGAGCTTTCCGCGCGGCGTCGTGGAGGCGCGGGCGACCTCCGTCTCGGCATCCTCGATGGCGGTGAGGATGTCGCGGGCCCGCACCAGATAGGTCTCGCCCTCCGGCGTCAGCGCGAGCCGCCGCGTGGTGCGGTGCAGCAGCCGGACCCCCAGCCGATCCTCCAGACGGGACACCAGCTTGGACACGGCCGAGGGGGTGAGGCCGAGATCCTCGGCCGCCGCCGAGAAGCTGCCGCGCTGAACCACCTGCACGAAGGCCCGCATGTCGCTGACCTGATCCATCAGCCGGCGCTCCTCACTCGGTCCCTCAGTTCCAAGGTGGTTGTCTTCCGCACCCGATGATTCATCAGGATTTTTCGGCTACGAGAAGCACAACGACACGCTGAAGGCCCGCTTCCATGACTCTCTTCGAACTCCGTGGTCCCGCCGAGCTGGTGGAGACCGAAAGCCGCCGTCCGGTCTCGCTCGGCCGCCTGCTGCTCGGCCTGCTCGATCGCTTCCGCGGTGCACACTACGACACGATCGCAGCGCGGCAGAACCGTCGCCCGATCGCCACCTGGACCCCCAACGGCTGGGTCTGACCCCGATCCGGCCGTGCCGACCCGGCGGCGTCGCGCGCTGCCCCGCCTTCGCCGCTTCGGCCCGAAAGGCCCGACGGGACATCCCGCCGGGCCTTTTTCATGACATGGCGATGTCGTCAAGAAGCTTCGGACCACGGTTCATCTAACTTGATGCATCATTGCGCGCTTGCGTGTTTCGCGCATGCATCGTTGCGGCGGGAGGGTCGCAAAGGAAATTCGATCCTTCGCGTCCAAGATCGAGTTCCGGACCGACTGATTATCGGCCGCTCGCTCCCGAATATCATACCCGTCGTGGTCATTCGATCGGGAGAACCACCATGCATCCCCGCCATCCGCTGTCGCATGCCGCTGCCCAGGGTCTACTCACCCGCGCCCACTCGGGCCGGCCGGTCGGCCTGTCGACGCTCGCGAAGGCGGGGTACTGCGCGGCGGGTGAGTTCTTCCGCGAGTCGTTCCGCGCCGCCCAGTTCACGCCGTCGCCGCTGCGCGTCCGGCAGAAGCTGGCGGCACCCCGGATTCTCGGCCGGTCTCTCTAGAGGGCGTCCCCGCGAGGAAACCTCCGACTCGCGGGAACGGTGGGGACCGGTCGCACAGCCGGTGTGGGGAGGCGGGGCCTTGACGTCGCAGCCTCGTCTCCCCATTCCTGGTCCATCAGTCGGCTGGACGGCCGTCCCGGCGATCACCGAAAGGTGGCCGGGGAGGAAAGTCCGGGCTCCATGGACCAACGGTGCCGGATAAGGTCCGGCGGGGGCGACCCCAGGGAGAGTGCCACAGAGAACAGACCGCCTGCGGCCGCGTTGCGTCTTGGCCGTCGGCAAGGGTGAAACGGTGCGGCAAGAGCGCACCGCGCGTCTGGCAACGGAAGCGGCACGGCAAACCCCACCGGGAGCAAAACCGAATAGGGACGGCGTGGAGGCCGGTTCGTCTGGGTTCGCCCGGGCGGGCTCGTCTCCGGATCGGTGTCCGGATCCAGCCGTCCGGGTAGGTCGCTCGAGGCGCCGGGCAACCGGCGTCCCAGAGGAATGGCCGTCACGCGGAGGGGCAACTCTCCGCCCTACAGAACCCGGCTTACAGGCCGGCTGATCGTTTGGGGCCCGGGCGGGAGACCGCTCGGGCCTCGCCCGTTTCGGGGGGCTGCCGCAGGGTGGGGCGGCCGAAGCGGGCGCCGGCGAACGCGTCAGGCGGCGGCGCCGCGCGGCGGGATCGTGACGGCGGGCAGGCCGGCGAGGCGCCCGGGCAGCGCCGCCATGATCCGCCGGCGCTCGTCGTCCGAAAAATCCGACCACTCGGCGATCTCGGCCAGCGTGCGGCCGCAGCCGAGGCAGAAGCCGGTCGCCCGGTCGACGGTGCAGACCTTGTTGCACGGGGTCTCGATCGCCATTCGCCACCTCCGGTCCCGCATCGCACCTTAATGCAACGCGGCCCGCGAGTCCCGGCGCAAGAGTTCCCGTCGTCCGGGCAGAACGCGTCGGTGGGTACCTCCGTGCGCCGGTCGATCGCGCAACTCGGAACGAGGTCGGGAGCCCCACGTTTCCTCGGCAGTCGTATCGAGCAAGGAGGCAGACGATGCGGACGAAGGTTCTTCTCGGAGCGCTCGCGCTCGTGGTCGCGGCGCCGACGCTGGCGGCGGCCCAGAACGATCCGGTGAGCGGCGCGGCGCAGGGGATCGAGCGCGGTGCCACCACGGGCGGCCCGGTCGGCGCGATCGTCGGCGGGGCGGCCGGTGCGGTCGGCGGCGCCGCCAACATGGTACTCGGGCCCCCGCCGGCCGAGGTGCGCACCTACGTAATGCGCGAGCGCGTGCCCTCGGTGGCGGTCGAGGAGCGCGTGGTGGTCGGCCAGCCGCTGCCGCCGCGGGTCAAGCTGCACAGCGTGCGCGGCCACGACGCCTACTCCTACGCGGTCGTCAACGAGCGCCGCGTGGTGGTCGACCCGCGCACCCGCCGGGTGATCGAGATCTACGAGTAAGCGCTTCGCGGACCACGCGCTGAATCGAAACGCCCGCCGGGACAGGCTCCCGGCGGGCGTTTTCATGTGTGAAAGCTGCATGAGGAGAAGCGCGTGGTCTCTCACCTCTCCCCGCGGGCTGGGAGAGGTCGACATTCGCGCGTCAAGCGCGAATGCCGGGTGAGGAGGCGTCTCGTGGATACGGAAGCGCCCCCTCATCCGACGCGCCGCTCTCGCAGCGAGCCACCTTCTCCCCGCATGCGGGGAGAAGGAAACATCGCCGTGACGAGCGGCGATCGTCCTCACATCGTCCTACTCACATCTTCTTATAAGACTCGATCACCGCTGCGCCGTCCGGACCGGCCTTCTTCAGCCAGTCGGCGGTGAGCTGGTCGCCGATCTTGGTGAGGCCCGCCTTGAGCTCGGGGCTCGGCGGCAGCACCTTCATCTTGTTGGCCTTGAGCTGCTCCAGGTACCAGGTCGCCTTCTCCTCGGCCATCTTCCAGCCGCGCTCTTCGGCGACCGCGGCGGCCTTCAGCAGGGCCTCCTGGGTCGGCTTGTCGAGCGCGTCGAACGCCGCCTTGTTGACGAAGGTGATGTTCTTCGGGATCCACGCCTGGGTGTCGTAGTAGTGCGTCATGGTCTCCCAGGCCTTGCTGTCGTAGCCGGTCGAGCCCGACGTCATGAACGCGTTGACGACGCCGGTCGCCAGCGCCTGCGGCAGCTCGGCCGCCTGGATCGTCACGGCCTGGGCGCCGACCAGCTCGGCGATCCGGTTGGTGCCGACATTGTAGCCCCGCCACTTGAGGCCCTTCATGTCCTCGACCTTCTCTATGTCCTTCTTGGCGTAGATGCCCTGCGGGCCCCACGGTACCGCGAACAGCACCATCAGGCCCTGCGCGGCGAGACGCTTCTCCACGGCGGCGCGGCTCGCTTTCCACAGCTTCAGCGACTGCGGATAGCTGGTGGCGAGGAACGGGATCACGTCGATGCCGAAGATCGGGTCGTCGTTCTCGTGGATCGAGATCAAGACCTCGCCGGCCTGCGCCTGGCCGGTCTGGACGGCGCGCTTGATCTCCGGCGCCTTGAACAGCGAGGCCGCCGAATGCACCGTGATCTGCAGCTTGCCGCCGGTCGCGTCCCCGACGTCCTTGGCGAAGGCCATCAGGTTGACGGTGTGCGGATTGTCGATCGGGTAGGCGGCCGGCAGGTTCCACTTGGTCTGCGCCGTCGCCGGCCCGGCGAGCGTGAAGGCGGCGGCCGCGGCCGCCAGGGCGAGCATCGCGAGGCGTTTCGTCATCTCGTGTCCTCCGTTGAACGTTCAGCGTCGGTGAAGTCGTTACTTGGTGAAGGCCATCTCGGGCAGCACCATCACGATCTGCGGGAAGATCGTGATCAGCGCCACCGCGGCGACGAGCAGGAAGAAGAACGGGATCGAGGCGCGCGCAACCGTGTAGGAGTCCTTGCCGCTCATCGTCTGCAGCACGAACAGGTTGAAGCCGACCGGCGGCGACACCTCGGCCATCTCGACCACCAGCACGACGAAGATGCCGAACCAGACGAGGTCGAAGCCGGCCTGCTTGACCATCGGGATCACCACGGCGGTGGTGAGCACGATCATCGAGATGCCGTCGAGCGCGGTGCCGAGCACGATGTACATCACGGTGAGCGCCGCGATCAGGGCGTAGGGCGAGAGGTTCAGGGCGCCGACCCATTCGGCGAGCGCCACCGGGATGCCCGTATAGGCCATCGCGGTGGAGAGATAGGACGCGCCGGCGAGGATCAGCATGATCATGCAGGTGACGCGCGTCGCCCCCATCACGCTCGCCCAGAACGACTCCCATGTGAGGGCGCGGTGCCACGCCGCGATGGCGAGCGAGCCGAGCACGCCCCAGGCGGCACATTCGGTCGCCGTCGCCCAGCCGAGCAGCAGCGACAGGAAGACGAGCAGGATGAGCAGCGTCAGCGGGATCAGCTTGCTCGACTCGGCGAGCTTTTCCCGCAGCGGCATCGGCGGATCGGCCGGTGGCGTTTTCTTCGGGTTGAGCAGCGACCAGACGATCAGGTAGCCCGAGTACAGCACCATCACCAGCAGGCCGGGCAAGAAGCCGGCGAGGAAGACCTGGATGATCGAGACGTTCGCGGCGACCGCATAGACCACCATGGTGATGGACGGCGGGATCAGAATCCCGAGCGTGCCGGCGCCGGCGAGCGAGCCGAGGCTCACCATCTCGTCGTAGCCGCGGCGCTTCAGCTCGGGCAGCGCGATCTTGGCGACGGTCGCGCAGGTCGCGGCCGAGGAGCCCGACACGGAGCCGAAGATGCCGCAGGCCAGCACGTTGACGTGCATCAGCCGGCCCGGCAGCCAGTTGAGCCACGGGGCGAGGCCGCGGAACATCTCGTCCGACAACTTGGTGCGGAACAGGATCTCGCCCATCCATATGAACAGGGGTAGGGCGGCGAGCGACCACGAGGCCGAGTTGCCCCAGATCGTGGTGGCGAGCACGCTGCCCGCCGGGATGTTGCCGCCGACGAACTGCATGCCGACGAAGCCGCAGGCCATCAGCGCGACGGCGATCCACACGCCGCCGGCGAGCAGCACCGCGAGGAGGAGCAGCAGCAGGGCTGCGATTTCGAGAAGCTCCATCGCGGCTGCCTCAGACGCCGCTCTGGATCGCCTGCTCGACGACCTCTTCGGCGGTCGTCGGCTTCGGCTTCTCGTAGCGCGGCGCGCGGCCGCCGACGACCCAGACGAGCTCGTCGACGAGGGCGATGGCGAGGATCACGAGGCCCGACGTGAAGCCGAGCTGCGGGATCCACAAGGGGATCGCCAGCACGCCCTGGGTCATGTCGAGGAAGCGCCAGGAGTCGTAGGTCATCACCACGGCGTTCCAGGCGAAGAAGCCGACGAAGCCGCAGCCGACGACGAGGGCGGCGATCTCGATGGCATGGCGCGTCCGGCCGGAGATGTTGTCGATCAGCAGCCCGACCCGGATCATCTCGCCGGACCGGAACGTGTGGGCGAGGCCGAGGAACGCCATCGCGGCCATGCACCAGGAGACGATGTCGTCGCCGGCCGGGACGTTGATCCCGAGCGGGCGGCCCGCCGACAGCACCATCATCAGGACGAAGATGAGGATCAGGAAGCCGCCGGCCAGCCAGCCGGCGACGAGATAGAGCGTGTCGAGCGCGGTACGGATCATGACGGGATACTGGGTCCGGCGGGTTGTGTCGGCGCGAGCCCTCATCCTGGTCCGCGCCGGGCCGTCCATGCAAGGGCGGCGGCGGCACGCGACGAAGGCCGCGCGGCGTGTTTCGCAGCCGCGAGGTCAAGCAAGAGTCGAGCCAGGGAACGGTGCCCTTTCACCTCTCCCCGCGCGGCGGGGAGAGGTGACCGTCGCTGCCGCGCCGGGCACCTACTTCGCTGCAGCCGCCGCCTTCGTCTTCGGCGACGCGAACAGGCCGAGGTCGATGGCGTGGCCCATCACGTGGTAGCCGGTGCGGTTCGGGTGCAGGCGGTCGCCCTTGCCGCCCGTGGTGCTATCGGGGACGAACTCCTCCTTCAGCCCGCCGGTCGAGGGATCGAGGGTCGCGGCGTCGAAGTCGATCACGGCGTCGAACACGCCCGGCTTGCGGATGTGGTCGTTGAGGTCGCGCCGCTTCTCGTCCTGCTCGACGAAGCCGTGCGCCGCCGACGTGCTGCCGAGCGCCGAGACGACGGTGGCGCCGATCAGCTTGATGTCGGGGCGCTCCTTGCGCAACCGGGCCAGCACCTCGTCCATCGCGGTCCGCACCGTCTCGACGCTGGCATTGCCGTTGCGGCTGAAGTCGTTGGTGCCCTCGAGCCAGATCAGGGCGCGCACGCCCGACAGCGCCAGCACGTCGCGGTCGATGCGGGTTCTTGCGCTCGGTCCGCCGGGGAAGGGCTTCTGCGGCCCGTACTCGGCCGGCCCGGCGATCTGGTTGCCGCCGATGCCGGCGTTCACCACGGCGACGCGGTTGCCGTAGACGGCCTTCAGCCTCCGCGACAGCACGTCGGGCCAGCGGTCGTCGACATTCATGGTCGAGGCGGTGCCGTCGGTGATCGAATCGCCGAAGGCGACGACCGCGAACGTGTCGGCCGGCGCCTTCATCTCGACCGCGTCGAGGAAGAACCACGACGAGGTGGAGTAGGGGAACGCCGCCTCGCCCTCCTCCTGGCCGTGGGCGCCGCTGCCGGGCGCCGACACGTAGGAGGTTTGCAGCGCCTTGGCGTGCCAGGTCATCGGGCCGCTCTCGCCGACGACGTGGAAGCTCACCGCGAGCTTGCGGCCGGCCAGCAAGGGATCGTCGGGGCTCTTCACGAAGGCGAGCCGCACCGGGTCGCTCCACGCCGACTCGCCGGGCGGGATCGTGACGCTCGCCTTGCCGCCGAAGGTGACCGGCCGGTTGGAGCCCTTGACCAGCGCCGGGCCGCCGAGCTGCAGCCCGGCATGGACGCCGTCGAGCGTCAGCGGCTTGGTGCCGAACGCGTTGGAGAAGCGCAGGCGCGCCTCGCGGCCCCAGATGTCCGGCCGGACGACGAGCCGCAGCGTCTGGTCGCGGGCGCCGGCCTCCGGCGAGGGGAAGGCGAAGCGCTGGTCGGGCTGGGCGGACGGGTTGCCGACCGGGTAGGGGCCCTGCACCGAGCCGGTCCAGCTCACCACCCAGTGGTCCTTCTTGGCGGCAGCCGCGGCGGGACCGGAGGGGAGGACGAGCAGGAGCGCGAAGGCGGTGAGGAGCGGGTAGGCGAGGAGGCGGGAAAGGACGAGGCGGGAGTAGGATGGCGGGCCGGCGGGCCTCGGCATGGCGATGTCCTCGGGTTGTCTTTTGCGTTCGGTGCCGCGCCCGACGGAGGTCGAACGGGCCCCGGGGGGACTATAGGCGAGTGCCGTGGCGCCGCTATCGGGGCGTGCGCCGCGCAATTCGAAATTTTTCCTTAACGATCGGCAAACCATAGTCGGCCGGAGCACCCCCCGAAAGGATCGCCGCCATGGTTTCGCGCGCCGAACGCACCTGGTTCGCCGACTGGTGGTGGACCGTCGACCGGTTGCTCCTGTTCGCGCTCGGCGCCCTGATGCTGGCCGGCATCATCTTCTCGCTCGCCGCGAGCCCGCCGGTCGCCAACCGGCTCGGCCTCGACGCCTTCTACTTCGTCAACCGCCACATCATGTATCTGGCGCCGGCCATCGCGGTGCTGCTCGGGGTGTCGTTCCTGTCGCCGCGGGCGATCCGCCGGGTCGCCCTGGTGGTGTTCGTGGTCAGCCTGGCGCTGACCGCCGCGACCCTGCATTTCGGCGCCGAGGTGAAGGGGGCGCGGCGCTGGATCGTCCTCGCCGGGGTGAACATCCAGCCGTCCGAGTTCGTCAAGCCGGCCTTCGTGATCCTGGTGTCGTGGCTGTTCGCCGAATCGTCGCGCAAGAGCGACGTGCCGGCCAACTCGCTCGCCATCGCGCTCCTGGCCGCGGTCGTCGCCGTCCTGGTGCTGCAGCCGGATTTCGGTCAGACCCTGTTGGTCACGCTGGTGTTCTGCGCCTTGTTCTTCATGACCGGGATGCGCTTCGTGTGGGTGATCGCGCTCGCCGGGCTCGGCGCCATCGGCGGCTTCGTCGCCTATTCGACGATCCCGCACGTGGCGCGGCGCATCAAGCGCTTCCTCGATCCCGCCTCGGGCGATACCTTCCAGGTCGACGCCGCCGTCGAGTCGTTCGTCAAGGGCGGGTGGTTCGGCCGCGGGCCGGGCGAGGGGACCGTGAAGCGCATCCTGCCGGACAGCCATGCCGACTTCGTCTTCGCGGTCGCGGCCGAGGAGTTCGGCATCGTCGTCTGCCTCGCCGTGGTCGCCCTGTTCGCCTTCATCGTGCTGCGCGCGCTGCGCCGGGCGCAGCGCAGCGAGGACCCGTTCGCCCGCTTCGCCGTCACCGGGCTAGCGCTCCTGTTCGGCACCCAGGCGGCCATCAACATGGCCGTCAACCTCGCCCTCATCCCGGCCAAGGGGATGACGCTGCCCTTCATCTCCTATGGCGGCTCGTCGATGATCTCGCTCGCCTACGGCATCGGCATGCTGCTCGCCCTGTCGCGCGAGCAGCCGCGCGCCGAGATGCTCGTCGCCTCGGCCGGCGGCGCCCTGGTGGAGCGTCCCGCATGAGCGATCCCGCATCGCCCGCCCCCGAGACGACGCCGCTCACCCGGGTCGAGGGCGAGCCGCTGATCGTCGTGGCCGCCGGTGGCACCGGCGGCCACCTGTTTCCGGCCGAGGCGCTCGCCGTCGCCCTCAAGGCGCGCGGCTGCATCGTCGACCTCGCCACCGACGAGCGCGCGTTCCGCTACGGCGGCAGCTTCCCGGCCCGCGCCACCCACATCGTGCCGAGCGCGACCCTGAAGGGGCGCGACCCCAAGGCGCTGTTCAAGACCCTGACCGTGCTGGGCAAGGGCATCTTCCGGGCCTACCAGCTCTACGGAAAAATCCGGCCGGCCGCCGTGGTCGGCTTCGGCGGCTACCCGACGCTGCCGCCCATGCTCGCCGCGACGCTGCGCGGCATCCCGACCCTCATCCACGAGCAGAACGGCGTCGCCGGCCGCGCCAACCGGCTCCTGGCGTCGCGCGTCACCGCGATCGCCACCGGCTTCCCGGCGATCTTCGGGCACGACCCGCGGCTCGCCGCGAAGAGCGTCCACACCGGCAACCCGATCCGCCCGGCCGTGGTGGCGGCCGCGGCGCGGCCCTATCCGGGACCGGACGAGCCGTTCCGGCTCGTCGTGTTCGGCGGCAGCCAGGGCGCCCGCATCATGTCGGACATCGTGCCGCCGGCGCTCGAGCTCCTGCCCGTCGTCGTGCGCTCGCGCCTCCAGGTGGTGCAGCAGGCCCGCGACGAGGACCTCTACACGGTGGAGGAGGCCTACAAGCGCGCCGGCATCCCGGCCGAGGTGAAGCCGTTCTTCCGCGACATGCCGGCCCGCATCGCCGACGCGAGCCTGGTGATCGGGAGGGCCGGTGCCTCGACGGTGGCCGAGCTCGCCGCCATCGGCCGGCCGTCGATCCTGGTGCCGCTGCCGCACGCTCTCGACCAGGACCAGATGGCGAACGCCGGCATGCTGGAGAAGGCCGGCGGCGCCGTGCGAATCAAGCAGGCGGCGTTCTCGCCGGAGCGCCTCGCCGCCGAGATCGCCCGGCTCGCCACCGAGCCCGGGTTGCTGCCGAAAATGGCGGCCGGAGCGCGCAGCATCGGCGTGCTCGACGCCGCCGACCGGCTGGCCGAGCTGGTGTTGCGGGTCGCCGGGCGCGCGAAGCCGTAGTGTTACGCTCCCGAATTCGCTAAACCGACGCCGCGATTGCGGGCCACCGTCAGGCCGGCACGGCGTCGGCCCCTTAATTCCGCGCGCGCGGAGAGGGGCGAGCGGCGCTCTGCCGGGACGTGCGCCGCGGACGGAGAGGATTCGACATGAAGCTGCCGCACGACATCGGGCCGGTGCATTTCGTCGGGATCGGCGGCATCGGCATGAGCGGCATCGCCGAGGTGCTGGCCAATCTCGGCTACACGGTGCAGGGCTCCGACGTCGCCGAGAACGCCAACGTCAAGCGGCTGCGCGGCAAGGGCATCAAGGTCGCCATCGGCCACGCCGCCGAGAACGTCGACGGCGCCCATGTGCTGGTCGTCTCCTCGGCGATCCGGCGCGACAATCCGGAGCTGGTCGCGGCGCGGGCCAAGCGCCTGCCGGTGGTGCGGCGCGCCGAGATGCTGGCCGAGCTGATGCGGCTGAAGAGCTGCGTCGCGGTCGGCGGCACCCACGGCAAGACGACGACGACCTCGCTGGTCGCCTCGCTGCTCGACGCCGCCGGCTTCGACCCGACCGTGATCAACGGCGGCATCATCAACGCCTACGGCACCAATGCGCGGCTCGGCGCCGGCGACTGGATGGTGGTCGAGGCCGACGAGTCCGACGGCACCTTCCTCAAGCTGCCGACCGACGTCGCCATCGTCACCAACATCGACGCCGAGCATCTCGATCACTTCAAGACCTACGAGGCCGTGCAGGAGGCCTTCCAGACCTTCGCCGAGAACGTGCCGTTCTACGGCTTCGCCGTGATGTGCATCGACCATCCGGTGGTGCAGACCATGGTGGGCCGCATCGAGGACCGCCGCGTCGTCACCTATGGCGAGAACCCGCAGGCCGACGTGCGCCTCGTCTATCAGGACCACACCGACGGCAAGTCGCGCTTTTCCGTGGTCTTCCGTGACCGCGGCGAAGCCGCGGCGCACGAGATCAGCGGGCTCGAGCTGCCGATGCCGGGCCGCCACAACGCGCTCAACGCCACGGCGGCGATCGCGGTCGCCCGCGAGCTCGGCGTGTCGGACGACAAGATCCGCAAGGCGTTGGCCGGCTTCTCCGGCGTCGGCCGCCGCTTCACCCGCACCGGCGCCTGGAACGGCGTCACCGTGATCGACGACTACGGCCACCATCCGGTCGAGATCGCGGCCGTGCTGAAGGCGGCGCGCGAGACCGCCAAGGGCCGGGTGATCGCCGTGATGCAGCCGCATCGCTACACCCGCCTGCAGTCGCTGTTCGAGCAGTTCTGCACCTGCTTCAACGACGCCGACACGGTCGTCGTCGCGCCCGTCTATCCGGCCGGCGAGGCGCCGATCCCCGGCATCGATCGTGACTCGCTGGTCGCCGGCGTTTTGGCCCGCGGGCACCGGAACGCCGTGCCCCTGGAAGGCCCGCAGGCGCTCGCCGGCGTGGTGCGCCAGCTCGCCCAGCCGGGCGACTACGTCGTCTGCCTCGGTGCCGGCTCGATCACCCAGTGGGCGCACGCGCTGCCGAACGATCTCGCCGCGCTCGGGCCGGCGGCGTAGAGCCGTTTCGATCGAGGGTGCGACCCCGATGTCCGCTCGTCCCCGCGAAGGCGGGGACCCAGGGGCGACACGGCACAGCAATCCTGGATGCCCGCCTTCGCGGGCATGAGCGGAGAGTGGGGCGCGTTCAGCGAAATTCGATCTGGGGATCACGACAATGCCGACCTGCATCGCCGTCCGTCACGTCGCCTTCGAGGATCTCGGACTCTTGGGGCCGCTGCTGGCCGAGCGCGGCTACGACGTGAGCTACGTCGAGGCGCCGCTGGTGCCGCTCGACGCCGGATCGCTCGTCGCGGCCGATCTGGTCGTGATCCTTGGCGGCCCGATCGGTGTCTACGAGGAGGAGGCCTATCCATTCGTGATCGGCGAGACCGCCGCGATCGCGGCGCGCCTCGCCGCGCGGAAGCCGACGCTCGGCATCTGCCTCGGCGCCCAGTTCATGGCCAAGGCGCTCGGCGCCACGGTCGCGCCCGGACCGCAGAAGGAGATCGGCTACGCGCCGCTCGACGTGACGGAGGAGGGCCGCGCCGCCGGTCTCGGCGATTTTTCGAGCGTGCCGGTGCTGCACTGGCACGGCGACAATCTCGATCTCCCGGCCGGCGCGACGCGGCTCGCCGCGACGGCGCCGTGCCCGAACCAGGCCTTCTCCGTCGGCCCGTCGATTCTCGGGCTCCAGTTCCATGTCGAGGTCGATCCCGAAAGAATCGAGACCTGGCTGGTCGGCCACACGGTCGAGCTCGGCAAGGCCGGCATCGACCCGCGCACCCTCCGCTCTCAGGCCACGAGCGTCGGCAAGGCGACGGCCGAGACCGGCCGCGCGTTTCTGGCGCGGTGGCTGGACGGGGTGTTGTCCTGATGCGTGGCGTTGCCGGCCTCGCTCCGAAAGCCTCGTCATGGCCGAGCTCGTCCCGGCCATCCACGAAGCGGCATCGGCGACAGGTCGGCGTTTCTGATGTTCTCGGTCATGGCCGGGCTCGTCCCGGCCATCCACGTTCTTGGTCCGGGCGTCGGCTGCATGCGTGGATGGCCGGGACAAGCCCGGCCATGACGACGTGTGTGGTCGCGGATGGCTTTGACAGGCCCGGCGATGACGAGTCTGAGGGGATTGCCTTGGCTGCGATCTCAGAACAGCGTCTCGAACAGATCCTTCCATTCGTGATTCGTCGCGAGGATCAGCCTCACTTTCCAGGTCCGCGGCCAGTGCTTCATGTTGTGCTCGCGCTGGATGGCGTCGCGGATCGCGTCATAGGCTTCGAAATAGACAAGCCGCTTGATCCCGTATCGCTTGGTAAAGCCTGGGACGACCCCGTCGCGATGCTCGGCGACACGGCGGACGAGATCGCTCGTCACGCCGACATACAGCGTGCCGTTCGGTCGGTTCGTGAAAATGTAAACCCAGCCGCCGTGCATGACGAACACGCCGATGCTCTCGATCGGCGCTATCCTAGCCCGGATGCACTGACTCGTCATGGCCGGGCTCGTCCCGGCCATCCACGGTCTTGGTCCAGGCGTCGGCTGATATCGTGGATGGCCGGGACAGGCCCGGCCATGACGACGTTCGAATTCGTGGCGTGACTCATGTCCTTCCCCGATCT
Organism: Rhodoplanes elegans; assembly: GCF_016653355.1. Lineage (GTDB taxonomy): Bacteria > Pseudomonadota > Alphaproteobacteria > Rhizobiales > Xanthobacteraceae > Rhodoplanes > Rhodoplanes elegans. Next base: position 6,996 of record NZ_NHSK01000198.1, on the reverse strand, counting down.
CCTCCCCGCCCTTCGTGACAAACTGCCCGACTTCCGCGGGCGCATCACTTCGAACGAGCCGTTGGCGCCGCTCACCTGGTTCCGGGTCGGCGGGCCGGCGCAGGTGATGGTGGTGCCGGCTGACGAGGCGGATCTCGCTTATCTGCTCGCACGGCTGCCCGCCGACATGCCGGTGACGATGCTCGGGCTCGGCTCCAACCTGATCGTGCGCGACGGCGGCGTGCCGGGCGTCGTGATCAGGCTCGGCCGCGGCTTCTCCGAGGTCACGGTGGAGGAGGGGCACCGCATCCGTGCCGGCACCGGCGTGCCGGACGTGAAGGTGGCCCGCGCCGCGCAGGACGCCGGCATCGCCGGGCTCGCCTTCTTCCGCGGCATCCCGGGCTCGGTCGGCGGCGCGCTGCGCATGAACGGTGGCGCCTACGGGGGCGAGACCAAGGACGTTCTCGTCGAGGCGCGCGGCGTCGACCGGCAGGGCCGCATCCATGTCCTCGGCAATGCCGAGATGCACTTCACCTATCGGCACTGCGGCGTCGCCGACGACGTGATTTTTACGAGCGCCCTGTTCCAGGGCACGCCCGGCGACCCGGCCGAGATCGCGGCCGCAATGGAAAAAATCACCGAATCGCGCGAGGCGACGCAGCCGATCAAGAGCCGCACCGGCGGCTCGACCTTCAAGAACCCGCCGGGCCAAAAAGCCTGGCAGCTCGTCGACGCCGCCGGCTGCCGCGGCCTCGTCGTCGGCGACGCCCAGGTCTCCGAGCTGCACTGCAACTTTCTGATCAACCGCGGCAACGCGACGGCGGCCGACGTCGAGACGCTGGGCGAGACGGTGCGGCGCCGCGTGAAGGAGACGTCAGGCGTCGAGCTGGAATGGGAGATCAAGCGGATCGGCCTGCCGGGGTGACGGCGCCGTGTCCCGGACGCGGCGCGACGCGCCGCGAGCCGGGACCCAGGAGTCACTTCTCGAAGCGTCTCCCGTGCCGCTCCTGGGCCCCGGCTCGGCGGCGCATCAGGCCTGCGGCCTGACGCGCCTTGTCCGGGGCACGCGGAGATCGGGCCCACATCCTTCGAGGCTCGCCTTCGGCGAGCACCTCAGGATGAGGGCGAAGATGCGCTCACCCCGTCTGCGACATTAGCTCGGCGGCCCGCTCGATCGGCAGCGGGGAGACCCGCATGTGGCCGCTGAACGGGTACTCCTGCAGGGCGACGAGACCGAGCGCGATGATGGCGCCGAGCGTGAACACCGCCATGGCGGCGATCTTGGCGCGCGGCTTGTCGAGATGGACGAGCGCGACGGCGATCTGGGTGACGATGCCGAGCGCCAGCACGGTCAGCCACTTGATGTCGTTGGTCTGGTCGGAGGCGAGCGCCAGGCGTTCGGCGCGCGCGTCGCGGATGCGGATCACGGCATTGAGGAGGGCGGTCGCCGCGGTCTGGCCGGCGTCGCGGGCGATCGCCGGATCGGCCGCGTGGCGCAACAGCTCGCGCAGCGCCGCTCCGGTGGCCGGCGAGCGGCGGCCCTCCGCCATCACGGGCCATTCGTCCTTCAGCACGCTGTCGGCGTAGGTCTTGAGCTGCGCCCGGATGGCGCTCATGTCGGTGACGGCGGCGAGGCTCAGCGTGTTGAGCATCACGATCGCGCTCGCCTCGCCGTTGACGGCGCGCCACGCCTGCCGGTTGCGGTCGGCGATGTCGCCGGCCAGGAACCCGGTCAGCAGCGAGAACAGCACGCTGACGGCGGCGATGAAAGGCGCCACGACGCCCGTGAAGCTCTTGATCCAGCCGCTGACCGGTGAGCCCATGGCGAGCCAGGCGATCACGGCGGCGGTCGCCGCGTAGAAGGCGACCAGGGTGCCGAACAGCGCCCACGCCGGAAGCATCAGCCAGCCGTTGATCACCGTCCCCTCCGCGACCAGGGTGCGAGCCCGCTGGACCGGAGTGCACCGGGGCGCCATACCGTCCGGTTAACGGGCCGCCGCGAGTCGGGTGCGGCGCCGGGCGCAAGGGGGAAGTCGTGATGAGCAAGCACGTCGCCGTCCTGATGGGAGGCTGGTCGTCGGAGCGCGAGGTGAGCCTGCGCTCGGGAGCCGCCTGCGCCGCCGCGCTCGAGTCCCGCGGCTACAAGGTCACCCGGATCGACGTCGGCCGTGACATCGCGGCGGTGCTGACCGCGGTGGCGCCGGACGTCGCCCTCAACCTCTTGCACGGACGGCCCGGCGAGGACGGGACCATCCAGGGCATCCTGGAGGTGCTGCAGATCCCCTACAGCCACTCCGGCGTGCTCGCCTCGGCGCTCGCCATGCAGAAGGACACGGCCAAGGTGGTGCTCGCCGCTGCCGGTGTCCCGGTGCCGGAAGGCGTGACGGTGGACCGGCTCCAGGCGGCCAGGGAGCACGCGCTGCCGCGCCCCTACGTGATCAAGCCGATCTGCGAGGGGTCGAGCGTCGGCGTCTTCATCGTCACCGAGCAGCACGAGCACCCACCCCAGGAGCTGACCCGGACGGACTGGTCCTACGGCGAGCAGGTGTTGTGCGAACGCTACATCGTTGGGAAAGAGTTAACGTGCGCCGTGATCGGCGACCGGGCCCTCGATGTCATTGAAATCGTTCCGAATGTCACCTTCTACGACTACACGGCCAAGTACGCGCCGGGGGGCTCGCGGCACGTCTTGCCGGCCGGAATTAAACCGAATGTTTACCAACACGTCCGAACACTGGCTCTCCGAGCGCACCTTGCACTCGGCTGCCGGGGCGTCAGCCGGGCCGACTTCCGGTTCGACGACCGCCTGGAGGGCACCGACGGGCTGTTCTGCCTGGAGGTGAACACCCAGCCCGGCATGACCGAGACCTCGCTGGTGCCCGAGATGGCCGCGCATGCGGGCATCGCGTTCGAAGAGTTGGTCGAATGGATGGTGGGGGACGCGTCTTTGAACCGCTGACCGGGCGAACGCCCGGCGGTTCGCCGCGTCCGCGCGCCGGCGCCAAGTCCGGTGGCAAGGCCGGCTCGACGTTCGGCGCCAGGTTCGGCTTCCTGTTCGGCCGCAAAGCCGGCGGCAAGCCGAACGACAAGTACTCCATGAACAAGGCGGCGCGCCGCCGCCGGCCCCCGGCCCGGCGGCCGGAAGGGCGCTTCGCCAGCTTCGGCCCGCTCGCCGCGATCGAGCGCCGCATCGACCAGATCGTCGCCCTCGCCGAGCGCTGGCCGCGCTGGGGCGGGGCCGCCGCGACGGCCGCCATCATCCTGTCCAGCATCGGCTTCGGGATCGTGCGCGGCGACCACGCGCCGGTCGTCCTCGGGGCGCTCGCCGACGTCCGCGACATGGCGGCGAACGCGGTCGGCTTCCGCATCACCGGCGTCGCGCTCACCGGCCACAAGCATTTGTCGCGCGACGAGGTGCTGGCGATCGCCGGCATCACCGGGCGCAGCTCGCTTCTGTTCCTCGACGCGGCGGACGCGCGCGCCCGCCTGCGGGCCAATCCATGGGTCGCCGAGGCGACCGTGCAGAAGCTCTATCCGGACCGCGTCGCCATCGACATCGTTGAGCGCAAGGCGTTCGCCCTGTGGCAGAAGGACGGCCAGGTCCACGTCATCGCCGACGACGGCACCGTGCTCGAGGCCTATGTGTCGCGCGGCGTGATGGCGCTGCCCTTCGTGGTCGGCACCGGGGCCGACACCCGCGCCCGCGCCTTCCTGGCCACGCTCGACCGCCATCCGGGCCTGCGCGACCAGGTCGCCGCCGCCGTGCTGGTCGCCGAGCGGCGCTGGAACCTGAAACTGAAGAACGGCATCGACGTGCGCCTGCCGGAGACCGAGGTGCCGCGCGCCCTCGACCAGCTCGCCGCACTCGAGCAGGACAAGAAGCTGTTGTCCCGCGACATCGTGATGATCGACCTCAGACTGCCCGACCGCGTGACCGTGCGGCTCTCCGACGGCGCCTTCCAGGCGCGCGACGAGGCCCAGAAGACCAAGAAGCCGAAGCCGAAGGGAGGCGCCGCATGAGCGACCTCCAGTTCGGTCTCGCCCCCAAGATGAAGCCGCTGGCGCCGCGGCGCAGCGCGGTCGTCGCCGCGCTCGACGTCGGCACCTCGAAGATCGCCTGCCTGATCGCGCGGCTGACGCCGCAGCCGCCCCAGGAGGTGCTGCGCCGCCGCACCCACGCGATCGACGTGATCGGCTTCAGCCACGCCGAGTCGCGCGGCCTCAAGGCCGGCGGCGTCGTCGATCTCGCCGAGGCCGAGGTGGCGATCCGCCACGCCGTCGATCTCGCCGAGCGCGCCGGCCGCTGCCAGGTCGAGGCCGTGATCGTGTCGCTGTCGGCCGGCCGGCCGTCGAGCGAACTGTTCGCCGCCTCGGTCGACGTGCCCGGCACGGTGCGCGAGGGCGACATCGCCCGCGTGCTCGCCGCCGGCAGCCGCTCCTCGGTGCGGCCCGGCCGCGTCGTCCTCCACTCGGTGCCGATCGGCTACACGATCGACCACGAGCGCGGCATCCGCGATCCGCGCGGCATGCTGGGCCAGCGCTTCGGCGTCGACATGCACGTCCTCACCGCCGAGGCGGCGGCGGCCCGCAACCTGATGCTGGCGATCGAGCGGTGTCATCTCTCGGTCGAGGCCATGGTGGCGAGTCCTTATGTCGCAGCCCTGGCCGCATTGGCCGACGACGAGGCGGAACTCGGCGCCGCCGTGGTCGACATGGGGGCGGGCACGACGACGCTCGCGGTCTTCACCGGCGGGCGTTTCGTGCATGCCGACGGCTTCGCGCTCGGCGGTCATCACGTCACGATGGATCTGGCGCGCGGACTCTCGGCTGCCGTGCCGGACGCCGAGCGAATCAAGACGCTCTATGGCAATGTGCTGGGTGGCGCGATGGACGATCGCGACATGATCGCCGTCCCGGCGGTTCCGGGCGACGACCGCGAGCCGCCCCAGTTCGTCTCCCGGGCGACCCTGACACGCATCATCAAGCCGCGTGTCGAGGAGATTCTGGAGATGGTCCGCGATCGCCTGGCGGCGTCGCCGTTCGCCGCCGAGCCGCGCGGGCGCGTCATCGTCACCGGCGGGGCGAGCGAGCTGACCGGGTTTACCGAGCTCGCCGCGCGAATTCTCGGGCGTCCGGTCCGGATTGGCCGGCCGCTCGGTGTCGCCGGTCTGCCGGACGGCGCCAAGGGGGCGGCCTTCGCGGTCGCCGCGGGCCTCCTGGTCTATCCCCAGGTGGCGCATCTGGAGCATTTCGATCCGCGTCGGACGCATCGCACGTCGGCGGGCGCCAGCGGATATTTCACACGGGTCGGACGATGGCTGCGCGAGAGCTTCTGACGACCGGCAATGGATTCCCGAACCCCGTCGGTGGCGGACCGACGGACCCCGTGGGCGTCGCGCACGCCCCCGCATCGAAGAGGCAGCCATGAGCATCAATCTGAAGATCCCGGACATTCGGGAACTAAAGCCGCGGATCACCGTGTTCGGTGTGGGCGGTGCCGGCGGCAACGCCGTCAACAACATGATCCGGGCCGGGCTGCAGGGCGTCGACTTCGTCGTCGCCAACACCGATGCTCAGGCGCTGACCATGTCCGAGGCCGAGCGCATCATCCAGATGGGCGTGCAGGCGACCGAGGGTCTCGGCGCCGGCTCGCAGCCGGATGTCGGCCGCGCCGCCGCCGAGGAGGTGATCGACGAGATTCGTGATCACCTCACCGGCGCCCACATGGTGTTCGTCACCGCCGGCATGGGCGGCGGCACCGGCACGGGCGCCTCGCCCGTGGTCGCCCGCGCGGCCCGCGAGCTCGGCATCCTGACGGTCGGCGTCGTCACCAAGCCGTTCCACTTCGAGGGCCAGCGCCGCATGCGGCTCGCCGACAGCGGCATCTCCGAGCTGCAGAAGGTGGTCGACACCCTCATCATCATCCCGAACCAGAACCTGTTCCGGATCGCCAACGAGAAGACGACCTTCGCGGACGCCTTCGCGATGGCCGACCAGGTGCTCTACTCGGGCGTCGGCTGCATCACCGACCTGATGGTCAAGGAAGGCCTGATCAATCTCGACTTCGCCGACGTCCGCGCGGTGATGCGCGAGATGGGCAAGGCGATGATGGGCACCGGCGAGGCGACCGGCGAGAAGCGCGCGCTGCGCGCCGCCGAGGCCGCCATCGCCAACCCGCTGATCGACGACGTGTCGATGAAGGGCGCCCGCGGGCTCCTGATCTCGATCACGGGCGGCAAGGACCTCACCCTCTACGAGGTCGACGAGGCCGCGACCCGCATCCGCGAGGAGGTCGACGCCGACGCCAACATCATCGTCGGCGCCACCTTCGACGAGACCCTCGAGGGCGTCATCCGCGTCTCCGTGGTGGCGACCGGGGTCGATCCGGCGATGATCGGCGCCAACCAGATCCATGCGCCGGTGCCGGCCGTCGAGGCCTTCACGTCGCGCACCCCGGACAGCCAGGCGGCCGCCGCGCACGAGTCGCGCATCGCCGAGCTCGCCAATCGGCTGCGCGCCGACAACAAGCGGATCGCCGAGCGCCTCGAGCAGGCCGCCCCGGCCGCCGTCCAGCCGCTGATCCCGGCCGAGCCGGCCGGCCATGCGGCGATCGACGCCGTCGCCACCGCGGCGGTCGCCGACGCGCTGATCCCGCGCGAGATCGAGGACGTCACCATCCGGCCGATCCAGCAGCCGAAGCCGACCTTCTATCCCGACGCCGTGGCCCAGGAGGCGCCCGTGGAGGCGCACGAGGCGCCGCCCAAGGTGTTCATCCCGCCGCAGCCGGAGCGGCCGGCCGGCCGCCCGGCCCGCATGCCGCGGATCGACGAGCTGCCGTTGCCGGCCCAGAACGAGCTGCGCGCCCAGCGCGGCGCCGACCCGATGGGCGAGGAGCACCCGGAGAAGCGTCGCCTGACCCTGTTGCAGCGGCTCGCCGCCGTCGGCCTCGGCCGCACGGCCGAGGAGGCGCCGCGCGCCCCCGAGGCGCCGAAGGCGGCCCGTCCGGCGATGCCGGCG
>NZ_NHSK01000197.1 GCF_016653355.1 Rhodoplanes elegans | reverse complement strand
CCAAGCTGCGCGCGCTCGAGGCGGCGCAGCGGCGGCCTCGCCGCGCTGCGCCGCCTCGAGCGCGCGCAGCTTGGTCACGGCCCGCTGGTGCTGGTCGAGCGACTCCGAGAAGGTGTGCCCACCGGTGCCGTCGGCGACGAAGAACAGCTCCTTGGTGCGGGCCGGGTTGGCGACCGCTTCCAGCGCGGCGCGGCCCGGATTGGCGATCGGCCCGGGCGGCAGGCCGTCGATCACATAGGTGTTGTAGGGCGTCGGCTGCTCGATCTCGCTGCGCATGATCGGCCGGCCGAGCGTGCCCTTGCCGCCGACCAGGCCGTAGATGATGGTCGGGTCGGACTGCAACCGCATGCGCTGCTTGAGCCGGTTGACGAACACGGCGGCGACGCGGGTGCGCTCCTCCGGCTTGCCGGTCTCCTTCTCGACGATCGAGGCGAGCGTCAGGAGCTGCTCGGGCGTGCGCAGCGGCAGGTCGGCCATCCGATGGTCCCAGACCTCCTGCAGCACGCGGCGCTGAGCCTGCTGCATGCGCTGAATCACCTGATCGCGCGGCGTGCCGCGCACCACCTTGTAGGTCTCCGGCAGCAGCGATCCCTCGCGCGGGATCTCGCGGATGTTGCCGGCCAACAGGTCGGATTCGAGCAGCCGCTGGACGATCTGCTCGGAGGTCAGCCCCTCCGGCACCGTGATGGTGTGCTGCACCACCCGGCCCTCGACCAGCGTGTCGATCACCTCGCCGAGCGACGCCTGCTTCTGGAACAGATACTCGCCCGACTTCAGGTCCTCGCGCGCCTTGCGGAACACGACGGCGCCGACGAAGGTCCAGGGATGATCGATGACGCCCTCGCGGACGAGCTGGTCGGCGATGTCGCGGATGCCGGCGCCGCGCGGAATCAGCACCGACTTCTCGGCGGTGAGCGGGCCGACGTCGTCGAGCCGCTGCTTGCCGACCCACACGGCGCCGCCGACCACGATCGCGACCAGCACCAGGAACGTGAAGATCGCATTGCCGATGACCACCAGCGGATGACGCGCCCGCGCCGAGCGCCGCACCGGCGCCGGGACCCGCTCGGGCTCCAGAGCGGCCCGCGGGCTGCGCGGCGCGATCCGCTTCGTCTCGGCGGGGGACGGAGCGCCCGGACCGGGCGGCGTGGCGTTCGAGCTCATCGTGCAGGCAGCTCCAGAACCCGTGGGATCGTGACCCGTGGGACCGTGACCGGTGGGACCGTTCGAGAACCCGCGACCTCGGCGAGCCTCCCCGGCGGGGCGTGACGATCGGATGGGGCGGCCGTGCGGGCGGCGGCGCGCACGGCGCCGGCCTCCCTGCGGAAGCCCGTCGGGGTGACTAATACCCTTGGGATTGTGGCCAATTTATCGAGCACGCCGGTCTCCTCGCGGACCCTCGCGCCAGCCACGACAGGCGGGCGCTCGGCCGCCGGAGGGCCTCCCGCGGGGTGCGCGGCGAGTCCTCCGGACACCGGCGACCGCGTGACCACGGCCGCTGGCGGCGACCGGGCGGCATGCCGCCCGGCCGAGACCGGACTGTCTTACTGGACGCGACGGAAGACCAGCGACGCGTTGGTGCCGCCGAACCCGAAGGAGTTCGACAGCGCGACGTTGATCTCGCGCGGCTTCGCCCGATGGGGCACCAGATCGATCGGCGTGTCGACCGACGGATTGTCGAGATTGATGGTCGGCGGCGCGATCCCGTCGCGGATCGCCAGCACCGTGAAGATCGCCTCGACGGCACCGGCGGCGCCGAGCAGATGACCGACCGACGACTTGGTCGACGACATCGCGACACGCGACGCATCGTTGCCGACGATGCGCTGCACGGCGCCGAGCTCGATCTCGTCGCCGAGCGGCGTCGAGGTGCCGTGGGCGTTGATGTAGTCGATCTCGGAGGTCTGGATGCCGGCCCGCTTGATCGCCATCGACATGCAGCGGAAGGCGCCGTCGCCGTCCTCGGACGGCGCCGTGATGTGATAGGCGTCGCCCGACAGGCCGTAGCCGATCACCTCGGCGTAGATCTTCGCGCCGCGCGCCTTGGCGTGCTCGTACGCCTCGAGCACCACCACGCCGGCGCCCTCGCCCATCACGAAGCCGTCGCGGTCCTTGTCGTAGGGACGCGAGGCGCGGGTCGGCTCGTCGTTGAAGCCGGTCGACAGCGCCCGGCAGGCCGAGAAGCCGGCGATCGAGATGCGGCAGATCGGCGATTCGGCGCCGCCCGCCACCATCACGTCGGCATCGCCGAAGGCGATCAGCCGCGCCGCGTCGCCGATCGCGTGCGCGCCGGTCGAGCAGGCCGTGACGACGGCGTGGTTCGGCCCCTTCAGCCCGTGCGCGATCGACACGTAGCCGGAGGCGAGATTGATCAGGCGGCCCGGAATGAAGAACGGCGAGACGCGGCGCGGGCCACGCTCCTTCAGCAGCACGGCCGTCTCGGCGATGCCTTCGAGGCCGCCGATGCCGGAGCCGATCATCACGCCGGTCGTGATCTGGTCGTCGTAGGAGGCCGGATGCCAATCCGAATCGTCGAGCGCCTGCTTGGCCGCCGCCATCGCGTAGACGATGAAGTCGTCGACCTTGCGCTGCTCCTTCGGCTCCATCCACTGGTCGGGATTCCAGGTGCCGTCGGAGCCATCGCCGCGCGGCAGCGTACAGGCGATCTTGGCCGGCAGATCGGCCACCTCGAACCTGTCGATCTTCCGGGCCCCGCTCTCGCCGGCCAGAAGGCGCTTCCACGTCGGCTCGACGCCGCATCCGAGCGGCGTCACCATGCCCAATCCCGTGACGACAACGCGTCTCATGTCACATGTCCCGCACCGGCCGGCTCGCCGCATCCCGCTGCAACCGTCTCGGGCGGTTCGTTCGCGAAGCGGTCTCGCTCGCATCCGACCGCGGCGTTCCGCCATGGCCAGAGCCGCCACGGTGGGAGACCCGGCCCGGTCTGAAGAACGCTCAGCGCGGGCTCATCGGCGACGAACAGCAGCGACTTCGGGCGGGGCAGCACCGCAGGCCCGGAGGCCTGCGGTGGCGGCGTTCGGCGAAAAATCAGCTCTTGGCGTTCTTCTCGAGGAACTTGACGGCGTCGCCCACCGTCAGGATCGTCTCGGCGGCGTCGTCCGGGATCTCGCAGCCGAACTCCTCCTCGAACGCCATCACGAGTTCGACGGTATCGAGGCTGTCGGCGCCCAGATCGTCGATGAAGCTCGCGCTCTCGGTCACCTTCTCGGGCTCGACGCCGAGGTGCTCCACGACGATCTTTTTGACCCGCTCGCCAATATCACTCATTGCTAACCCTCGTGCTTTCGGCATTTCACCCGACGCACCGCCGCCGCATGCGGCAGGTGTCGCCCGGTAGCCATCTCGATGGACGCTGTTGAACGCTCATCCGGCCAAGGGGTGCATGCCGTAGCCCCAGCCCCGTCGCACTTCCTCGTCCAGCCCAGCGGATCGGTTATCATACTTCCTCAGGCTTGACCAGAAGTGCAGGGAGGGCCGCATGCGATCCCTGTGCGGACTGAAAAAACCCAATCAGATCATTACCATGCCACCGTTTACATGGAGTGTCTGACCGGTCGTGTAGGCGGCCTGCTCGGAGGCCAGATAGACGACCGCCGCGGCGATCTCCTCACTGGTTCCGAGCCGGCCGGCCGGCACCCGCGACAGCACCGTCTCGCGCTGCTTGTCATTGAGGACGTCGGTCATCGCAGTCTGGATGAAGCCCGGCGCGACGCAGTTCACCGTGATGCCGCGCGAAGCGACCTCCTGGGCGAGCGCCTTGCTCATGCCGATCATGCCGGCCTTGGCGGCGGCGTAGTTGCCCTGCCCCGGATTGCCGCTCACCCCGACCACCGACGTGATCGAGACGATTCGGCCGAAGCGCCGGCGCATCATGCCCTTCACGGCGGCACGCGCCAGCACGAAGGCGGCGGTGAGATCGACGGCGATGACGTCGTCCCACTCGGCGTCCTTCATGCGCATGAAGAGATTGTCGCGCGTCAGGCCGGCATTGTTGATCAGGATGTCGAGCTGGCCGAGCGCCGCCTCCGCCGCCGGGACGAGCTTCTCCACCTCGGCGCGGTCGGCGAGATTGCACGGCAGCGCGTGGACGCGGTCGCCGAGCGCGGCGGCGAGCGCCTCGAGCTTGTCGGCCTTGGTCCCGGAGATCGCGACCGTCGCGCCCTGGGCGTGCAGCGCCTTGGCGATGGCGCCGCCGATGCCGCCGGTCGCGCCGGTGACCAGCGCCGTCTTGCCCGTGAGATCGAACATCACGCGGCGCCCTGCTGGAGCGCCGCGGCGCGCGCCGCCACGAAGCTCGCGACGTCGGCCGGCGAGCCGATCGCCGTGCCGGTCGCGCCGTCGGCGATGCGCTTGACGAGCCCGGTGAGCACCTTGCCGGCGCCGATCTCGTAGAAGCTCGTCACGCCGGCCGACGCCATGAAGGCGACCGATTCGCGCCAGCGCACCGTGCCGGTGACCTGCTCGACCAGCGCCGCGACGATCTCGGCCGGCGTGGTGATCGGCGCCGCCTTCACGTTCGCCACCACCGGGACGACCGGCTGGCGCACCGTGACGTTGGCGAGCGCCTCGGCCATCACGTCGGCGGCCGGCGCCATCAGGGTGCAGTGGAAGGGCGCGGAGACCGGCAGCAGCGTCGCGCGCTTGGCGCCGCGGCCCTTGGCGATCTCGACGGCGCGCTCGACCGCGGCCTTGTCGCCGGAGACCACCACCTGGCCGCCGCCGTTGTCGTTGGCGGCCTGGCAGACGGCGCCCTCGGCGGCCTCGCGGGCGATCTCGGCCGCCGCGTCGAACTCGAGCCCGAGCAGCGCCGCCATGGCGCCGACGCCGACCGGCACGGCCTTCTGCATGGCACGGCCGCGGGTGCGCACGAGCCGCGCCGTGTCGGCGACCGACAGGGCGCCGGCGGCGGCGAGCGCCGAATACTCGCCGAGCGAATGGCCGGCGACGAACATGGCGTCGCGGGCGAGATCGACACCCGCCTCCTGCTCCAGCACGCGCAGCGCGGCGAGCGAGACGGTCATCAGCGCGGGCTGCGCGTTCTCGGTGAGCATCAGGGTCTCGGCCGGCCCCTCGAACACGATCGCCGAGAGCTTGTCGCCGAGCGCCTCGTCGACCTCGTCGAACACGGCCCGGGCGACCGGGAAGTTCTCCGCCAGCGCCTTGCCCATGCCGACGGCCTGGCTGCCCTGGCCGGGAAATACGAATGCGACCGCCATGGTGCTCCCTCCTGCGAATTAGCGCGCTAACACACCGTCGGGGGGCTCAAAGTCAAGTGGGGCAGACACTTACTACGGCCGGGGCGGCCCCGCGGCCCTACCCCGAGCCCGCCTTGGCTGGCAAATTCGCTTGGGGATTTCGCAGCGCATCGACGACGGCGCGCAGCGCCGGCGCCATCTGGCGCTGGCGCGGATAGCACAGGTGAAGCCCCGGGAAGAACGCGCACCAGGGCTCCAGGAGCCGCACCAGCCGACCCGCCGCGACATGCTCGGCCACGGTCCACTCGACCGGAAACCCGATGCCGACGCCCGCCAGGGTCGCCCGCAGCGCCATCTCCTTGTCGTTGACGATCAAGGGCCCGTCGACCGCCACCTCGAACCAGGTCCCGTGCTCGAAGAACTCCCAGGCATAAGACATCAGATGGCCGGGCCAGCGCCAGCGGATGCAGCGGTGGTGGACGAGATCGCGCGGATGCGCCGGCGCCCCGTGCGCGGCCAGGTAGCCGGGGGTCGCAACGGGGACGTGACGCAGGTCGGGGCCGATCCGCACCGCGACCATGTCGCGCTCGATCACCTCGCCGAGCCGGATCGCGGCGTCGAAGCCGCCCGCCACCATGTCGACGACGGCGTCGTCGAGCGTGATGTCGAGCACGATGTCCGGATAGGCCTCTGCGAAGGCCGGCAGGATCGGCGCCAGGCAGGTCTCGGCGGCGCTGCGGAAGGCATGGATGCGCACCACGCCGGCCGGCCGTCCGCGACTGGCCCGCGCCTCGCCGAGCGCGTCGCCGAGCTCCGCCACGGCGGGCCGCACCCGCCGCAGCAGGATCTCGCCCGCCGGCGTCAGGGCGACGCTGCGGGTGGTGCGGTTGAGGAGCCGCACCCCGACCCGCTCCTCCAGGCCCCGCACGGTCTGGCTCAGCGCCGAGGGCGACACGCCGAGCAGCTCGGCGGCGCGGCTGAAGCTCGACAGCTCGCCGACCGCGACGAAGGCGCGGAGTTGGTTGAAGTCGCTTCCCGACAGGATCGGATCCATGGCGCTCCTGGCGCCACTGTCAGATCTTTTAGGACAGCTTACAAGCTCTCGCGATTTTCGTCGTATTATTTAACCGCGAGAACCTGCCCATCTTCCGGTCGTCACAGGAGACGACCTATGAAGACCTGGTTCATCACCGGCATCTCGCGCGGCCTCGGCCTCGCCCTCGCCCGTGCCGCGCTCGCGACCGGCGACACCGTGATCGGCACGGTGCGCAGCGGCCCCCCCGACCTCCCGGCCGCGCCCGGCCGGCTGTACGTGCTCACCCTCGACATGGCCGACGGGCCGGCGGTCGAAGCCACGGTCGAGCGCGCCTTCGCCATCGCCGGCGAGGCCGGCCGGCCGCTCGACGTGATCGTCAACAATGCCGGCTACGGGCTCCTCGGGGCGATCGAGCAGGCGACCGACGCCGAAGTCGCGCAGCTCTTCGCCGTCGACGTGTTCGGCCCGTTCCGGGTGATCCGCACGGCGTTGCCCCGCCTGCGCGCGCAGGGGTCGGGCCACATCGTCAACATCACGTCGGTCGCCGGGCGGGCGCCCGGCCCCGGCGCCGGCCTCTACGCGGCGGCGAAATACGCGCTCGAGGGCCTGTCGGCGGGCCTCGCCCTCGAGGTCGGGCCGCTCGGCATCAAGGTGACGGCGGTGGCGCCCGGCGCCTTCCGGACCGACTTCCTGTCGGCCCACTCGATCCGCTGGAGCACCAAGGCGGGAGAGGCCTATGCGGCGACGGTCGGACGCAGCGCGGCCGCCTTCGAGACGATGGGCGGCAACCAGGTCGGTGACCCGGAGCGGGGCGCCCAGGCGATCCTGGCGGCCGTGAACGCCGACGATCCGCCGCTCCACCTGCTGCTCGGCTCGGACGCCCTGCGCCGCACCCGGGTCAAGCTCGACGCCGTGATCGAGGAGATGGACCGCTGGGAGGCGGTGACGCTCGGCACAGATTTTCCGGCGACCGTCCCGGCCTGAGCGGCCGGATCGAGCGGCCGGTCCCCACCATCCCTCCGGCCGGGCGCCGCCGCGCCCGGCCTCTTGCGTTCGCGGCGAAAACTTGCGTTCGCGGCGGAAAGCCGTATAAGGCGCGCTTCGGCTCGGCTCCGGCCGGGGGCTGAACGGACGGCTATGCCTTCCCGCAAGGGAGGGAGCGGCAGGATCCTTCGAGGATCCGGCGTCCCGTGTTCCCGCCTTCAGAGCTATCTTTCGCGCCTTTCCCGAAGGGCACGAAGGGCTTCGCGTCGGACGAGCCGCCACGAACCAGGGAAAGGCATTCCATGCCGCTCTACGAGCATGTCTATCTCGCGCGCCAGGATCTCTCGGCGCAACAGGTCGAGGAGCTGACGACCCAGTACAAGGGCGTCATCGAGAGCTTCGGCGGATCCGTCGCGAAGGTCGAGTACTGGGGCGTGAAGTCCCTGACCTACCGGATCAACAAGAACCGCAAGGCGCATTTCACGCTGCTCAATCTCGACGCCCCGGCCGCGGCCGTCGCCGAGGTCGAGCGCCAGCAGCGCATCAACGAGGACGTGCTGCGCACCCTCACCGTGAAGGTGGACGAGCTCGAGGCCGGCCCGTCGGCCATGATGCGCAAGTCCGACCGCGACCGCGACGAGCGCGGCGACCGTGGCGACCGCCGCCCGGGCGACCGCGACCGCGACCGGGGTGATCGTGGCGACCGCGGCCCGCGCCGCGACCGCGACGCGCCGCCGCGCGGCCCGCGCGAGGACCGTGTCGAAGCCGCCACCGACGACGCCAGCGAGGATTGATCATCATGGCCATGGCCTCTGCCGGCGGCGCCCGCCGCCCGTTCTTCCGCCGTCGCAAGACCTGCCCGTTCTCCGGCGCCAACGCCCCGAAGATCGACTACAAGGACGTGCGGCTGCTGCAGCGCTACATCTCGGAGCGCGGCAAGATCGTGCCGAGCCGCATCACCGCGGTGTCGGCCAAGAAGCAGCGCGAGCTCGCGCGCGCCATCAAGCGCGCCCGCTTCCTCGGCCTGCTGCCCTACGTGATCCGCTGATCGCGCACGCGTCGGGCCGGCACCGGCCGGCCCGCGCGCTGCGATCGGCCCGACGACACGTCGTCCGAAGACCTGTCGTCCAAAGACCTTCGGCCCGCCTGCGACCGCTTCGGTGATTGCATCGCGGGCCGATCCTCTGGTTGGGACGGACGGTCGCGACCGCGGTGCATGCACCGCGCGCGCGACGCTGATCCGCCTCTAACCGCTCCTCGAGCGGGACAGCGAGACGATGATCCAGTTCATCCTGGTCGGCCTCGGGGCCGGCGCCGTGGCAGCCCTGACCTTCGCGGCCCTCGCGGCCGGGTCGACCCTGTCGATGCTGCTGTTCTATCTGGCGCCGCTGCCGATCATGATCGCGGCGCTCGGCTGGAGCCACTGGGCCGGCCTGCTCGCCACGCTGGTCGGCACCGCCGCCCTCGCCGCCTGGTTCGGCTCGCTGTTCTTCCTCGTCTTCCTGCTCGGCCTCGCGCTGCCCGGCTGGTGGCTGTCCTATCTCGCGCTGCTGGCGCGCCCGGGTGGCGATCCGGCCAACCCGACGCTCGACTGGTATCCGGTCGGCCGCATCGTGCTGTGGGCCGCGGTGCTCGGCGCGCTCTCCGTCATGATGGCGCTGCCGACCTTCGGCAGCGACCTCGACGAGATCCGCACCACGCTGCGCGACGGCTTCGCCCGGGTGTTCCGCGGGCGCAACGGCGAGCCCGGCCTGCCCGGCGTGTCCGATTCGGACGCGATCTTCACGTTCCTGGCGATCGCGCTGCCGCCCGCCGCCGCCTCGCTGATGACGACGACGCTGCTGTTCAACCTGTGGCTCGCCGGCAGGGCGGTCGGACTGTCGGGCCGGCTGCCGCGCCCGTGGCCGGCGCTGTCCGAGATCTCGTTCCCGCTGATCTCGGCCGTCGCCTTCGCGGCCGCGATCGCCGCCTCGCTGCTGCCCGGCCTCACCGGCCTTCTGGCCGGTATCGTCGCCGCGACCCTGTCGATCGCCTTCACGGCGCTCGGCTTCTCGGTGCTGCACGCCCTGAGCCGCCGGGTGAAGAGCCGCGCCGTGGTGCTCACCGCGCTCTACGCGGCCGTGATGATGTTCGGCTGGCCCCTGTTCCTGGTGATGCTGGTCGGCCTCGTCGACACGGCGATCGATCTGCGCACCCGCTTCGCCGGCCGGGCGGCGCCCACGGCGGGCGGACCGCCGGCCGGGCGCCCGCCGCCGGACTGATCACTTCGACGACCACCGCATTCACCACCCCGCATTCACGAACACGAATCGACGAACACGAAGGAGAGACGACATGGAAGTGATTCTGCTGGAGCGCGTCGGCAAGCACGGGCAGATGGGCGACGTCGTGCGGGTGCGCGACGGCTTCGCTCGCAACTTCCTGCTGCCGCAGGGCCGGGCGCTGCGCGCCACCAAGGACAACCTCGCCAAGTTCGAGGGCATGAAGGCGCAGCTCGAGGCGCGCAACCTGGAGCGCAAGGCCGAGGCCGAGAAGGTCGGCGGCAAGCTCGAGGGCCAGAGCTTCGTGGTGCTGCGCCAGGCCTCCGACATCGGCCAGCTCTACGGCTCGGTGACGACCCGCGACATCGCCACCCTGGTCGGCGAAGGCGGCGTCTCGATCGACCGCAGCCAGGTCGCCATCAACGCCCCGATCAAGACCATCGGCCAGCACCGCGTGCCGATCGTGCTGCATCCGGAGCTCGAGGTGACCGTCACGGTCGTGGTCGCCCGCAACGCCGAGGAAGCCGAGCGCATCAAGCGCGGCGAGGACGTCACGGCGCGCCGTGAGGACCGCGAGGTCGCCGAGGCCGCGGCCGAGGAGTTCTTCGAGAATCCGGAAGCCGGCCAGGCCGGCCAAGAGGAAGAGTGATTCCGGCGCGAGATTGAAAGAACGTCTCCGCCCTCGTCCTGAGGAGCGCCCAAAGGGCGCGTCTCGAAGGGCGGGGGCGGCCTCATGGTTCGAGACGCGGCCTGCGGCCGCTCCTCACCATGAGGGGTGAATACGTGCAATCGCGCGACGGTATGAGACGATCGGCCTCCGCCGACACACTCTCGATCCTCGAACGACAAACGGCCGGGCACTGCCCGGCCGTTTTGCATTAGCGTCGCGTGTCGTTAAAGACGCCGCCGCCCTACTCGGCCGTCTTGTCCTTGCCGGCGCCCTCGCCGTAGACGACGTTCGGATCGAACACCTTCTCGGCCTTCTTGAACTGCAGCAGCAGCGTGTGGCCGGCGGTCTCGCGCAGCGACACGGCGCGGTAGAAGCACGAGGCGCGCCCCGTGTGGCAGACGCCCGGCCCGACCTGCTCGACGCGCAGCAGCAGCGCGTCCTGATCGCAGTCGACCTTCAGCTCGATGATGCGCAGCACGTGGCCGGAGCTTTCGCCCTTCTTCCACAGCTTGCCGCGCGAGCGGCTGTAGAACCACGCCTCGCAGGTCTCGATCGAGCGCACCAGCGCCTCGTCGTTCATCCAGGCGAGCATGAGGACGTCGCCCGACCACGCGTCCGCGACGATCGCCGGGATCAGGCCGTCGCCGTCGAACTTGGGGGCGAAGACGCGACCTTCCTCGATCTGCTCGGTGGTGCCGCGCGGCGCGAAGACGCTCTTCATACGATATGCTTTCAGTCCCGGCGGGGACGCACGTCATGCGCCGCTCTGCGAGACGCCGGTCCCCTGCCCCGCGGCGCCCGACGACGGACGATCAGCCGATGCCGTTGCGCACCAGGTTGACGAACCGGAACTGCTCCTTCGGATCGTCACGGAACACGCCGGTGAACTGCGTCGTGATGGTGCGGCTGCCGATCTTCTGCACGCCGCGCATCGACATGCAGGTGTGCTCCGCCTCCAGCATCACGGCGACGCCGCGCGGCTTCAGCACGGTGTCGATCTCGGTGACGATCTCGGAGGACAGCCGCTCCTGGGTCTGCAGGCGCTTGGCGAAGATGTCGATCAGCCGGGCGATCTTCGACAGGCCGACGACCCGCTCGACCGGCAGGTAGCCGACATGGGCGCGCCCCATGAACGGCATCATGTGATGCTCGCAATGCGACGTGAACGGAATGTCGCGCACCAGCACGATGTCGTCGTAGGTGCCGATCTCCGAGAACGTGCGCTCCAGGACCTCGCCGGCGCTCTCGTGATAGCCGCCGAACAGCTCGTCATAGGCGGCGACGACGCGGCGCGGCGTGTCGAGCAGGCCCTCGCGGTCGGGATCGTCGCCGATATAGCCGAGCAGCACGCGGACGGCGGCCTCGGCCTCGGTTCGCGACGGCCGAACCCGCGCCGGCGCGACCGGGACCTCGCCGGGCGCCTCGGACGGACGGGCGGCGGGAGTGAGAGTCTTGATCACGTGGTCCATCGCGAGCGACGTCTCCGTTCGGGTCGACGCCGGAGGGCACCGAACCGCTGCAACGACCGCACGTCGCAGACGGCGCGCGCCACACCGCAAGGGCGAAGCCGCGCACCGGAGGGACGGCGACGATCCGGCGAAGCCTCCCCGGGACAGGCCCGGCGCACGCCGATGGGACAGTCCGGCCCGGGCAGGCCCGACCGGAAGCATGTGGGACCTGACGAACCCGGGCGCAAGCACCTCCTGGCGGACGCGCCTCTCGCCCGACCCGGCCGATGTCCTATATGAGGGGGTATAGTCGGAGCCAGAGGTCGAGGCAAATCGACCCGCCCGCCCGGACAGGCATCATGCTGAACGACATCTACAATCGCCGCATCCTCGAGCTCGCCGGCAACATCCCCCGCCTCGGCCGGCTGGCCGATCCGGACGGCAGCGCGACGGCGCATTCGAAGCTGTGCGGCTCGACCGTCACGGTCGACCTCAAGGTCGCCGACGGCACCGTGGTCGACTTCGGGCATGTGGTGAAGGCCTGCGCGCTCGGCCAGGCGTCGTCGTCGATCATGGCGAGCCAGGTCGTCGGGTCGACGGCCGACGAGCTGCGCGCGCTGCGCGAGGCGATGCGCAAGATGCTCAAGGAGAACGGCCCGCCGCCGGACGGCCGCTGGGCCGATCTCGCCGTGCTCGAGCCGGTGCGCGAGTTCAAGGCACGCCACGCCTCGACCCTGCTCACTTTCGATGCAGTGGTGTCGGCGCTGGACCAGATCGCGGCCGGACAGGCGGGCGGCTGAGTCGGATAAGCAGTTCAGGCGCAGTCATCCCGGGACGCGAACCAACGGTTCGCGGGCCCGGAATCCATACCCCCGGTGTCGGTGGCTCACGGGAGACAGGGCGTGTGGGTCCCGGGCTCGGCGCTGATGCGCCGCCCCGGGACGACCGGCACATCCTGTGTGGCACCCTCCGGTCACCGCGCCGCGGCTTCGAGCCTCGCATGGGTGTCGCGCTTGCCGCGGCCGCAGGCCGTCTCGAGCTGGCCGAACACCTTGCCGAGCCCGGCATTGCCGATGCGGGTCGTGGTGCCGGCCGTGCTGCCGGATCCGGTGAGCACCGAGAGCGAGCGGGTGGTCGCCGCCGCGAAGGTCCGCACCAGCGGCGCCGCGACGGTGCCGATCGCGACGCTCTCGACGCCGCGGCCGTCGCCGCGCGACGACACGACGTCGAGCGTCACCTCGGTCTGCTCGATCCACAGCCGCACCCGGTCGAGCG
Organism: Rhodoplanes elegans; assembly: GCF_016653355.1. Lineage (GTDB taxonomy): Bacteria > Pseudomonadota > Alphaproteobacteria > Rhizobiales > Xanthobacteraceae > Rhodoplanes > Rhodoplanes elegans. Next base: position 2,025 of record NZ_NHSK01000197.1, on the reverse strand, counting down.
GCACGGCCTCGCCGCCACCCGGCCCGGCCTGCCGGCGCTCCGCGTAGGTCAGCCCGTAGGTGCCGGCGACGTCGCCGCAGCTCAGGCTCAGATCGAAGCTGCCGATCCGCTCGCCCTCGACGGTGAGCGGATGGCGCCGCACCAGCATCGGCCCGGAGTTTCCGTCGACCGACGTCCAGCCGCGCTCGCTCGCCGCCGGCGCCCGCTCGGGCACGATGGCGACCGGGGTGACGGCGGCCGAGGTCTGGCGCGCCGCGACCGGCGGGATCGCCTGGTCGAGCCCGATGCGCTTCAGCTCGTCGCGGCTGAGGAGCCGCATCGGCTCCCACGGCGGAATTCTCAACGCGATCTCGATCAGCTCGGCGCCGCCGCCGAGGCTGCCGGCCATCTCGGCCGTGTAGCGGACGATGGCGCCGATGTCGCGCTGGACGAGGACGAGATCCTCGGCCGAGTACGACGCCGCGACGGCGTCGTCGCGTCGGTCGCCGAGCCAGATCTGGTGGACGAGGACACGCGAGCGCGCCGGCACGTCGCGATGCACCCCGCCGAGCAGGACGAAGGCGCACATCGATTCGCAGTTCGCCGGCGCGATCGCGGCCGGCTTGCCGGCCGTCGCCGCACGCTCGGCGCGCCCCACCGTCGTGTCGAGGCCGAGCCGGCGGATGGCGCGGCCGAGCGCGAGCGCGCCCAGCACCGAGCCGCCGTCGGAATCGAGCACCACCTTGCCGTCGTGCAGGTTGCGCTCGGTGGCGAAGGCCTCGAAGCGGCGCGGCGTGTCGGCCGTGATCATGCCGGCGGCGAAGACCACCGGGGCGCAGTCGGTCCCGCAGCCCGCAGCCGGCTCCTGCAGCGAGAACTGCATCGGGAGCGTGCGCGGATTGGCCGGGAGCTCCGGCGTGCCGGCGACGACCGGCATGGCGCAGAGCACCAGGACGAGGGCTCCGACCCAGGATCGCTTCACGATCCGGCACCGTTCCATTGCGGTTCCCCGTGCTGCTTCAGCAACGCGTTTCATGTACACGTCGGCACTACTGTTGTTATTGTTGGCAGTTCAGCTCTGCAATCTCGCCACATCACGCGACTTTCGCGCAACTGTGATCTTACGTACGCAAACGACCATCGCAACCGGCCCTTTTTGCGGCATTGCACCCGGCGATGCTGCGGCTCCGGTACCGAATTACTTTCGTCGGGACGGCAATGCTTGGCGCGCTTCGTCCTTGCCCGGCACCACCTGGAAGTGGTTTAGCAAGGACGATGCCACGCCATCGGCCCATCGGCTTCGTCGCCGCCCTGCCCCGCCGGCTCGCCCGCGGGCTGATCCGGACCTATCAGCTCACGCTGTCGCCGTTCGTCGGCACGCAATGCCGGCATCTGCCGACCTGCTCGGCCTACGGGGACGAGGCGATCGGCCGGTTCGGGCTGTGGGCGGGAGGGTGGATGACGCTGGCGCGGTTCTGCCGCTGCCATCCGTTCGGCACCCGCGGGCTCGACTTCGTGCCGGCCGAGGTGCCGCGCGGGGCACGCTGGTGGCTGCCGTGGCGCTACGGCCGCTGGCGCGGCACGCTCGCCGAGCCGCCCGGCCGGGGTGCCCCGGCCTGCGGCTGCGGCGGCGATCACGTCGGACTCGCCGCCGGTGAAGCGGCGACGGCCGGTCACGAGAGCCCTCAGCGCGAGGCGAGCGCGTCGAGCTTGCGCGCCGCGTCGGCCGACCCGAGCGCCGCGGCGCGCTGATACCACTGCCGCGCCTGCGCGGCGTCGCCGACCGCACCGAGGATTTTCAGCCGCTCCAGCGCCGACGGATCGAAGGTCGCACCGAGCAGCAGCGCGGCCGGCGCATCTCCCGCCTCGGCGGCTCGCCGCAGCAGCAGCCGCGCGGCGGCGACGTCACCGCCGGCCAGGAAGGCCTTTCCGCGGTCGATCAGGAGCGCGATCTCCTCCGGATCGACGACCGGGGCCGCCGGCGCAGCCGCCGTACCGGCCGGCGACACGCTGCCCGGCGGCACCGGCTCGCCGGGCAGCGTGTCG
>NZ_NHSK01000196.1 GCF_016653355.1 Rhodoplanes elegans | reverse complement strand
AGGCCGAGGAGGCCGCGACCCAGCTCCTCTACCGCTTCCCGGCCAAGGTGACGGTCGCCACCGGGCACACCGTGATGGTGCCGTTCGTCGACCGCGAGGTGACGGCGTCGCGCACCTGGCTCTACCAGCCCGAGGTCTCGGCGCGCCGCCCGCTCGCCGCGCTGCGCCTGCGCAACGACGGCGACGCCAGCCTGCCGGCCGGCATCGTCACGGCCTTCGACGGCGGCGCCGACGGGGCCGCGAACTTCGTCGGCGACGCACAGCTTCCGCTGCTCCCCCGCGGCACCTTCAAGTACGTGACCTTCGCGCTCGACGCCAAGACCGACATCCGCCGCGAGGACCAGGGGGTGCGTCGCACGACGCTCGGCAAGGCGGTCGACGGCACCCTGACGCTGACGACGCGCTCGCGCCGCACGGTCGGCTACGAGATCACCCCGCCGGCCGACGAGGACCGCGAGATCGTCATCGAGGAGGCGCGCGCCGACGGCTGGTCGCCGGCCGAGGGCAGCAGGGGCGTCGAGGAGACGCCGACCCGCCTGCGCCTCGCCGTCAAGGCGCCCAAGGGCCAGACCACCAAGGCGTCGCTGGTGCTGGAGCGCACCGACCGCCAGACCGTGGTGCTGACCGACTACGCCCCGGAGGAGATTCTGGCGCGCATCCGCGGCCTGGAGAACGAGACGCCGGCCGTGAAGGAGACGGTGCTGCGCCTCGGCGCGCTGGTCGGCGAGATCAACCGGGCGCGGGCCGAGCGGTCGCGTCTCGACGCCGAGCGCAAGCGCATCGGCGAGGACCAGGAGCGGCTGCGGCGGAACCTGCAGTCGGTCGGCGCGAGCTCGGATCTCGGCCGCCGCTACGTCGACACGCTGAAGAGCCAGGAGGACCGCCTCGCCGAGATTTCGCGCACCGAGCAGACGCTCGACGCCGAGATGGCGTCGAAGCGCCAGGCCGCCGTCGACGCCGCGCGGCAGCTGAAGCTGTGAGGCGGAGCGGGATCTGATCAGCTCACGCGCACGACGCGGGCGCCGCCTTCGTTTCACCTCTCCCCGGCGGGGAGAGGTCGGAGTTCGCGCCGAAGGCGCGAAGTCCGGGTGAGGGGGTGCCGCCCCCTCGACGAGACAAACGGCGTCGGCACCCCCTCACCCCAGCCCTCTCCCCGCTGGGGAGAGGGAGCGCGCAGCACGCGACGCGACGTCGGAGGACATCCGCGCCCTCGACCCGAAAATTCTCGTCGCATTGTCCGAAAAACACTCGTCGAAATCTTACGCGCGGGCTTTGCGGGCGCTTAGCGCGGCCGACCGACAATCGGCCTCGACCACGGCGACGCGACGCGCGGCGCCGGCGACACGAGGCGTATCAGCAATGGTTTTCTTCCGTCAGCAGCAGAACAAGCTGCGTGAGCTGCGCCGGAGCCCCCGGTTCGAGGTGCACTACCCGGCGTTCTTCGATCCGTGCGACGGCTCGACGCTGCAGAGCTGCATGATCTGCGATATTTCGGCCGGCGGCGCCAAGCTCACCGTGACGAGCCCGATCGACATGCCGGCCGAGTTCCTGCTGCTGTTCCAGCGTCGCTGCCGCATCGTGCGCCGCGACGACCGCCAGATCGGCGTGATGTTCCTGAAAGGCTGAGTCCCGACGGTATCGTGCCGCGCTCCGGGATTTGTTCCCGCGGCACAAGGTCCCGCCCTTCGCGGCGCTCGCGCCCTTGCGGCCTCCCTCACCCGACGCGATCTGATCACCGGGGCGGGCCGCAGGAGGCGACCATGGGACTTCTCGACGTCATCAACGGCATGATGAACGGGCCGCGCGGCGCGTCCGCCCCGGAGACGCCGGGCGGCAAGGACGCCGACAAGGGCGGCATGTCGCCCATCACCATGGCGATCCTCGGCCTCCTCGCCTACAAGGCCTACAAGCATTTCGGCTCCGGCAGTTCGCCGGTGCCGCAGGCGGAGACCAATGCGCCGCCCTGGGGTCCCGGGCGCGTGCAGGGCGAAGGCTCGTCCGGCGGGCTCGGCGGCCTCCTGGGCAGCCTCGGCGGCCTGCTGGGCGGCGGTGCGGCCGGCGGGGCGCTGAGCGGCGGCCTCAAGGACATGATGGACCAGTTCCACCGCAGCGGCCGCGGCGAGGTCGCCGACTCCTGGGTCGGGCGCGGCCCGAACCGCAGCATCTCGCCGCGCGAGCTGGAGGAGACGCTCGGGCGCGAGCGCATCGACGAGCTCTCCCGCCGCACCGGCCTGTCGCGCGACGAGCTCCTGGCCGAGCTCAGCCAACGGCTGCCGGAGGCGGTCGACGAGGTGACGCCGGACGGCAAGCTGCCGAGCGAGGCGCAAGTCCGCCGCTGGCTCTGAAGTCCGCCGCTGGCTGTGACGTCCGCCACCGGCGGCGAGCCGGTCAGACGAGCGCGGGCGTGCGGCGGCGATACGGGATCACGAACAGCGCGGCGACCGGCACGTGCAGCAGCACGCCGGCGACGATGAGGCCGCCGATCTCGGCCCCGGACAGGGCGCCGCGTGAGAATTCCGTGGCGAAGACCCAGACCGTGAACGGCAGGAAGAGCGCGATCGAGGTGACGAGGCCCGGATTGTAGCCGCGGAACCGCACCGTCGTGCCGATATGCGACAGGCCGTTGACGAAGGTCAGCCCCACCCAGCCCAGGCCGACCCAGCGCAGCGTCTCCGGGAACAGCGCCGCGAGACCGATCGGCAGCCACACCCAGGCGATGTTGACGAGCGCGACACCCGCCTCGTCGACGGGCCAGTCGTCGCGGCCGGTCTTGAACACATGCGCGTTGGCGTATTGCCGGAAGCCGCCCGGCCACAGATGCTCCTCGATCTGGTGCACCATGTAGATGAGCAGCAGCGCGGCGAACATCGCCTGCTCGCTCGCCGGGTTTTCGCCGAACATCACGAGCCACAGCGCGGCGACGAGGATGACGAGGACCGGCAGGGTCGTCTGCCAAGCGTGGGCGATCAGATGGGCGAAGCGGTGCAGGAGCGGCACGGCGAGGTCTCCGGGTTCGGGGGCACGAGGGACCGCGCCGCAGGGCGGCGCCCGCCCGCGCGCCGCGCGGCCGGTCGGAGCACCCTACCGGAGAGTGGTGAAATCCTTGCTAATACGGCGCGAGGACGCGGCGCCCGGTCGGCGCGCGTCACTCTCGGTCGTTCCGGGGCGCGGACCGAAAGGTCCGCGAACCCGGACTCAGCGCCGGATTCCGAGCTTAGGGCGACTGCCGCGCGTCAGGCGCGCGCGTGACGACGCCCGCGCTCAGGCCCGCTTCGCCGTGAGATGATCGATCTTCTTGGCGATGAGGACCGCGAACGGGATGGCGACCACGAAGCCGGCCGCCGCCACGATCGGGATCAGCCGCATGCCCTGGTCGTAGAGCGACGGCACGCTGACGACGGCGACCACCAGCGTCCCGGCGAGCGTGATGCCGAGCACCATCCAGACGAGCACCGCGATCTTCATCATGGGTCCGATCTCCGTCCGTGTTCTTGTTTCGCGCCGAGGCGACGTCCGCGCCAAGGCGACGTTCGCGCAAGGGCGACGCGGCGCCGGCACGGTCGCACCGCGATCGCGGCGGACCACCCGGCGATCCGGCCTATACCGCGCCGCCGCGAAAACCGGCTTGAGATGGATCAAGATGCGAATACGTGAATGCATCAGCCGCTGCACGGCGGCGGATCGCGGGCGGCAGTTGCCGCGGGCGGGAGGGGGTCGGACGGCGCGCCCCTCGGGCGCCACTCGCCGTCATGGCCGGGCTTCGTCCCGGCCATCCACGACCGTCCGCGCCGCCACGCCGCAAGACGTGGATGGCCGCGACAAGCGCGGCCATGACGGGCCTCGTCTGGCGGGGCGCTAAGCGGCCCGTAGCCGGCATGGAGCGAAGCGGAATGCAGGGGCGACAGGGGCGATGCTCGCCCGAGGCTCAACGCCCGGACACCCGCATTCCGCTTCGCTCCATGCGGGCTACGGCTCCGGCGCGACCGCGCGGAGCCGAGCTGAGCCGCCCGCCCTACTCCGCGGCGGTGCGGGCGCCGGCGCCCCAGCGGCGCTCGATGTAGTCGATCACCATGGCCTGGAAGTCGGCCGCGAGCGTCGGGCCGCGCAGCGTCGCGACCTTCTTGCCGTCGACGAAGACCGGGGCGGTCGGCTGCTCGCCGGTGCCGGGCAGCGAGATGCCGATGTCGGCGTGCTTGGACTCGCCGGGGCCGTTCACGATGCAGCCCATGACCGCGACGTTGAGGGTCTCGACGCCCGGATAGCGGGTCTTCCACTCCGGCATCGAGGTGAGGATGAAGCCCTGGATGTCCTTGGCGAGCTCCTGGAACGTCGTCGAGGTGGTGCGGCCGCAGCCCGGGCAGGCTGCGACCAGCGGCACGAACACCCGGAAGCCCATGGTCTGCAGGATCTCCTGCGCGACCTTCACCTCGAGGGTGCGGTCGCCGCCCGGCTCCGGCGTCAGCGACACCCGGATGGTGTCGCCGATGCCCTGCTGCAGCAGGATGCCGAGCGCCGCCGACGAGGCGACGATGCCCTTCGAGCCCATGCCGGCCTCGGTGAGGCCGAGATGGATGGCGTAGTTCGAACGCGCCGCGAGGTCCTGATAGACGGCGATCAGGTCCTGCACGGCGGACACCTTGGCCGACAGGATGATGCGGTTCCGCGGCAGGCCGATCTCCTCGGCGCGGGCGGCCGAGAGCAGCGCCGACTGCACCATCGCCTCGCGGGTGACGGCGCGCACGTCCTTGGGCGCGGCGAGCTTGGCGTTCTCGTCCATCAGATGGGTGAGCAGCTCCTGGTCGAGCGAGCCCCAGTTGGCGCCGATGCGCACCGGCTTGCCGTGCTTGATCGCCATCTCGACGATCGAGGAGAACTGCTTGTCGCGCTTGTCCTTGAAGCCGACGTTGCCGGGATTGATGCGGTACTTGTCGAGCGCCTCGGCGCAGCCCGGATGATCGGCGAGCAGCTTGTGGCCGATATAGTGGAAGTCGCCGACCAGCGGCACGTCGATGCCGGCCTTCAGCAGGCGCTCCTTGATGTGCGGGACGGCGGCGGCCGCCTCGTCGCGGTCGACCGTGATGCGGACGATCTCGGAGCCCTGGCGGGCGAGCGCCGTCACCTGGGCGACCGTGCCGGCGACGTCGGCCGTGTCGGTGTTGGTCATCGACTGCACGACGATCGGAGCACCGCCGCCGACCGTGACGTTGCCGACCTTCACGGCCACCGTCTCGTGGCGCGGCGCCGGACCTGCCAGTTCGCTGACTGCCGGTTGGCTCAGGGCCGGATCGCTCATCGTGCAACTCCCGAAAATGCAACGGCTGCGGAGTGCCAGACCCGCATGCCGGCGTCAACGCGACTCGTTCGTTCCCGCCGGCGGCGCCGGCATCGTCGTCCCGGCCGGCGGATTGCCGCGGCGCGGACGGTTCACCAGCACCAGCCCGGCGACCACCAGGGCGGCCGCCACGGCGAACGGCCAGTCTATAGCATCTCCGAGCACGACATGCCCGGCCAGCACCCCGAACAGTGGGGTGAGGAACGTGAAGGCCGAAAGACGGCTGGCCGAATAGTGCTTCACCAGTGTGAACCACAGCCCATAGGTGATTCCGACCACCCAGATGGTTTGATAGGCGAGCCATCCGGTCGCGGCCGGCCGCGGCACGCCTGCGATGGTCTCGCCGAACACCAGCGCGGCCAGCCCCAAGATGGGGATCGACACGGCGAGCTGGTAGCCGAGCGTCTTCTCCGGCGCGACATGGACGAGCCGCGAGCCCTTCACCACCAGCGTGGTGGCGGCCCAGAACACCGATGCGACGAGCAGGAGCGCGTCGCCGGCCAGCGTGCTCGCCTCGGTTGCGGCCGGCGCCGGGGCGGCGCCGGCGGCCGCCGGGGCGAGGAGATGCGGCACCCCGATCGCCACCGCGACGCCGACGAAGGCCGTCACCAGGCCGAGCCACTGCAGCCGCCCGAGCCGCTCGCCCGGCAGGAAGAACGAGCCGCCGAGCGCCACGAACAGCGGGGCCGTGTAGAGGAAGATGGTGCCACGGCTCGCCGAGGTCATCAGCAGGCCGCGGTAGATCATCACGAACTCGACGCCGAACAGGAGCCCGGTGACGAGGCCGGGCAGAAGGCTGCCGTCGCGCGAGAGCAGCGGCACGCGCCGCATCGCGCACCAGGCGAGCAGCATGGCGAGCGCCCCCGAGGAGCGGATCACCCCCTGAATCAGCGGCGGGATGTCGGGCAGCGCCGCCTTGATGGCGACCTGGTTGAGGCCCCAGCTCACGCTGAGGGCGACGATCGTCACGGTCGCGAGCGCGTCGAGCGGGCGGGCGGGCACGGCATGGTCCTGGCTGGCGCGAGATTTCGGGCGGGGTGCGGCGGCGTAGCGCCGCCCGGCTCCGGCGCCGGACGGGTCGGCCGGCGGCGGCGGCGATCAGGCGTCGGC
>NZ_NHSK01000195.1 GCF_016653355.1 Rhodoplanes elegans | reverse complement strand
TCCTCCGGGGCGGGCGGCGGCGGCACCGGCGGGGCGTTCTCGATCTTCTCGGACAACGCCCGCACCTCGGCGACGAGGGCGGCGAGCGCATCGCCCGAGGCGACCGTCGAGACGATGCCGCGCAGCGTGCCGACCGCGTCCTGGAGCTGGTGCAGAACGGTCGCGTCGAGGCCCTCGGCCGTCACCTCGTCGATCTTGTGGAACAGCGTGTTGACCGAGCCGGCGAGCTCGCCGGGGCCGAGCCCGCGCAGCGCGTCGCGGACCTCGGCGAGGCCCTGCTCGAGCGGCGCCAGCACGGCCGGGTCGAAGCCGCCGCCGCGGCTCTGGTCGAGCTTCGAGGCGAGCGCCCGCACCTCGCCCTCCAGCGCCTCGAAGGCGTGGCGGGGGACGAGATCGTGGACGGCGCGGCCGATGCGGCGCAGCTCCTCGCGCAGCTCCGCGGCGATCTCCTCGGCCCGGCAGGGCGAGCGCAGGGTCTCGATCTGGGTGGTGATCAGCCGGAGCTGCTCCTCCAGCCGCGACAGGTCGAGCGGCGCCGGGGCGAGCGCCGCCGGGTCCATCACGGGCGCGAACATGCTCGGCACCGACGGCGCGCTCTCGCTCTCGAGCGCGCGCTGGCGGGCCGCGATCTCGGCGACGGCGCGGTCGAGCGGGCTGGCGCCGAGGGCGCTGGCCGGCGCCGTCACGGGCACCGTGGCCTCGGTGGTGTCGAGGGTGGTGTGGACGAGCCGTTCGAGCTGGCGGGTGATGCCCTCGAAGCGGTTGCACAGGGCGACGAGGTCGCGGTCGGGCAGCGCCCGGCCCGGCAGCGCGGGCGCCGTCGGCGCGCGCTGATCCACGGACGCGGCCGTCGGCGCAGCCGTCGCCGGCGCGGAGGAGACCTCGGGCGCCGCCGTGGTGGCGAAGTCGGTCGGATCGGGGGTGCGCTCGTCCGGGATGACCGAGCCGAGCCACCGCCGGAACGACGATCCGGCCCGATGCGCCTTGTCGGGAGCTTCGTCCCGCGCGTCGCGGCGACCCCCTTTGACGTAACCTGGCGCGCCTGTCATGTGGATACCCGGCCCAAACGCATCGAACGGAACCGCGACAAAGGTGCGCCGACATCCGGTCGTTAACGAACGATGGAATCGGGACGCGATCGGCGATCCTCGTCCCGACTTTCCACGGGTCACGGTAAAGAAGCGGTTAAGCGGGGCTCACCGGGGCGCGAATTCGGGGCGGTGCGACACCGCTGCAATGGCGCCTCGGCGACGCGGCCCCCGCGATGGCGGTGCAGCGATGCCGGCCGACGGTCTCCTGATCTGATTTCACGAACATGGGTGTGACATGACAAGCGCGGCATCGGGCCTTTTCGTCGGACTGAAGGGACGGGCCGGGCTGGTGGTCGGCGACGAGCACACCGCCGTGCGGGTCGGCAGCGGCGGCGTCACGGCGCTCGCCACGCCCGTGATGGTGACGCTGATGGAAGCGGCCGCGGTCGACGCGGTGGCGGCCGCGCTGCCGGACGGCCAGCAGAGCGTCGGCGTCAGGCTCGATGTCGATCACCGCGCCGCCACGCCGCGCGGCATGCGGGTCGAGGCGGAGGCCGAGCTGGTGGCGATCGACGGCCGCACGCTGACCTTCAAGGTGACGGCGCGCGACGCGGTCGAGACGATCGGCGAGGGCACGCATGTGCGCGCCGTCATCGACACGGCGCGCTTCGACCAGCGCCTCGCAAAGAAGACGGCCGCCGCCGGGTGAGGCCGGCCCCACCGGCTGCACGTTTCGTCATGGCCGGGCTCGTCCCGGCCATCCACGATTCTGCTGCCGCGACGCTGTCAGGTCGTGGATGCCCGCGACGAGCGCGGGCATGACGGAGCAAACAACTCGACGCCGGCATGCTGTCCGTTCGGCCGAACGATCCCCCTCCTCAAGACGAAGCCGGCCCGCTTTCGCGGGCCGGCTGATCGATGTCCGGTGATCGGCGACGCCTCGCGAGCGAAACGTCGTGATCAGATCAGGCGCTCTTCGAGTCGCCCGACGCCTTCGGGTGCTTCACCTCGTGCCAGACCTTCTGGTACGTGAAGTACAGGAGGCCGGTGAGCACCAGCACGAAGATCATCACCTGGAAGCCGAGCTTCTTGCGCGCCTCGAGGTGCGGCTCCGCCGTCCACATCAGGAACGCGGTGACGTCCTTGGCGTACTGCTCGGTCGTCTGCGGCGTGCCGTCCGTGTAGGTGACGACGCCGTCCGACAGCGGCGCCGGCATGGCGATCGCGTGGCCCGGGAAGTACTTGTTGTAGTTCGAGCCGTCCGGCAGCTTGAAGTCGGCGGGCGCATCCTCGTAGCCGGTGAGCAGGGCGACCATGTAGTCGGGCCCGGCCTCCTGATACTGGGTCAGGATGTCGAACACGAAGGTCGGGAAGCCGCGCTCGTAGGTGCGGGCCTTGGCCATCACCGACAGGTCGGGCGGCGCCGCGCCGTTGAAGGCCGCGGCCGCGGCCTGCGTGTTCGGGTACGGCGAGGGGAAGCGGTCGGCGAGACGACCGGCCCGCTCGAACATCTCGCCCTGGTCGTTCGGGCCGTCCTTCACCTTGGCCTCGGCCGCGACGGCGGCCGCCTGCTGGGTGGTGAAGCCCGGGCCGCCCGGCTCCGCGAGGTTGCGGAACGACACCAGCGAGAGGCCGTGACAGGCCGAGCAGACCTCCTTGTAGACCTGGAAGCCGCGCTGCAGCTGGGCCCGGTCGAAGGTGCCGAACGGACCCGCGAAGGTCCAGTTCTGCTGCGGCGGCTTGGGCTGCTCGCCCGCCGCCTGCGCCGTGCCGGTGCCGAACGCGAGCGCGCCCAGACCGATCAGCGCGACGATCGCCGCGACCGCCCCCGCACCGACCTTCTTCTTGCCGGCCACCGCCTCCGAGATCGAGTTCGGAACAGGCAGCGGCTTCTCGATCAGGCCGATCACCGGCAGCACGAGGATGAAGTGCAGGAAGTAGTAGGCCGTGAGGATCTGCGACGCGATCACGTAGCCGCCTTCCGCCGGCTTGGCGCCGAGCCAGCCGAGCACGATGCAGACCGCCACGAAGATCCAGAAGAAGATCTTGAACAGCGGCCGGTAGGTGCCGGACTTGACCTTGGAGGTGTCGAGCCAGGGCAGGAAGGCGAGGATCAGGATCGACGCGAACAGCGCGATGACGCCGGCGAGCTTGTCCGGGATGGCGCGCAGGATCGCGTAGAACGGCAGGTAGTACCACTCCGGCACGATGTGCGCCGGGGTGACGCTGGGGTTGGCCGGGATGTAGTTGTCGGCGTGGCCGAGATAGTTCGGCAGGTAGAACAGGAACCAGAAGAACAGCAGCAGGAAGGCCGAGAACCAGAACAGGTCCTTCATGGTGGCGTAGGGCGTGAACGGCACCACGTCGTCGTCGGACTTCGGCTCGACGCCGGCCGGGTTGTTCTGGCCGACCACGTGCAGGGCCCACACGTGCAGCACCACGAAGGCGACGATCACGAAGGGCAGCAGGTAGTGGAGCGAGAAGAACCGGGTCAGGGTGGGATCACCGACCGAATAGCCGCCCCACAGCCAGGTGACGATCGGCTCGCCGACCCACGGGATGGCCGAGAACAGGTTGGTGATCACGGTGGCGGCCCAGTAGCTCATCTGGCCCCACGGCAGCACGTAGCCGAGGAAGCCGGTCGCCATCATCAGCAGGTAGATGATCACGCCGATGATCCACAGCACCTCGCGGGGCTCCTTGTAGGAGCCGTAGTACATGCCGCGGAACATGTGGATGTAGACGGCGAAGAAGAACATCGCGGCGCCGTTGGCGTGCGCGTAGCGCATCAGCCAGCCGTAGTTCACGTCGCGCATCAGATGCTCGACGGAATTGAAGGCGAGGTCGACGTTCGGCGTGTAGTGCATCACCAGGATGACGCCGGTGACGATCTGGATGATCAGGATGAACGACAGGATCGCGCCGAACGTCCAGAGAAAGTTCAAGTTCTTGGGCGTCGGATACGACACGAAGGAGTCGTACAGCAGGCTGACGATGGGAAGCCGCGCCTCGAACCACTTGAGAGCGGGATGCGTCGGCTGAAACTTGGAAGGTCCACTCATTTTGGGTCTCTGTCCGGAGGGCACTGCGCGCCGCAGGCCGTCAGCCGATCTCGATCTTGGAATCGGACACGAAGCGATAGGGCGGGATCGCGAGGTTCAGCGGCGCCGGTCCCTGGCGGATGCGGCCGGAGTCGTCGTAGACCGAGCCGTGGCACGGGCAGAACCAGCCATTGTACTCGCCCGACTTGGCCATCGGGATGCAGCCGAGATGGGTGCAGATGCCGATGACAACCAGCCACTGCTCGTGACCGGGCTTGGTGCGGTCCTGGTCGGTCTGCGGATCCTTGAGCTGGCTCATCGGCACGGCCTGGGCCTGCGTCACCTCCTGCTTGGTGCGATGGGAGATGAAGATCGGCTTGCCGCGCCAGGTCACCTTGATCACCTGGCCTTCGGAGATGGGCGCGAGGTCGACCTCGATCGGCGCGCCGGCCGCGATGGTCGAGGCGTCGGGGTTCATCTGGGCGATCAGCGGCACCAACGTGAACCCCACCCCGATCGCGCCGACCGCGCCCGTGGCGATATAGAGGAAATCGCGCCGGGTCGGCTCTGATGGCAATGACGGATTGGTCACAGTCTTCGGTCCCTTTCGATACGATGGGCGGGCAACCCGGCGAGGGCCGACCCTGGCGAAGTCGGCGGCGGGATCGGCCGCGGCCGATCTCGCGTGCGGCGCGATCCGCGCCACATTGAATTCTTTCTATTGGCACCCTTTGGGCGGGAAGCGCAAGCCCGTCGGGTTGCCTGCGGCGTCATATGGCAAATAGGATGAGAGGGGTCCTGGTCCGGCGCATTATCGGGGCGGCGGCGAACCTGTCCCGGGAGGTGATCCCATGATCATCCATGGTCCTCATTCAGGGTGCGACAGGGCCGCCGCGGCGGCGCCGCGGCACGCCCTCGCCCGGCCGCACGCGACGGTCCGTTGACGCATGCGCATCGCCCTCTACGAGCCCGACATCCCGCAGAACACCGGAACGATCCTGCGACTCGCCGCCTGTCTCGGCGTGCCGGTCGACCTGATCGAGCCGGCCGGCTTCCCGACCACCGACCGCGCCTTCCGGCGCGCCGGGATGGACTATCTGGCTTACGTGGACCTGACACGGCACGCCTCGTTCGACGCCTTCGAGGCGGACCGGGGGACGCGGGGTCGGCGGCTCGTGCTGCTCACCACCAAGGCGGCGACGCCCTACACGGCGCATCGTTTCGCGCCCGACGACGTGCTGCTGCTCGGGCGCGAGACCGGCGGCGTGCCGGAGCGGGTGCATGCCGGCGCCGACGTGCGGGTGACGGTCCCGATGCGGCCGGGGCTGCGCTCCCTCAACGTCGCCATGGCTTGCGCCATGGTGGCCGGCGAGGCGCTGCGCCAGACCGGCGGCTTCGCCCCGGCCCTCGCCACGGCAGACCCGCTGTCCGGCGGGCCGGAGCCGCTTTCCTCCGCCCCGGTCGCGCTCTAGTCTTCCGAGACTAGCCTCGGCCCGCGGAAGCCTCGACCGCCCTGCTCGCCGCGATGCGGCCGTCCCGCCGGCCCCGACGCCGACGCGACGCTCCGTCAGCCGTTCCTGTCATATACCAAAAGCCGGATATGATCACATGACCACCCCCGTCACGCAGCCCACCACCGCCACGGCGCCCGGCCCCGTCTCCTCGCCGCTGCCCGAGCCCGCCGTGCTCGACGCCCGCAAGCGCGAGGCGCGCGCCTGGTTCGAGCGGCTGCGCGACGACATCTGCGCCGCCTTCGAGGCGATCGAGAACGACGCGCCGGCGTCGCTCTATCCGGACGCGCCGGGCCGCTTCGTGCGCACCCCGTGGCGGCGCACCGACCACGCCGGGGCGGACGGCGGCGGCGGCGTGATGGCGATGATGCACGGCCGGGTGTTCGAGAAGGTCGGCGTCCACGTGTCGACCGTGCACGGCGAGTTCGCGCCGGAGTTCCGCAAGGACATCCCCGGCGCCCTCGACGACCCGCGCTTCTGGGCCTCGGGCATCTCGCTGATCGCCCATCCGCGGAACCCGCACGTGCCGGCCGCCCACATGAACACCCGCTTCGTCGTCACCACGCGGGCGTGGTTCGGCGGCGGCGGCGATCTCACGCCCGTGCTCGAGCGCCGTCGCACCCAGGCGGATCCCGACACGGTGGCGTTCCATGCGGCGATGAAGCGCGCCTGCGACGCCCATTCCGACGTCGCCTCGTGGGAGCGGCTGAAGGCGTGGTGCGACGAGTATTTCTTCCTCAAGCATCGCAACGAGCCGCGCGGCGTCGGCGGCATCTTCTACGACTGGCTCGATTCCGGCGACTGGGCCGCCGACCTCGCCTTCACGCAGGACGTCGGCCGCGCCTTCCTGGACGCCTATCCGCGGATCGTGCGCACCAACCTCGCGACCCCCTGGACCGATGCCGAGCGGGACGAGCAGCTGGTGCGCCGCGGCCGCTATGTCGAGTACAATCTGCTCTACGATCGCGGCACCGTGTTCGGGCTGAAGACCGGCGGCAATGTCGAGTCGATCCTCTCCTCGATGCCGCCGCTGGTGAAATGGCCGTGAGCCCCGGTGAGCGGCCGTGACGGTGGCGGGACGATGCAGATTTCAGAGGTCGCGATCGCCGGCTACCGGTCGCTGCGCGGGATCCGGTTTCCGGTCGCGCCGCTGACCGTGTTCGTCGGCGCCAACGGCGTCGGCAAGAGCAATCTCTATCGCGCCCTGCAGCTCCTGCAGGCGACCGCGGCCGGCACGCTCGCCCGCGAGCTCGCCGCCGAGGGCGGCATGCAGTCGGCCCTGTGGGCGGGCCGACGCGCGGTCGGCGCGCCGGTGCGCATCAAGCTCGACGTCGAGATCGCCGACGAGACGGCCCGCTTCGCCTATGCGGTCGAGATCGGCCTGGTGCCGCCGATGGGCGCCGCCTTCCCGTTCGAGCCGCAGATGAAGGAGGAGACGCTCGTCCAGCACGGCGGGCGGCGCCCGCTGACGCTGCTCGACCGGCGCGGGCCGACCGCCCGGGTGATCGACGACGCCGGCCGCAAGCAGCCGCTCGGCGCCCCCCTGCTCGCCTCCGAGACGGCGCTCGGCACCATCCAGGACGCGGCGCGCTGCCCGGAGATCGACCGGGTCCGCCGGACCATGCTGGACTGGCGCTTCTATCACGACCTGCGCAGCGACCGGGACTCGCCGCTGCGCCGGCCTTGTCTCGCCGTGACGACGCCGACGCTGTCCTCCGACGGCGCCGATCTCGCCGCCGTGTTCGCCACGCTCGTGCACATCCGCGGCGACACGGCCGACCTCGACGCGGTGATCGACGACGCCTTTCCGGGCGCCCGCCTGGTGGTGCCGCCGCCGGAGCGCACCGCCGCGTTCGGCCTGATCTTCCCGGATTACCCCAAGCGCGTGTTCGAGGCCGGCGAGCTGTCCGACGGGACGCTGCGCTACCTGGCGCTCGCCGGCGCGCTGCTCGGCTACCGCCTGCCCGGCTTCGTCGCCCTCAACGAGCCGGAGGCGAGCCTGCATCCCGACCTGCTGGAGCCTCTGGCCCGGCTGATCGTGCGCGCCGCCCGCCGCACCCAGATCTGGGTCGTCACGCATTCGCAGCCACTCTCGGAGGCGCTCGCCGCGCAAGGCGGCGTGCGACCCCGCACCGTGGTCAAGCGCGACGGCGAGACCTGGATCGAAGGCTTGCGCCTCGGCGGCGATTTTGCAGATGACGACGAGGAGGAGGCTGGGGAGGACGCCGAGGGAGCGTGAGGCGCGGTGTCGCCCCTCTCCTCGAAAGCCGCGCATTCTGCTATGATTTTTCGATGACGATCGCGACCTTCGACAGCCTGAAGTTCGCCCGCGCCCTGCGCGAGAAGGCGAAGATGTCGGCCGAGCAGGCCGAGGGCTTCGCCGATGCGATCTCCGAAGCGATCCAGAGCGACCTCGCCAGCAAGGCCGATGTGACGGCGGTGCGGACCGAGATCAAGGATACGGAGCAGCGGCTGGACGCCCGGATCAAGGAGGCGGAGCTTCGCCTGGAGGCCAGCATCGCGGCGAGCAAGGCCGAGATCCTCAAATGGATGTTCGGCACCATCGGCTTCCAGACGCTGATCATTCTCGGCGCGGTGCTGGCGCTGTCGCGCGGCCTCAAGCCCTGACTCGGTGCCCGCGACCTACGCCGTCCGGTCCCCGCCGCGGCCGATGAGCACCGCCGCCACGATCCCGTCCAGCGCCTTCGCGTCCATCGGAAAATCTGCCGCGATCCAGGCCGCCTCGGCGGCCTTCATGGCGGCGCCGAGGGCCGGGCCGGCGAGGCCGCGGGCCATGAAGCGCGACGCCTTGACGGGGAAGCGCGGGGCGCTCCAGCGTTGCGGCAACGTCACGAGCGACGCCCAGGCGGCGGCTTCCGTCGTGGCGTCGGCCGCCGTCGGATCGCCGGCGCTGCCGGCGCGCGTCCAGGCGAGCAGCATGCGGTCGCCATAGGACACCGGCCCGAGCCGGTAGAGCAGCGCCTTCGCCTCGGCCTCGGCGGTGGTGGCGCAGAGCCGCCACCACCCGTCCGCCATCGCGGCGAGCCGGTCGCTCTCGGCATTGGTCAGCCGCAGCCGCTCGCGCAGCCGCTCGGCGTCCTCGGCCACCAGCACGGCGAGCGCGCCGAGCCGCCGCGTCGCCTCCGGTGCCAGGCCGAGATCGCGCTCGCGCGCCGCCATGGCGGACAGATCCCAGGGCCGGCCGATGCCGCCGAGCACGAGCTGCAGGATGCCGGTCTCCGCCATCGTCCGCAGGGTCGATGCCGCGGCCGGCGCGACCAACAGCTTCATCAGCTCCATCCGCACCCGCTCGCGCGACAGCCCGCGCAGCTTCTCGCGTCCGACGATGCAGGCGTGCAGGCTGTCCGGATCGGCCGCCCCGTTCCCGTAGGCCGCCTGGAAGCGGAAGAAGCGCAGGATGCGCAGATGATCCTCGTCGATGCGCCGCGCCGGCTCGCCGATGAAGCGCACCCGTCGCGCCTCGAGGTCGGGCAGGCCGTCGACCGGATCGTGGAGGGTGCCGTCCGGCGACAGCGACAGCGCGTTCATGGTGAAGTCGCGCCGCGCCGCGTCGACGCCCCAGTCGCGGCCGAACGCCACCGTCGCCTTGCGGCCGTAGGTCTCGACGTCCTCGCGCAGCGTCGTCACCTCGAACGGCGTGCCGGCGACCACGACCGTCACGGTGCCGTGGTCGATGCCGGTCGGCACCGCCTTGACCCCGGCCGCCCGCGCTCGCCGCATCACCTCCTCGGGCCGCGCCGTGGTGGCGATGTCGATGTCGCCGGGCGGCTCGCCGAGGAGGGTGTTGCGCACCGCGCCGCCGACGACGCGCGCCTCCTCGCCGTCGCGGTCGAGCATCGCCAGCACGGCGGCGAGCGGCTCCGCCGCGAGCCACGCGGCGGCGATGCGGCGTGTCGTCATCGCGTGGTGCCCGGCACGAACCGGCCGTTCTCCATGTGGGCCGGCACGTAGTTCGAGTTCGGCGGCGCTCCGCTGAACTCCGCCATGACGACGAGACTGGCGATCATCAGCGCGAGCGCCGCGAGCGTCAGCCAGCCGAGCACCGGAAGCCGCCACGAATCGGGATGGATCAGGCCCCGGCGCGTCGCCAGCAGAAACGCCGCATAGAGCACGAAGGGCGTGAGAAAGAGCGCGAGCTCGGTGAGAATCGGGCGGATCATGGCACGTCACACATCATGCACGTCACACATCATGAAACTCGCAATCATGAACGTCGCGACATCGCAGCGCGTCCGCGAACACCCGATCGCTTCCCTGATCATTTCTCGTAGATGCGTTCGTAGAGATTGCGGAGGATCCCCGCCGTGACGCCCCAGATGTAGCGCTCCTGATACGGCATCACGTAGAAGCGCCGCCGCAGGCCCTTCCACTCGCGGCTGTGCAGGGCGTGGTTCTGCTTGTCCATCAGGAACGCGAGCGGCACCTCGAAGGCATCCTCCACCTCGGCCTGGTTGAGGGTCAGCGTATAGCCGGGCGCGACCCGCGACACCACCGGAAGAATGCGGAAGCCGGAGAACGTGCAGTAGAGGTCGAGATAGCCGATCGGGTCGACGAGGCCGCGGTCGAGCCCGACCTCCTCCTCGGCCTCGCGCAGCGCCGCGTCGAGCGGGGTCGCGTCGCCCGGATCGATCTTGCCGCCCGGAAACGCGATCTGTCCGGCGTGGCTCGGCAGGCTGGTGGTGCGCTGGGTCAGGATGATGCCCGGCTCCGGCCGGTCGACGATGCCGATCAGCACGGCCGCCGGCCGCGCCGGGATGACGCCCGCCGCCGTCCACAGGTCGGGGTCGAGGTCGATGTCGCCGCGGGTCGCCGGCTGCTCCGGATCGGTCAGCGCCGCCGGCACCACCATGTCCAGCCTTTCGCGCGCAAGGTCGAAGAAGGCGTGGCCGAGCGTGAGCGGATCGACCGCCGGCTGGTCGGTCGTGGTCATCGGCGTCTGCCCCCCATCATCGTCACAGGTGATCATTCAAAGCGTCGGCCGACGTCATCGGGAAGAAGGCGGCGCCCGAGGCGACGCCGAACATGGCGGCGCCGTCGACCGCGCGCTCCTCGCCACGCGCCACCAGGTCGTAATAGACCGGCCGGACGACGCGAGCCCACAGGCCGCGCCGCACGTGCAGGTAGGGCTTGAGCCCGCCGGTGCCGGGCTCCGGCTCGAAGCGGAGCGCGTGGTCGGCGTCGCACGTCACCCAGTCGTCGACATTGGTGCGGAAGCGCAGCACCGGCGCGCCGTCCCCGGCCGCCGGCTCGGCCACCATCTCGACCGCCAGGAAGGGCGCGTCGTCGACCACGATGCCGCACTTCTCGACCGGCGTGACGAGCACGTAGCGGTCGCCGTCGCGGCGCAGCACCGAGGCGAACAGCTTGACGAGCGCGGCCCGCCCGATCGGGCTACCCTGGTAGAACCAGGTGCCGTCGGCGGCGATGCGCATCGGGATGTCGCCGCAGTCGGGCGGATTCCACAGATGCACGGGCGGCGGCCCGCGGCCGGCCGCGGCCGTCACGGCGCCGGCGAGCGACTCGATCGGTCCGGCTCCGCCCTGCCCCGTCCCGCTCTGCCCTTCCTTCGCCACGGTTCGCCTCGACTCTGTCCGGCTGCGCGGTCGCCGACGCCGATCCCCGCCCCTCGTCCGCTCGCCCGAAACGGTCGCGCGAACGTGATGCGGTGGTGTCCCGCCCCGACTCATCTCGACAGCCTATGGTGCATAGGTGAGAGTGGGAACGGCCGGGCGCAACAGTCGGCTGGCCCGATCGATGCATGGCTCGCGTCGCAGGGTGAGGTCGATCCGGAAAGCCGGCGGCCGATGGTGTCCGGACAGGTCCGGAGTGGTGTCCGGACCGTATCCGGAGTGGTTGATCGGCCGGCCCGGCGGACCCGTCGGGCGGCCCCGACGAGGAGCACGGCATGGCGCCGAGCGGCGAGAATCTCGAGAAGCTGGAAGACATGATCGTGCGCGCCGCGGAGACGACGGCGAGCCATGTGCGGGCCGCGCGTGCCGCGGTCGGCACCGTGATCTTCGGGCAGGACCGGGTCGTCGAGCACGCCATCATCACGATCCTGTCGGGCGGTCACGCGCTGCTGGTCGGCGTTCCCGGCCTCGCCAAGACCAAGCTCGTCGACACCATGGGCACGGTGCTCGGCCTCGACGCCAAGCGCATCCAGTTCACGCCCGACCTGATGCCGTCCGACATCCTCGGCAGCGAGGTGCTGGAGGAGAACCCGAGCGGCAAGCGCAGCTTCCGCTTCATCCCGGGACCGGTGTTCGGCCAGTTGCTGATGGCGGACGAGATCAACCGCGCGAGCCCGCGCACCCAGTCGGCGCTCCTCCAGGCCATGCAGGAGCAGCACGTCACGGTCGCCGGCGTCCGCCACGACCTGCCGAAGCCGTTCCACGTGCTCGCCACCCAGAACCCGCTGGAGCAGGAAGGCACCTATCCGCTGCCCGAGGCGCAGCTCGACCGCTTTCTCATGGAGATCGACGTCGACTACCCGGATCTCGAAGCCGAGCGGAAGATCCTGTTCGACACCACGGGCGCCGAGCAGGGCACGGCGAAGCCGGCGATGAGCGCCGACGACCTGATCGCGGCGCAGCGGCTGGTCCGTCGCCTGCCGGTCGGCGAGTCGGTGGTCGAGGCGATCCTCGCGCTGGTGCGTTCAGCCCGCCCCGGCGCCGAAGGCCCGGACGGCAAGCTGATCGCCTGGGGCCCGTCGCCGCGCGCCAGCCAGGCGCTGATGCTCGCGGTGCGCGCCCGCGCGCTGCTCGAAGGCCGCTACGCGCCGTCGATCGACGACGTGCTGGCGCTCGCCGAGCCGATCCTCAAGCACCGCATGGCGCTCACCTTCGCGGCCCGCGCCGACGGCGAGACCGTGCCGGGGATCATCGGCCGGCTGAAGGGCCGGATCGGATAGGCCGATGGCGGCAACCCCCACCGCCTCGCCGGGTCGCGACAAGCGGCCGCCCGAGACGCGAACACCCGAGCAGCAGGCGCTCGATCGCGCCGGCGCGTCGAGCCGTCACCTCGCGGCGCTGATGCCGCGGCTGGTGCTGGAGGCGCGCCGCGTCGCCGCGACCGTCATCCACGGCCTGCACGGCCGCCGCCGCGCCGGTCCGGGCGAGAACTTCTGGCAGTACCGCCGCTTCGTCTCCGGCGAATCCTCGGCCCGCGTCGACTGGCGCCGCTCGGCGCGCGACGAGCACCTCTACGTGCGCGAGCGCGAATGGGAGGCCGCCCACACGGTGTGGATCTGGCCGGACCGCTCGCCCTCGATGGCATTCCGCTCGCGGCTGGCGACCGACAGCAAGCTCGAGCGCGCCCTGGTGATGGCGCTGGCGCTCGGCGAGGTGCTGGTGCAGGGCGGCGAGCGCGTCGGCATCCCGGGCCTGATGCCGGTGACGGCCAACCGCAACGTCATCGACCGCATGGTGCAGGCCTTCCTGCACGACGCGGCCGAGCGCGCGAGCCTGCCGCCGGCCTTCTCGCCCTCGCCGCTGTCCGAGGTGCTGGTGCTGGCCGACCTGTGGAGCCCGATCGGCGAGATCCGGCAGACGCTGGCGCGGCTCTCCGCCGCCGGCGCGCACGGCCATGTCGTGCAGATCGTCGATCCGGCCGAGGAGACGTTCCCGTATTCGGGCCGCGTCGAGTTCGTCGAGCCCGAGGGCTTCGGCGCCGTCACGGCCGGCCGGGCCGAGGCGTGGCGCGACGACTACACGACCCGCATCGCGCTCCACCGCAGCCAGATTCGCGCCGAGACCGACCGCATCGGCTGGAGCTTCGTGATCCACCGCACCGACCGTCCGGCGACCGACCTGATGCTGCAGCTCCACGCCCGCCTCTCCGCCGGACGGGGCGCCGTGTCGCCGGCCGCCCGCAGCGAGCCGGCGCCGGACGCGGAGCGCGGCGACGAGACCGGCGCCGACGCCGAAACCGACACCGCGGCGTTCGCCGAAGCGAGGTCCGCATGATCCCCGGGCTGCCGCTCGCCTTCGCCTCGCCGCTCGTGCTGATCGGGCTCGTCAGCCTGCCGCTGCTGTGGTGGCTGCTGCGTCTCGTGCCGCCGCGGCCGCGCCGCGTCGACTTCCCGCCGACCCGCCTCCTGTTCGACATCGCCCCCAAGGAGGAGACGCCGGCCCGCACGCCGTGGTGGCTGACGCTGCTGCGGCTGACGCTCGCCGCCCTCGTGATCCTGGCCGCCGCCGGGCCGTTGTGGAATCCGCCGGTGTCGACCGCCACGGCCAAGGCGCCGCTCGTCGTGCTGATCGACGACGGCTGGTCGTCGGCCTCCACGTTCGACGCCCGGATGCGCACCGCGACCGATCTCGTCGCCCGCGCCCAGGCGGACGGCCGCGGCGTCGCCCTGGTGCCGCTCTCCGAGCCGACCCGCGACCTCTCCTTCGAGCCGCCGGACGCCGCCGCGGCGCGGCTGCGCACCATCCGGCCGAAGCCGCACGCGGTCGAGCGCGCCGACGCGCTGCCGGCCATCGGCCGCCTCGTCGCCGGCACGCCGGAGGCGGAGGTCGTCTGGCTCGCCGACGACGTCGATCTCGGCCGCGCGCCGGACTTCGTCAACGGCTTGAAGGCGCTCGCCGAAAACCGTGCCGTCACCGTGGTGAGCGGCGGGGTGCGGCCGGCGCTGGCGCTCGCCGCCGCCGACAACGCCGCCGGCGGGCTCTCCGTCAAGGTGCTGCGCGCCGTGGCCGACGGCCCGACCGCCGGCACGGTGCGGGCGCTCGATCTGCGCGGCCTGCCGCTCGGCGAGACGTCGTTCGGCTTCGGCGGCGGGGCCACCGAGACCGAGGCGCGCTTCGACCTGCCGGTCGAGCTGCGCAACGACATCGCGCGGCTGGAGATCATGGGCGAGTCGTCGGCCGGTGCCGTGCAGCTGCTCGACAAGCGCTGGCGCCGCCGCACCGTCGGCGTCGTCACCGGTTCGACCACCGAGACGGCGCAGCCGCTGCTCGCCTCGACGTTCTATCTCGGCCGCGCGCTCGCCCCCTTCGCCGACGCGCGCATCGCCGAGCGCGGATCGCCGGCCGAGGCGGTCGGCCAGTTCGTCGACCAGCGGCTGCCCATGCTGGTGCTGGCCGATGTCGGCAACGTCGCCGGACCGGCGCGCGAGAAGCTGACCCGCTGGGTCGAGGACGGCGGCGTGCTGGTGCGCTTCGCCGGGCCGCGGCTCGCGGCGGCCGACGACGACCTCGTGCCGGTGCGGCTGCGCCGCGGCGGCCGGGTGCTCGGCGGGAGTCTCAGCTGGGAGCAGCCACAGCGGCTCGCGAGCTTCTCGCATGACGGGCCGTTCGCCGGCCTGCCGGTGCCCGAGGACGTCACGGTCCGCCGGCAGGTGCTGGCCGAGCCCGACTCCGCGCTCGTCGATCACACCTGGGCGGCGCTCGCCGACGGCACGCCGCTCGTCACCGCCGCCAAGCGCGGCAAGGGGATGGTGGTGCTGTTCCACGTCACGGCCGACACCCGCTGGTCCGACCTGCCGCTGTCAGGCGCCTTCGTCGAGATGCTCCGCCGCGTCGTCGGCCTGTCCGGCACGTCGGTCGGACCGGAGGCGGGCGCGAAAGCGCAGGGCACCGCCGACACGGTGGCGCCGACCCGCCTGCTCGACGGCTACGGCGTGTTCGGCCCGCCGCCGCCGACCGCCCGGCCGGTCGCCGCGGGCTTCGCGGGCCGTGCCACCGCCGACAATCCGCCCGGCTTCTACGGGCCGCCGGAGGGCCTCGTCGCCGTGAACACGCTCCTCGCCACCGACCGCCCGAAGCCGCTCGACCTCGCCCCGCTCGGCGCCCGCATCGAGCCGTACCGGGCGACCGAGCCGCAGGACCTGCGCGGACCGATCCTGCTCGGCGCCATGGCGCTGGCGCTCGTCGACGCCCTGATCGTGTTCTGGCTCGCCGGCGGGCTCGCCCGCCTGACCGGCTGGCGCCGCGCCCCGGCCGCGATTCTCGTCGGCCTCGCCGTGGCGCTCTCGACCGTCGCGCCGCCGCCGGCGCAGGCGGCCGAGCCGCGCCCCGCCGACCCGCAGGCCGATGCCTTCGCGGCCAAGGCGACCTCGGGCGCCCGCCTCGCCTATGTGACGACCGGCAATGCCGAGGTCGACGCGATCAGCAAGGCCGGGCTGCAGAGCCTCACGGTGTTTCTCGGCCAGCGCACCGCGCTGGAGGGCGGCGAGCCGCTCGGCCTCGACATCGCGCGCGACGAACTCGCCTTCTTCCCGCTGATCTACTGGCCGATCGTGCCCGACGCGCCGAAGCCGTCGGCGCAGGCGCTCGCCCGCGTCGACGCCTACATGAAGCAGGGCGGCACCATCCTGTTCGACACCCGCGACGCCGTCGAGGCGGCGCCCGGCGCCGAGACGCGGAGCCCGGGCATGGTGGCGCTGCGTGGCATCCTGTCGTCGCTCGACATCCCGGAGTTGGAGCCGATCCCGCGCGAGCACGTGCTCACCAAGACGTTCTTCCTGCTGCGCGACTTCCCGGGCCGCTTCACGGCCGGACGGCTGTGGGTGGAGGCGATGCCAGCCGCCGACCCGGACGGGCCGGACGAGCGCCGCCCGGCCCGCGCCGGCGACGGCGTCTCGTCGATCCTGATCACGTCGAACGACCTCGCCGGCGCTTGGGCGACGCGGCCGGACGGCCAGGCGCTGCTGCCGCTGGTGCCGGGCGAGCCGCGCCAGCGCGAGCACGCCTTCCGGGCCGGCGTCAACATCGTGATGTACGCCCTGACCGGCAACTACAAGGCCGACCAGGTCCACGTCCCGGCGCTGCTGGAGCGGCTGGGACAATGAGAGCTGGGACAATGAGAGGCGGACTGCCTCGCCCGTCATGGCCGGGCTCGTCCCGGCCATCCACGGGGTTGCGTTCAACAGCGGCCGAAGGCGTGGATGCCCGGGACGAGCCCGGGCATGACGACGCTGAACACGTCGCAGCACCGGACACCGCATGACCTTCGGTATCTCGTTCGCGCCGCTCGTTCCCGATTACGTCGTGTGGGCCGCCGCGGCGGTCGCCGGCGTGATCGCGCTCCTGCTGATCGTCGCCCGCATGCGCGGTGCCCTGATCAGAACGCTGGCGCTGGCGCTGCTGGTGCTGGCGCTGGCGAATCCGTCCTTCACCCGCGAGGACCGCGAGCCGCTGTCGTCGGTCGCCGTGATGGTGGTCGACAAGAGCGCCAGCCAAGGATTCGGCGAGCGCGCCGCGCAGGCGGAAGCCGCGCGCGCCGCGCTGACCGAGCGGCTGGCGCGCATCACCGGACTCGAGCTGCGCACCGTCGAGGCCGGCCAGGCCGACGGCGAGAGCGACGGAACCCGTCTGTTCGGCGCGCTCGGCGCGGCGCTCGCCGACGTGCCGCCGGAGCGTGTCGCTGGCGCCATCATGCTGACCGACGGCCGCGTCCACGACGTGCCGGCCGACACCGGCGCGCTCGGCTTTTCGGCGCCCGTGCATGCGCTGGTCACTGGCCATCCGGGCGAGCGCGACCGCCGCGTCGTCCTCGTCTCGGCGCCGCGCTTCGGCATCGTCGGCCAGCAGCAGACCATCACGTTCCGGGTCGAGGACACGGGCGCGCCGCGCGGCCCCGCCGAGGTGCGCATCAGCCGCGACGGCGAGACGATCGAGCGCCGCAGCGTGCTGTCGGGCGATCAGGTGCGCGTGCAGGTGCCGATCCCGCATCCGGGCCAGAACATCGTCGAGATCGAGGCATCGCCGATCCTCGACGAGCTCACTCCGCTGAACAACCGCGCCGTCGTCTCGATCGACGGCGTGCGCGACAAGCTGCGCGTGCTGCTCGTCTCCGGCGAGCCGCATGCCGGCGAGCGCACCTGGCGCAATCTCCTCAAGTCCGACGCCAATGTCGACCTCGTCCACTTCACCATCCTGCGCCCGCCGGAGAAGCAGGACGGCACGCCGATCAACGAGCTGTCGCTGATCGCGTTTCCGACCCGCGAGCTGTTCCAGCAGAAGATCAACGAGTTCCAGCTGATCATCTTCGATCGCTACGCGCGCCAGGGCGTGCTGCCGATCATCTATTTCGACAACATCGCCCGCTACGTGCGCGACGGCGGCGCCGTGCTGGTCGCGGCCGGCCCCGACTACGCCAGCCAGACCTCGCTGTGGCGCACGCCGCTCGAGTCGATCCTGCCGGCCGAGCCGAACGGCCGCGTCACCGAGCAGGCGTTCCACGCGGCGCTGACCGATCTCGGCAAGCGCCATCCCGTCACCCGCACCCTGGAGGGCGCCGGCGCCGAGCCGCCGGCCTGGAGCCGCTGGTTCCGCCTGGTCGACGCCCGCTCGATCGAGGGCATGACGGTGATGAAGGGGCCGGACGAGAAGCCGCTGCTGGTGCTCGCCCGCGAGGGCGAGGGCCGCGTCGCGCTCCTGCTGTCCGATCACATCTGGCTGTGGGCGCGCGGCTACGAGGGCGGCGGGCCGCACATCGATCTGTTGCGCCGGCTGTCGCACTGGCTGATGAAGCAACCGGATCTCGAGGAGGAGGCGCTGCGGCTGTTCGCCCGCGGCCGCGAGATCGTCGTGCAGCGCCAGACCATGGCCGAGACGGCGGCGCCCGTGACGTTGACGGCGCCGTCCGGCGCGACCCGCACGCTCGAGCTCGACCCGGCCGACGCCGGCGTCTGGCGCAAGAGCATCGAGGCGAACGAGCTCGGCCTGTGGCGCGCCTCCGACGGCAAGCTCACCGCGATGGTGAATGTCGGGCCGCCCAACCCGCGCGAGTTCTCCGAGGTGACCTCGACCACCGACGTGATGGCGCCGCTCACCGACGCGACCGGCGGCAGCGCCCGGCGACTTCTCGCGCGCGCCGGCGCCGAGGCCGACGTGCCGCGCGTCGTCGCGGTGCGCTCGTCCGAGACCTTCAAGGGCGACAGTTGGATCGGCCTGAAGATGCGCGACGCCAGCGTGGTGCGCGGCGTCGGCGTGCTGCCGATGTTCGCCGGCCTTTTGGGCCTCCTCCTCCTGGTCGGCAGCCTCGCCCTCACCTGGGCCCGCGAGGGGCGGTAGGCTCTTGCCCGCTCTCACCTCTCCCCGCGCGCGGGGCCCCACCTCTCCCCGCGTGCGGGGAGAGGTCGACGTTCGCGCGATCAGCGCGGACGTCGGGTGAGGGGGCGCCACCGCGAGTCTCTGCCTTGCGGAAACGCCCCCTCACCCGACTCGCCTCTTCGAGGCGAGCCACCCTCTCCCCGCACAGCGGGGGGAGGGAAAGTGCGCGTTCTCCCTGTCGCAACGGCGGGACCGCCCTGCGTGGGGCCGGATGGACGGACCGCGTCCGGCCGCGTTAAACACCGGCTCCCTCCGCGTGCGCTCGTGCGGCCCATGATCGCGCGCCTCTGCCAACCTCGCGCCCCCGCGACGACCAACCCTCGACCACCAAGGTGATCCGATGAGCGACTCTCACATCCGCGACAACGAGTGGTGGGTCTCCCCCTACAACAACGCCGCCGACGTCGTCGCGGCCCGGCAGCTCCCGGCCAAGGTCGAGATTCACGACGCGACGCTGCGCGACGGCGAGCAGACGCCCGGCATCGTCATGGACGTCGCCGACAAGGTGGCGATCGCCGAGAAGCTCGCCGAGGTCGGGGTCGAGCGCATCGAGGCCTGCATGCCGGCCGTCTCCGACATGGACTTCACCGCCATCAAGGAGATCTCGAAGCTCGGGTTGAAGTCGAAGATCTTCTCCTTCGCGCGCGCCGTCACGGTCGACATCGACAAGGCGCTCGACTGCGGCTGCCACGGCGTGATCATCGAGATCCCGATCGGCTATCCGAAGCTGAAGTACCAGTTCAAGTGGACCTGGGAAGACGTGCTGCGGAAGAGCATCGAGGTCGTGAACTACGCCAAGAAGCGCGGCCTCTACGCCGTCTACTTCCCCTACGACACGACGCGGGCGCGCCCCGAGGATCTGGAGAACCTGCTCACCCGCCTGATGCAGGAGGCGCCGCCCGACTCGATCGGCATCGTCGACACCATGGGTTGCGCGCTGCCCGAGGCAATCAAATACATGGTGCGCCGCGTGAAGGCGCTCACCAACCTGCCCGTGGAGGTGCACACTCACAACGACTTCGGCATGGCGGTGGCGACGGAGCTCGCCGGCGTCGAGGCCGGCGCGAGCTGCATCCACTCCTGCGCCAACGGGCTCGGCGAGCGCACCGGCAACGCCGCGCTGGAAGAGCTGATGGTCGCGCTGCACGTGCTGTACGGCTACGACAAGCAATACAAGCTCGACAAGCTGCCGGAGCTCGGCGCGCTGGTCAGCCGCATCACCGGGGTGCCGATCGCCGCCAACAAGCCGATCCTCGGCTCCAAGAACTTCACCCGCGAGTCCGGGATCGGGGTGGACCTCGTGGTGAAGGAGCCGCTCGCGATGTTCGGCACGCATCCGGCACTGACCGGCCGGGCCGGCGACGTGGTGCTCGGCAAGAAGAGCGGCAAGGCGTCGATCACCTACACGCTGGAGAAGCTCGGTCTGCCGATCCCGGACGACGCGCTGGTCGGCGAGATGCTGAAGCAGGTGAAGGACAAGGGCATCGCCAAGCGCGGCCTGGTGACGGACGAGGAGTTCTCGAAGATCGCCCGCGACGTGATGGCCGTGAAGGTGTGAGACTCGCCGTCCGGCGAGCGTCGGGACTCTGACCCGTCATACCAGCCGTCACAATCTCTGACTCGTCATGCCCGCGCTTGTCGCGGGCATCCACGAACTGAATGCTTCGCAACAGCTAGATCGTGGATGGCCGGGACAAGCCCGGCCATGACGGAGGAAAAAGAAGGGCCGCCGGAACCGGCGGCCTTTTTGTTTGTAGTCAGAGGACACGAGAGAAGGCGAGGGAACGTGCGGAGCGAAAAGCAGAAGATGCTCGCCGGCGAGCTCTATCGCCCCGGCGACGCCGAGATCCAGGCCGACCAGGCGGCGACCAAGACCTGGCTGGCGCGCTACAACGCCATGCTGGATACGTCCGCGGCAGCGCGCCGCGAGGTCTTGCGTGAAAAGCTCGCCGCGGTCGGCGACGGCGCCGTGATCCGACCGCCGTTCTTCTGCGACTTCGGCTTCAACATCGCGCTCGGGCGCGACGTCTTTCTCAACTACAACTGCGTGATCCTCGACGTGGTCGCCGTCACGATCGGCGACGCCACGCAGATCGGCCCGGCCGTGCAGATCTACGCGGCCGACCATCCGCGC
This sequence comes from Rhodoplanes elegans, assembly GCF_016653355.1. Classification (GTDB taxonomy): domain Bacteria; phylum Pseudomonadota; class Alphaproteobacteria; order Rhizobiales; family Xanthobacteraceae; genus Rhodoplanes; species Rhodoplanes elegans. Next base: position 13,049 of record NZ_NHSK01000195.1, on the reverse strand, counting down.
GATCCGGAAACGCGCCGCGCCGGGCTGGAGCTCGGCCGGCCCGTGGTGATCGGAAAGAACGTCTGGATCGGTGGCGCCGCCGTGATCCTGCCCGGCGTGACGGTCGGCGACGACGCCGTGATCGGCGCCGGCAGCATCGTCACCCGCGACGTGCCGCCCGGCGCCACGGTCGCCGGCAATCCCGCACGCGTGCTGCGAAGCTGATCAGAAAGCAGAGAGCGGCGTGTCACCGCGCATCCGTGTTCCGGACGGGCTGCAGCGCGAAGCGGTGCGGCCCGAGCCGGGACCCAGGGCGACGCATACGGCGTCGCCACGTCGCAAGCCATGTCTCTCGACAGTCCCTCGGCAGATCGCCCTGGGCCCCGGCTCTGCGGCGCACCAGGCCTGCGGCCTGCTGCGCCTTGTCCGGGGCACGACGCTGCGATGTCAGGACCTTCCGCCCCCCTGATCAGATCAGTCGATCTTCAGGCCGATGCGGTTGACCACGTCGCCCCACTTGGTGATCTCGGCCTTGACGAAGCGTTCGGCGTCGGCCTGCGAGCCGCCCAGCGCCGAGAAGCCGATGCGGGCGAACTGCTCCTTCACGTCCTGATCCTTCAGCACCGTGTTGAGGTCGGCGTTGAGCTTGTCGATCACGGCCTGCGGCGTCTTGGCCGGCACGAACAGCGCCACCCAGGTGGCGTCGTCGACCTCGTCGAGCCCGGCCTCGGCGACGGTCGGCACGTTCGGCAGCGCCTCGACCCGCTTGGCACTGGTCACCGCGAGCGGCACCACCTTGTCGGACTTCACGAGCTCGGTCGCCGCCGGCATGGCGACGCTGGCGAGCGCCACGTGGCCGCCCATCACGGCGTTGAGGGCCGGGCCGGCGCCCGTGAACGGCGCGTGCGGGATGTCGACCTTGGCGAGGAAGCGGAAGATGCGCTCGCCCGAGAGATGCGGCGTCGTGCCGGTGCCGGCCGAGCCGAAGGCGAGGCTCTTGGTCTTCGACAGCGCGATCACGTCCTTCAGCGTCTTGGCGCCGAGATCGGGCGCGGCGACGATCAGGTTCGGGGTCGTCGCCGCGAGGCCGGCGACCTTGAAGTCGGTCTCGCCGGCATAGCCCGGGTTCTTGTAGAGGCTCGGATTGACCGCGAAGGCGCTGGTCGAGACCAGCACCGTGTAGCCGTCCGGCTGGCCGCGCGCGACCTGCACGGCCGCGATGTTGCCGCCGGCACCGCCGCGGTTCTCGATCACCACCGACTGGCCCCAGAGCTGCTGCAGCTTGAGCCCGACAATGCGGCCGATGATGTCGGCCGGGCCGGCCGGCGCGAAGGCGATCAGGAAGCGCACCGGCTGGGCCGGATAGGCCGGCGCCTGGGCGTGCGCGCCGGGCGCCAGAGCGAGGGTGGCGGCGAGCACCGTGGCGGCTGTGGCCAGCCGTCGCGTCAGGTCGAGCATGGGAACTCCTCTGCGAGTCTTCTTCGTGGCTTCGTGGACGCTCGTCGACGACGCCGACCGATCAGGCGTCCCAGTCCGGGCGGACCGGACCCGAGACGCCGTCGAAGGCGCCGGGCTCGAGCTCGGCGACGAGCAGGCGGGCGGGATCGACCGGACCGGGCATCACGGCGCTGCCACGCGGCACGCGCTTGAAGCCGGCTCGGGCGTAATAGGGTTCGTCGCCGACCAGCAGCACGAGCGTGTGGCCGCGGGCGCGGGCCTCGGCGAGCGCCCGCTCCATCAGCTCGAGGCCGATGCCGCGGTCGCGGAACGGCGGCTCGACGGTCAGCGGCCCGAGCAGCAGCGCCCTGGTGTCGCCGATGCGGATCGCGGTCAGCCGCACCGAGCCGACCAGCAGGGTGCCGATGCGGGCCAGGAACGACAGGTCGCGGTGGTGCGCGGCCCGCTCGCGGATCCGATACGCGGTGCGGGCATAGGCGCCAGGGCCGAAGGTGCGCTCGTGCAGCCGCTCGACCGCGGCCGTGTCGGCCGGTGTCTCGGGAAGGATGGTGAGCGACAGGTCCGTCATGCGACTGGGAACGGGCTCGGGAGGGGGTGCCGGGCGCGGCCGTTGCGCCTAGATAGCAGGCATCGGCCGGCCCGAGAAGCGTTCACGGCCGGGAAGGCGAAGGCGGAGAAACGCATGGGTCTGCTCGTCGACGGCGTCTGGCACGACCAGTGGTACGACACCAAGGAGACCGGCGGGCGTTTCGTCCGCACCGAGTCGCAGTTCCGCCATTGGGTGACGGCCGACGGCACCGCCGGCCCGAGCGGCGACGGCGGCTTCCCGGCCGCGCCCGGGCGCTACCGGCTCTACGTGTCGCTCGCTTGCCCGTGGGCGCACCGCACCCTGATCAAGCGGGCGCTGAAACAGCTCGACGACGTGGTCCCGGTGTCGATCGTGTCGCCCCTGATGGGCCGCTCCGGCTGGACCTTCGAGACTGCGGAAGGATCGACCGGCGACCCTGTCCTCGGCGCCCGCACGCTCGCCGACGTCTATGTCGCGGCAAAGCCCGACTACTCCGGACGGGTGACCGTGCCGGTGCTGTGGGACACGGCCCGGGCCACCATCGTCAACAACGAGTCGGCCGAGATCATGCGGATGCTGAACCGCGCCTTCGACGCCTTCACGGACGTGACAGACGACTACGCGCCGGCCGACCTGCTCGACGAGATCGACCGCATCAACGCCTTCGTCTACGCCACCATCAACAACGGCGTGTACCGGGCCGGCTTCGCGACGACCCAAAGCGCCTACGAGGAGGCGTTCCGGGCGCTGTTCGCGGCACTCGACGCGATCGAGGCGCGGCTCGCGACGCAGCGCTATCTGGTCGGCGACCGGCTCACCGAGGCCGACTGGCGCCTGTTCACGACGCTGATCCGCTTCGACGCCGTCTATGTCGGGCACTTCAAGTGCAACCTGCGGCGGATCGCCGACTATCCGGCCCTGTCGAACTATCTGCGCGACCTCTGGCAAGTGCCGGGCGTCGCCGCGACCGTGTCGCTCGATCACATCAAGCGGCACTATTACGGCAGTCACCCCACCATCAACCCGACCGGCATCGTGCCGCTCGGGCCGGAGCTCGACTTCTCGGCCCCGCACGACCGCGACCGCTTCGCCAAGGCGTGACTCACCAGCGACCGGTCGCCGGAGTGCCGTGAAAAACCTCGGCGATGCGGGCGCGGGTGCCGCGCGTCGTCTCGTCCGGCAGGGCGTCGAGCGCGAAGAAGCCGGTGGCGACGATCTCGCGGTTCGGGATCGGCGCCGACGGCTGCTCGAACGCCCGCACCACGTAGAGCGCGACGTGATCACGCCGCGACACGTGCGCATTGAGGTAGAGGCCGTGCAGGGCCGGCGCGCCGGTCAGCCGGACATTGCCCTCTTCGAAGAGCTCGCGCTCCAGCGCCTCGTGCAGGGTCTCGCCGGGCTCGACGCCACCGCCCGGCAGGTACCAGCCCGAGACGTAGGAGTGCTTCACCAGCAGCACCCGGCCGTCGCCGTCGATCACCATGGCGCGCACGCCGAGCGTCATGCCGCGGCTGAGCCGCCACCACACATGCATGGCGCTGCGCAGCCCGCGTTCGCCGCTCCGCCGCAGGCGTGCCGCCCGGCTTTCCCGCGCGGCCGACGGCCCGGCGCCCGTCTCGCAGGGCGATGGCGGACCGGGTCGGGACGCGTCGTGCTCCGCCATGGCTGTGCTCGGTTGCCGATGTTTCACTGCACGCTAGCAACTGCGCGCAGCCAGGGCTAATCCGCCTCGGAACTGCCTCTGCCGCAGCGCCCTTCGACCGGAAAGCCCGTTCCGGTGTCGCCGAATTCCTCTGCGGCCGCGTTGATTCGCGGCCTGCCGCCGCCGGGTCGGACAGCCCGCCCGGAGATCGGCACCGGCGGTTGCAGCACCCCCCGCTCGCGTTCGAAGCAAACTGATCACAATCACGTGAGTTCGCGCGGGCTCGTGGCCTGAAACCTCATTCCTCGACGACACAGGCAAGGATTGGGAGACAAAGGTGACAGATAGTTTCCTAATTCGAGAAGACGAGGGGTTGAACCAGACTTGCTTGTGGCTGATCGGGATTGATTCGAGTGGCGGATTGCGATTGTGTAGCTTCGAAACAAGTACACTCATGCAGATCGAAACGAGATCGCACTCATCCTAAAGTTTATAGGGAATAAGTTGCCGATCGGCGAGGTCCGAAAATGCACAATCAGACGGGCTAATACGGCTCCAATTAGGAATTAGACTTGAGGCTAGTACACTCCGACCGCCCAGCGAGTCACGAATACGTGACACTTCATGTCGCGCATGGTCGGAGGATTGGCCCGGACATGGGTCGTCTCCCGGCCCGACGGATCGCCGAGCCCGAGTCGCAGTAGGGGATTCCGAGTGACCACCTCCGACGCACTGTTCCGCGACCTGACCGTCTACGCCGCGCTGCTGGACCGGTTCGGGTTCATTCTCGCGGTCAATCCGCAATGGAAATCCTTTGTGGATGCCGGCGGTCTGGTGCTGCCCTTCGAGGATCGGTCGCCGCCCAATTACGGCATCGGCGAGAACTACCTGCGCTTCTGTGCCTTCGCGGACCCCCTGTCGCCTCGCCTGATCACCGGCATCTCCCAGCTTCTCGCCGGCCAGACCGATATCGTCTCGATCGTCTATCAACGCCGCTCCCCGGTCCAGAACACATCGTTCATGCTGCTCGGGCTGCCCCATGCGTCCGACGGCAGCCGCGCGGTCCTGCTGCATGTCGACGTCACCGCGGTGGCGGCCGCCCTGGCCGAGGCGCAACGGGCCGCCGGCCCGACCGCGGTCCCGAACGCCGCCGGACTGTCGGACGTCGTCGCCGAGCGGCCGGACATCACCTCGGCCGTCGCCGGCGGACTCGAAGCGGCGGTGCTGACCGCCGTGGCGCCGCGCCCGGCGGTGCGCGGCCTCGCGCATCGCGGGCACGGCGGCGACAGCGGCGACGAGCGTCAGCCGATCCTCAGCAAGCGCCAATGGCAGGTGCTGTCGCTGATGACCAACGGGCTCACCAATGTCGAGATCGCCCGCCAGCTCGGGCTGTCCCCCAACACGGTGAAGATCCACGTGTCGGGCATCCTGGCGCGACTCGGCCTGCCGTCCCGCACCCAGGCGGTGCATTGGGCCTTGACCCAGGGCCGCACCGAGAAGCAGGCGGCGAGCCCCGACGGGCGCCCCTGATGTTGCGCGTCTGATCTCGCCCTCGATCGCAGCGCGTCCGCGCCGGGCGCGGCGACGGGCGTTTCGACACACCGATCGATCCTGCAGGGAGCGGCCGCGTGGCCCTTCGAGGGTCGGTGAAAACGTTTTCACCGACCGCGGATCGCTCGTTTCACGTCGGAGTGGTTTCACGTCGGAGCGTCGGCCATCGGCCCGCTCCGACCTCGTCCCGAGGGGCCGCAGGGTTCGAGACGCGGCCTTTCGGCCGCTCCTCACAGGCCCGGTCCAGCCATCGCGTGCCCGGTATACCCGCATCACAGGGCTTCTAGCGCAGCCGGCGACCGTCGGGGCGGTCAGTCCTCGTCGTCCTCGTCGCCCTTGCCGCCGCCGATCTGCTTGAGCTTGGCGAACACCGCCTCGACGTCGAGCTCCTCGCTCGGACGGCGGCTGTCCTCCTCGGCCTCCTCGGCGTCCGGCCCGGTGGTGACCTCGGCCGGCAGCAGGGTGACGCCCTGATCGGTGTCGGTCGGCGGCCGCTCCTTGGCGGCGCGGGCGACCTCCATGTCGAGGTCGATCTGCGAGCACAGGCCGAGCGTCACCGGGTCGAGCGGCGTCAGGCTGGCCGAGTTCCAGTGGGTGCGGTCGCGGATCGCCTTGATGGTCGCCTTGGTGGTGCCGACCAGGCGCATCACCGCACTGTCCTTCAGCTCGGGATGATTGCGCACCAGCCAGAGGATCGCGTTGGGGCGGTCCTGGCGGCGCGACACCGGGGTGTAGCGGGGCCCACGCTTGCGCTTGGCCTCCGGCACCCGCACCTTCGACTCGGCGAGCCGCAGCCGGACGGAGGTATCCTTCTCGGCCCGGGCGATCTCCTCGCGGCTGAGCTGGCCGGTGACGATCGGGTCGAGGCCCTTGATGCCCTGGGCGGCGTCGCCGTCGGCGATCGCCTTCACCTCGAGCGGGTGCAGCTTGCAGAAATCGGCGATCTGATCGAACGAGAGGGCCGTGTTCTCGACCAACCAGACGGCGGTGGCCTTGGGCATGAGCGGCTGGGTGGACATGGGTCAAAGCTCCTCTGTGCCTCGCCCGCCCCTCGGAGGCGAAGCCTGTGTCATTTCAGGAAATGACGGAATTCAAGACCTATATAGTCGAGACGCCGGCCCCGGCGCAACCCGCCCGGACCCCTGCCTTGACAGGGCTCCGGGGGGAGGCCAAACCGACGGATCAGGAGACGACATGACGAGCCAGGGACCAGCCATGCCGCCCGCCCGCGACGCCACGGACGCCGCTTCGGGCGTCGACTCCACCGTCAAGACCAAGCCGCCGCTGCAGATTCTGCTGTGCTCGCCGCGCGGCTTCTGCGCCGGCGTGGTGCGGGCCGTCGACACGGTCGAGCGGGCGCTGGCGCTGTACGGGCCGCCCGTCTATGTGCGCCACGAGATCGTCCACAACCGCTACGTGGTCGAGAGCCTGAAGAAGAAGGGCGCGATCTTCGTCGAGGAGCTCGACGAGATCCCGGAGACCACGGCGCCCGTGGTGTTCTCGGCCCACGGCGTGCCGAAGTCCGTGCCGGAGAGCGCCGCCAAGCGCAACTTCTTCGCCCTCGACGCCACCTGCCCGCTGGTCTCCAAGGTCCATCGCGAGGCCGAGGTGCACCACAAGCGCGGCCTCGAGATCGTGTTGATCGGCCATGCCGGCCACCCCGAGGTGGAAGGCACCATGGGCCAGCTCCCGCCCGGCGCCATCACGCTGATCGAGACGGTGGCGGACGTCGAGACCTTCACGCCGCGCGATCCGTCGAAGCTCGCCTACGTGACCCAGACGACGCTGTCGATCGACGACTGCACCGGGATCATCGCGGCCCTGCAGCGGCGCTTCCCGCAGATCACGGCGCCCCACAAGGAAGACATCTGCTACGCCACCACCAATCGGCAGGAGGCCGTCAAGACGGTGGCGCCGCGGGTCGACGCCCTGATCGTGGTCGGTTCGCCGAACTCCTCGAACTCCAAGCGCCTGCAGGAGGTCGCCCTACGCAACGGCTGCCCGCACGCGCAGCTCGTCGACCGCGCCGCCGACATCGACTGGTCGCAGCTCGGCGGCATCCGGACGCTCGGCCTCACGGCCGGCGCCTCGGCCCCCGAGGTGGTGGTCGAGGAGATCATCGACGCCTTCGCGGCGCGCTTCGACGTCGCGGTCGAGACCGTGTCGGGCGCCACCGAAAGCATGTTCTTCCCGCTGCCGCGGCAGCTCCGGGAGCTCGACAAGGCCTCCGGCACCGCCGCCGAGTGAGGGGCGCGCCGCGCGAGCGGCGTCCCGGGCCTTCGAATGCAGTTTTTGAGGGGGTGCATTGTCCGCGGCGGGAGGGACTCCACGTCGCGGAACAATGCTCTTTGGGGGTGGGATGGCCGTCTACACCGACGTCACGGCCGACGAGCTGCAGGCCTATCTCGCCGACTACGACCTCGGCAGCCTCCTGTCCTGCAAGGGCATCGCCGAGGGGGTCGAGAACTCGAACTTCCTCCTGCACACGTCGCGCGGCCATTACATCCTGACCCTGTACGAGAAGCGGGTCGCCGAGGCCGACCTGCCGTTCTTCATCGGCCTGATGGAGCATCTCGCGGCGCGCGGCCTGACCTGCCCGCAGCCGGTGAAGAGCCGGGCCGGCCAGGCGCTCGGCCGGATCGCCGGCCGCCCTTGCGCGATCGTCACCTTCCTGGACGGCATGTGGCTGCGGCGCCCGGGCGTCGCCCATTGCCACGCGCTCGGCGGCGCGCTCGCCGCCCTGCATCTCGCCGGCCGTGACTTTCCGATGGAGAGGCGCAATTCGCTCTCGGTCGACGGCTGGCGGCCGCTGTTCGAGGCCGCCGAGGCGCGCGCCGACGAGGTGACGCCCGGCCTCGCCGACGCCGTCGAGACGGCGCTCGCCGCCCTCGAGGGCGGCTGGCCGGACGGGCTGCCGCGCGGCGTCATCCACGCCGACCTCTTCCCCGACAACGTGTTCTTCCTCGGCGACAAGGTGTCGGGCCTGATCGACTTCTACTTCGCCTGCACGGACACGCTCGCCTACGACGTCGCGATCTGCCTCAACGCCTGGTGCTTCGAGCCGGACGGCGCCTACAACGTCACCAAGGGCCGCGCCCTGCTCGACGGCTACGGCAAGGTGCGGCCGCTGTCGCGCGACGAGAGCGCCGCCCTGCCGGTGCTGTGCCGCGGCGCCGCCCTGCGCTTCCTGCTGACCCGGCTGTACGACTGGTTCGCGGTGCCGGCCGGCGCGCTGGTGCGCCGCAAGGACCCGCTCGAATACTACCGCAAGCTCCGCTTCCACCAGACGATCGGCGGCGCCCGCGACTACGGCATCGACGCGGCGTGACCACAGGGATCGAGGCGAGCGTGAGCGACGACACGGGCGCGGCGGCCAAGCGCGTCATCATCCACACCGACGGCGCCTGCTCGGGCAATCCCGGCCCGGGCGGCTTCGGCGCGATCCTCGAATGGGACGGTCGCACCCGCGAGCTGAAGGGCGCCGAGCCGCTGACCACCAACAACCGCATGGAGCTGATGGCGGCGATCGTCGCGCTGGAGACGCTCAAGCGCCCCTGCGCCGTCGACCTCCACACCGACAGCCAGTATCTGCGCCAGGGCATCACCGGCTGGATCCACGGCTGGAAGCGGAACGGCTGGAAGACGGCCGACAAGAAGCCGGTGAAGAACGTCGACCTGTGGCAGCGCCTCGACGAGGCGATCCGCCGCCACGACGTCGCCTGGCACTGGGTCAAGGGCCACGCCGGCCACGACCTCAACGAACGCGCCGACGAGCTCGCCCGCGAGGCGATCGCCGAGCTCCGCGCCGCCCAGCGGGCGGAGCGGGGGTAGACGCTGGAACACCGATGACGGTGTGAGGTGGTTCGGCTCGCCGCAGCCGGCTCTCTCCCCCCTTGTGGGGGAGAGGTGGAGAGGGGGGTGAGCCGCAAACTCAGAGACTGCGGCTCACCCCCCTCCCTGTCCCTCCCCCACAAGGGGGGAGGGAACGATGGAGCCGCGAGGCGATAGGGCCGCGGATACGCCCGGACAGTACAGACCTACATCGCCGCCAGGAGCGCGTCGGCGCTCGACAGCTCGGCCTTGCCGGTCTCCTGCTCGACCGAGAGCTTCTTCACGACGCCGTCCTCGACCAGCATGGCGTAGCGCTTGGAGCGCACGCCGAGGCCGCCGGCCGAGATGTCGATCGTCAGGTCGACCGCCTTGGCGAAGTCGCCGTTGCCGTCGGCCAGGAACTCGATCTTGCCCTCGGCGCCGCTCGCCTTCTTCCACGCCTCCATCACGAAGGCGTCGTTGACCGACGTCACCGCGATGGTGTCGACGCCCTTCGCCTTGATGGCGTCGGCGTGACGCAGGAAGCCCGGCAGGTGGTTGTTGGAGCAGGTCGGCGTGAAGGCGCCGGGCACCGCGAACAGCACCACGGTCTTGCCCTTGAAGATCTCGTCGGTGGAGACCCAGGCCGGTCCCTCCGCCGTGATGACGCGGAACTTGGCCTCGGGAATGCGATCGCCGACTGTGATGGGCATGGTCTCTCTCGTCCTCGATGGGCGGCCCGGCGCGGCGGAACGCACCGCCGTCCGGAGGGGGATTCCGGTGCCGCGGGCCGGCGTGCCGGGCCGCAGTACCGTTACGCCGCGAATAGAAGCATCCGTGCGACACGGCGCAAGCCTTTCGCGCGCGCCCCGGGCGAGCCGAGGCGAGGCGCCGTGTCAGTCGAGCCGCGCCTTCACCTCGACGGCGACGTCGCCGGCCGTGGCGGTCAGCGTCAGGGTGGTGCCCCTCGGGTCGGTGCCGGGCGGCGCACCGTCGACCGCGAAGCCGAACAGACGGGTGCCGTCCGGCCCCTCCCCCATAGGCTCGGGCAGCGGCAGGGCCCAGTCCTCGCTCGGCCCTTCAGCGAACAGGTCGGGCGTCGTGCCGGCCGGCGCCGCGACGGCGACGACGACCCGCGGCTTCGGCCAGTCCCCCTCCACCCGCACGCTGCGCACCGCGAGCGGCCCGTCGGCGCCGACCGCCGCGGGCTTCGGCACGCGCGCCAGGGCGGCCGTGACGGCGGCGGCCTCGCCGGTCCCGGCCGGCAGCGTCAGCGTGGCGCGCCCGGAGGCCGGGACGCACAGCCTCTCGCAGATCGCATAGTCGAGAGCGAGCACCAGGGTCGCCGGCTTCGCCGGGTCGATGCGCTCGACCGCGAGCGGAAACAAGACCCGCTGCGAATAGCCGATCGCCGTGCCGCCACCGTCCTCGAATCGCTTCGGCGCCGGCCATCGCACCGTGGCGGCCCGGACATTGGTGGAGGCGGAAAAATCGAAGCGCGGCGGCACGCCCGAGTCACCGGGATACCGCCAATAGGTCTTCCAGCCGGGGGCGAGCCGGATTTCCGCGCCGGCCGCGAGGAACGCCGGGTCCGGTCCCGGCGTTCCGCCGACGAGGCGGACCGCGGCGCGATTGTCGCCGTCCCAGGCGGAAGCCGAGGCACCGCCCGCAAAGGCCGGTCCGGGCACCGCCCCGACAGCCAGCATCAGGCCCAGCGCCGGAAGGAGTGCGAGCCATCTGCCCATGGAACCGACCGCCTGCATGGCGCGAGTCGCCGCTCCGTTCATCACCTGGTCTCGTGTCCCGCGTAAGGTCGGACCGCCCGACCGGATTTCAAAGGTCCTGCAGAGGGGGTGCGCGCGCGTCGCGGCCCGGGCGACGGCCAGCCGCGTTGCCGAACCCGCGCCCCTCGGAGTAATCTCGCCGAGATGAAAGCCGCCCGGAAGATCGCGCAGCAGCACGAGCCCAAGCGGGGCTACCTCGACGGACAGATGCTGATCGCCATGCCGAGCATGCGCGACGAGCGTTTCGCCCGCAGCCTCATCTATGTGTGCGCGCATTCGTCGGAAGGGGCGATGGGAATCATCGTCAACCAGCCGGCGCCGAACATCTCGTTCGCCGACCTCCTGGTCCAGCTCGAGGTCATTCCCGCCTCCGATCTGATCATCCTGCCGCCGCGCGCCGGCGCCGTGAAGGTCTTGCGCGGCGGCCCGGTCGAGACCGGACGCGGCTTCGTCCTCCACTCGGCCGACTTCTTCATCGAGAACTCGACCCTGCCGATCGACGACGGCATCTGCCTGACCGCCACGCTGGACATTTTGAAGGCGATCGCCCGCGGCGACGGGCCGCTCTCGGCCGTGCTGGCGCTCGGCTATGCCGGCTGGGCGCCGGGCCAGCTCGAGACCGAGATCCAGTCGAACGGGTGGCTGCACTGCGCCGCCGATTCGGAGCTGATCTTCGGCCCCGACACCGAGCGCAAGTACGACCGCGCGCTGGAGAAGATCGGCATCCCGCCCGGCATGCTGTCGAGCGAGGCCGGCCACGCCTGAGGCGTCGGCGGCCCGCACGCCCACCCCGATCGACCCGATTCGCCCGCCCCAGCGGGCGTAGCGCCCTGCGCAGCGCCGGGTGTGGACGCGCGTCGCGGCGCGTGCCGAACGGCTGAAATCTTCCTATACTACCGGCACCCGCGCGGTCGTTTTCAGCGCGGCGCCTTCTTGCGGGCGGACGACGCCCGTAGGGCCGCCGCCGAGCGTGCGGTGATTTTTGCGCCAGGACCACGCCGGACAGAGCACTGCGCCCGGACCTCGCGACAGGAGATTGAGCTCATGGATTCGAAGACGATCCTCGACACGATTCTGGGCGGCAAGAACGGCGCCGCCGGCGGAATCAGCAGCGTGCTCGGGCAGGCTGCGACCGACCTCCAGGCCGGGATGCGCGACGGCGCCGCCGGCGCACCGGTCGGCACCGGCAGCTTCGCCAGCGTGATCGGGCAGATCCTCGGCGCCGCCAAGACCGGCGTGCAGGAGGCGGCCCGCGACGTGGAAGCGTCCACCGGCATCGGCGCCAAGGCCGACGCGGCCCTCACCCAGGCGACCGGCTCGAGCGCCGGCGATCTCCTGGCGCGGGCGCGCGAGCTCGTCGCCGGCAACCAGCTCGCCGGCGGGGCGGCGCTCGGCGGGCTCGCCGCGCTGCTGCTCGGCACCGGCGCCGGCCGCGGCGTCGCCGCCTCGGCGGCGAAGCTCGGCGGCCTCGCCATGATCGGCGGCCTCGCCTACCGGGCGCTGGAGGCCTACAAGGCCGGCAAGCCGCTGGTCGATCTCGGCGGCGGCGTCACGCCGGCCCCGGCTGCGAGCCCGTTCGGCGAGACCGCCGACGCGGCGACCGACGAGGCGACGGCGCTCCTCCTGGTGCACGCCATGATCGCCGCGGCGGCGGCCGACGGCGTGCTCGACGAGGCGGAGCGGACCCACATCGTCGGCGGCCTCGCCAAGGCGGGCCTCGACGCCGACGCGACCGCCTTCCTGGTCAACGCGTTCGCCAAGCCGCTGTCGCCCGAGGCGCTGGCCGCCCAGGCGACCTCGCCGGCCGTCGGCGCCCAGGTCTACGCGGCGGCCCGCCTCGCCATCAATTCCGACAACCCGGCCGAGACGGCGTTCCTGGCCAAGCTCGCCGCCGCCCTCAGGCTCGCACCGGCGCTCTTGGAGAACCTCGAAGCGGCGGCGGCGGCGGCGCAGAAGTAGACGGTCGACGTCGCTTCACGTCATCCCGGGGCGCGAACCGCAGGTTCGCGAGCCCGGGATCCATATCCCCGGCGCAGGTGACTCACGACAGACAGGGGCTTGATGGTGTGGACGGCCCCCTACGGCATCGCTGTGCCAGAATGAGGTCGGTGAAGATCTCAAACGAGGGGGCCGTCCGTGAGCCAGAGTATCCGCATCGGAATGGATACGTCGAAGCATATCTTTCAACTGCACGGGGTGGACGCGGCCGAGCAGCCGGTGCTGCGCAAGCGGCTTCGTCGCAAGGAGGTGGAGGCGT
>NZ_NHSK01000194.1 GCF_016653355.1 Rhodoplanes elegans | reverse complement strand
CCTCGACGGCCGCCGTGCGGGCCGCCGAGGCGAGCCGGCACAGGCTCACCGGCCGCGCCACCGCCGGCTCGACCAGGCGGCGGTGGGGCAGCGTCACGCCGGCCGGCAGCGCCGCGAGCGCCGACCACGGCAGCACCGTGCAGGCGAGCCCATCGAGCGCGGCGCCGAGCAGCAGCGGCAGCGAGTCGATGTCGGCGACGACATTGGGCGCCTCGGCGCCGGCCCGCGCGAAGGCACGCTCGACCAGGAGCCGCAGGCCCTGGCTGCCGCTCGGCAGCACCAGCGGCACGCCGGCAAGCGCCGCCACCGAACAGGTTCCGCCCGCCCCGGCATCGCCGGCGGCGGTCCCGTTGATCGAACCGAGCGATGGGTCCGCGATAGACAGCCTGCCCATCACGAACAGGTCCTCCTGCAGCAGCGGCTCCACGGCCACGTTGGGGGTCTCCATGTCACGGTAGAGCATCACGAGATCGAGCCGGCCGTTGGCGAGCAGCTCGGCCAGATAGCCGCTCATCGACTCGAAGAGCTGCAGCCGGATGCCGGGATGGCGCTCGCGCACCAGCCGCAGGAGCGGCGCCGCCAGCATGGCCGCGACCGTCGTCGGCAGGCCGACCGCGACCGGACCGGTGGCGCCGGCGGCGGCGCCGAGCTGCACCTCGGCGCGCGCCTCCTCGAGCTGGCGCAGCACCGTGCGGGCGTGGCGGTAGAGCGCCTTGCCGGCCTCGGTCGGCCGCACGCCCTGCGGGCTGCGCAACAGCAGCGGCGTCTTCAGCTCCGCCTCCAGCCGCGTCATGCGCTGGCTCAGCGCCGGCTGCGCGACATGGAGCGACGCGGCCGCCCGCGTCAGGCTGCCGAGATCGACGATGGCGACGAAGGCGCGGAGCTGGCGGATGTCCATGGCGGCGGGCGGTCGGGTGGCACCGGCCGATCCTAGCCCGTTTTGCGTCGCACGCGAGCGGTTCAGGCCGCCGGCCGCGTCGGCGGCCGCGGCCGACGGATCAGCAGCACCGCGAGGTTGAAGCCGACCGCGACGGCGAGCGCCGTCGCGAGGCCGGGCCACACGCCGAGGAGCGGCACGGCGAGATGGATGGTCAGGCAGGCCGACGAGAAGCCGATCAGGCCGAGCAGCGCGTTGGCGAGAATGGCGGCGCTCGCCGGCCCGCCGAGGCGCGACTGCAGGATGATCACGAAGCTCAGCAGCACCACCGGAAACGCCGAGAACAGCCCCGTGAAGGCGGTGCCGAGCCAGGAGCTGGCCGTCACCACGAAGCCGACCAGGCTCGCCACCATCACGGCGCGGGCCGGGATGTCGTACCAGCGGCGCCGCGCCATCGGCATCTTGGCATGGCGGAAGCGCGCGGCCGCCAGCACGCAGACGATCAGCACGCCGAACGTGGCGATCATGGCGGGCACGGTCGTCCACGCCACCGCCTGCACGACGAGCGCGGCGGCGAACCATCCCGACAGCGCGCCGAGCGCGCTCGCGACGATTCCGTGGCGCTGCGCCATGCGGATGTAGACGAGGGCGAAGGCGCCGTTGGCGATGTTGGCGACGAAGCTCGACAGACCCGCCGCCGCGATGAAGTCGGCGTCGTGGGCGAGCGCGAGGAACACATAGGCCGGGCCGGTCGAGGTCGGCAGCGTCGCGATCATGGCGCCGAGCACGGGGCCGGCACGCTCGGCCGCGAGCGTCGCGACGACGACGATCAGGGCCGTGATCGCCATCTTGGAGACGAGCGGCAGCAGCACTGCGAGATCGGGGGACATGACGGGTACGAGATCCTCAAGAGCCCGTCATTCCGGGGCGCGAGCCGCAGGCTCGCGAGCCCGGAATCCATAACCCCTTGTGCCGGTGGTTCACGAGAGACCGGGCGTATGGGTTCCGGGCTCGGCGCTCGCGCGCCGCCCCGGAACGACCGAGAAAACAGGCGAAGCCCGACCTGCAGAAGTGGAGACATCCGAACCGATCGGACGCCGCCTCACGCCCGGTCGAGGCGCACCGTCACCTGCGGGCCGTTCTTGATGGTCTGGTAGACGACGCAGTAGCGCTCGGTCAACTTCAGGAGCTGGTCGAGCTGCTCCTGCGGCGCGTCGGTGGCGACCGTGAAGGTCAGCCGGATCGCGGCGAAGCCGACGGGCGCGTCCTTGGCGACGCCGAGCGTGCCACGGAAATCGAGATCGCCCTCCGCCGTGACGGTGCCGCTCGCGAGCGGGATCGCCAGCGCCGTCGCCACCGCTTTCAATGTGACGCCGGCGCAGGCGACCAGCGCCTCGAGCAGCATGTCGCCCGAGCACAGCTCGAGCCCGCTGCCGCCGCTCGCCGGATGCAGACCGGCGACCGCCAGCGCCCGGCCGGTCTCGACCTTGCAGGCGATGCTGGTGTCGTCGAGCGCACCCTTGGCCCTCAAAGTGATCAGGGCGGTCGCCGGATCGGACTTGTAGCGCTCCTTGATCGGAGCCTGCAGGGCGCGCAGCGCGGTCGCATCCATGGCGTCGTGGTCCTCGGGGGTGGATCGGGGGCCGCACGTTACAGCCCGCGAAGGCACACGCAAGGGGATCCGTAGCCCGGGCCTAAACCTCTGCGCGCGAAATCGATTTGACTGGTCTCCCACATTCCGTCACCTTGACCGAAACCAGTTCGCGCGGTCCCCGGGGCGCACCGACGCGCCGTTGTGGGGCCTCGGTTCGCCGGCGACAGTCCGCAGCCCGTTCGATGCCGTGCCCGAGTCCCGAGTGATGACAGCGCATCGCGCGAACGCCGATCCGCCCACCCCGGTGTGCGCCGCCGAGCCACCGCGGCCCACCGCGACCGACGCCGACCCGACCAAAGACGCGGCCAACACAGAAACGACCCAAAAAACCGCGACAGTCACCGTCCCAGAACCCGGAAGAGCCGAGATCATTTCTACGACATGCCAGTTCCTCGCCGAGGGCGGCGAGATGGGCGCGCTCATGCGGGCGCACGACTGGACACGGTCGCCGCTCGGCCCGCCAGGGCAATGGCCCGACGCGCTCAAGATGGCGGTGAGCATCTGCCTCGCGTCGCGCTTCCCCATGGTGATCTGGTGGGGGCCCGACCTGGTGATGCTCTATAACGACGCCTACCGGCCGATCCTCGGGCTCACCAAGCATCCGGCCAGCCTCGGCCGCTCCGGCCGCGGCATCTGGCCGGAGACCTGGAGCATCATCGGGCCGCAGCTCGAGAGCGTGCTGAAGGGCGAGGCGACGTGGTCGCAGGACGTGCTCCTGCCGCTCGACCGCAACAACTATCTGGAAGAAGCCTACTTCACCTACTCCTACAGCCCGATCAAGCATGCCGACGGCCGCATCGGCGGCGTCTTCACGGCCGTCACCGAGACGACCGAACGGGTGCTGGGCGAACGTCGCCTGAAGATCCTGCGCGAGCTCGCGGCCCAGACGGCCGACGCCCGCACGGTCGAGCACGCCTGCAAATGCGCCCTCGCGGTGCTGGGCGCCGACAATCCGGACGTGCCGCTCGCTCTCCTCTATCTGCACGACGACGACCGCGGGGTCGCCCGCGCGGTCGGCGCCACCCGGGTGCCGGCGGATCGGTTCGCGGCGGAGATCGGCCCGGAGGACGACGACCCGTGGAGCGTCGCCCGGGTGATCCGCACCGGCGAGGCGGCCTTGATCGACTATCTGCCGTTCCGCTTCGGCTCGCTCACCGGCGCGGCGTGGCCGGAGCCGGTGAAGCGCGCGCTGGTGCTGCCGGTGCCGCGGCTCGGCGCCGCCGGCGCGACCTGTGGCGCCGTGGTGATCGGCATCAACCCGCGGCGTGCCTTCGACGACGACTATCGCGGCTTCCTCGACCTCGTCGTCGGGCATCTCGCGAGCGCCCTCTCCAACGCCCGCGCCAGCGAGGAGGAGCGCCGCCGCACCGACGAGCTCGCCCGCCTGGAGGCGCGCTTCCGCGACCTCGCCGACTCGGCGCCGGTGATGATCTGGGTGTGCGAGCCGTCCGGCCGCGCCACCTGGTTCAACCGGCCGTGGCTCGCCTTCACGGGCCGCAGTCTCGACGCCTCGCTCGGCGACGGCTGGCTCGCCGACGTCCATCCCGACGACCGTGCCCGCTGCGAGAGCGTCTACGGCGCCGCGTTCGCCCAGCGCGAGCCGTTCCGCTTCGAGTTCCGGCTGCGCCGTCGCGACGGCGAGTGGTGCCAGGTCGACGACACCGGCGTCCCGCATTACGCCGCCGACGGCGCCTTCCTGGGGTTCATCGGCTCCTGCGTCGACGTCAGTGCGGCGCGGCGCTTCGAGGCGGCGCTGCGCAAGAGCCGCGAGGAGCTGCTCCGCCTCAACGAGACGCTGGAGACGCGGGTCGCCGAGCGCACCGAGGATCTCGCCGCCGCCAACCGCCAGCTCCTCGCCCAGATCGAGGAGCGCGAGCAGGTCGAGGCGACGCTACGCCAGATGCAGCGGCTCGACGCCGTCGGCCAGCTCACCTCCGGCGTCGCCCACGACTTCAACAATCTGCTCACCGTGATCCTCGGCAACGCCAGCCATCTGGAGCGGCTGTGGGCCGAGGCCGACGATCCCAAGCTGATGCGGCGGGTCACCCACATCCGCATCGCGGCGGAGCGCGGCGCCAAGCTGATCGCCCAGCTCCTCGCCTTCTCGCGCCGCCAGCGGCTGGAGCCGCGCGCGCTGGACCTCAACGAGACGGTGACGCGCATGCGCGAGCTGCTCGGCACCACGATGGGCGGCGGCATCGAGATCGAGACCGTGCTGGCGGACGAGCCGTGGTCGGCGCTGGTCGATCCGACCCAGCTCGAGCTCGTCATCCTCAACCTCGCCATCAACGCGCGCGACGCCATGCAGGTCGGCGGCCGGCTCACCGTGCGCACCACCAACGTGACACGCGACGACCCGACCCGGCCCGAGCATCCCGGGCCCGGCGACTATGTCGAGGTGGCGGTGAGCGACACCGGCACCGGCATGTCGGAGGAGGTGCAGGCCAAGGCGTTCGAACCGTTCTTCACCACCAAGACGGTCGGCAAGGGCTCCGGGCTAGGCCTCTCGCAGGTGCTCGGCTTCGCCAAGCAGTCCGGCGGCGGCGTCGCCATCGAGACCGAGCCGGGACACGGCACCACGGTGCGGGTGTTCTTCCCGCGCGCCCCCTCGGCCGAGGAGGCCGAGACCAACGGCGCTCCCGAGAAGCCGACCGGCAAGCGCCTGTCCGCCTGCGTGCTGGTGGTCGACGACGACGACGACGTCCGCCACGTCACCGCGACCATGCTGGAGACGCTCGGCCACCGGGTCGTCGAGGCGGGCAGCGGCGGCGCCGCGCTCGACCGGCTCGCCTCGCGCGACGACATCGAGCTCGCGCTGATCGACTTCGCCATGCCGGGGATGAGCGGCCTCGACCTCGCCCGCGAGGCGCGCCTGCGCCGCCCGGCGCTGCCGATCCTGTTCATCACCGGCTATGCCGACTCCACCGTGCTGGCCGGCGTGCGCCACGAGCACATCCTGCCCAAGCCGTTCCTGGAGCCGGAGCTCGACCGCCGCATCCGCGCCGCCCTCGCCAACACCCGGGCCGGCACGGTCGACGCTCTGATGTCGCCGCAGCGATAGAAGCGCTCTCGGTCGAAACAAGCCCCTCTCGCTCCGCTCGTCACCGCGACGGTGGGGGCGGCTCGACGTGCGGCCCTGGATGTCCGCCTTCGCGGCCATGAGCGGAGCACGGAGCGACTCCCACGGAAGTCGCTAACACCGCCGGGTGGTACGGCAGGGTGTCGCAGGACGTGATCACGTCGGCGATTCGGCACGTAATTCCTGGAAATCTTGGAACGATCGCGGCGTCCCGTCGCACGGTGCGACATCGCGCACACCGGCCGGGGGGCTGGCGCAGCGCCCGGACTGTTCTACCTCTTGGCCCAGGATCGACAGACAGGGAGCGCATCGTGCGAGACCGAGCAGCCTGACGCGAGACGCGATACGCGCCCGCATGGACTGCGATCGAGACCCGTCTCCGACGCGCGTCCCGGCGGCCCGACTTGGAAATTCTCCGCTTGGACGTTCCGAGCCGAACCGAACGAGACACCGATGCCTTCCCCGACTGCTCTCACCGGGCGCGCGCTCGCCGCCGCCCTGACGATGACGCTCGTCCTGTCGCCTGCGCTCGCTGCCGACGGCGCACCGACCGCCTCGGCGGCCGCCGTCGCCGAAGCCGCCGCGGCGGCGGTGCGCGACCGCGAGGGAATCGCCCTCACGCTCGACGAGCGCGAGATGCGCACCGCCGGCATCGGCACGACGGCGGTCACGCCGGAGACGGGCGAGTTCGACCTGTCGCTGCCCGGCACCGTGGCGATCCCGCCGCAGCAGCTCCGCGTCGTCGCGGCGCCGGCCGGCGGCCTGGTCGAGACCGTGCTGGTCGCCGCCGACGAGACCGTCACGGCCGGTCAGCCGATCGTCAAGCTGCGCTCGCCCGACCTCGTCGAGGCGCAGCGTCAGTATCTCGCCGCGCTCTCCGACGAGGCGCTGGCGAGCGACCGGCTACGCCGCACACGTCTCCTGTGGGAGGGCCGGGTGACTCCGGAACGCGAGCTGCGCGTCGCCGAGACCGAGGCGGCCCACGCCAAGTCGCGACTCGACGAGCGCTCGCAGATCCTCGGCCTGATGGAGATGTCGGAGGCCGAGATCGAGGCGCTGCGCACCACCCGCAAGATCGCCAGCGCCGTCACGGTGCACGCGCCGATCTCCGGCACCATCGTCGCCCGCAACGCCAATCCGGGCCAGCGCGTCGAGCCGGCGGCGGCGCTCCTGTCCATCGCGGCGCTCGATCCGCTGTGGCTGAACCTGCAGGTGCCGGCCGCCCGCCTGCCGGCCGTCACGGTCGGATCGCGCGTGATCCTGCCGGCCTACGGGGTCGAGGGCCGCATCATCCGGATCGGCCGCACCGTCGACGCGGCGACCCAGTCGGCCGTGGCGGTCGCCGAGATCGACGCCGCCGGCGGGGCCGTGCGGCCCGGCCTCGCCGTCGCCGCGACGCTCCGGATCGGCCAGAACGGACTGCCGCAATGGTCGGTGCCGGCGACCGCGGTGGTGCGCCATCGCGACCGCGCCTGGGTTTTCGTGCGCGAGCCGACCGGCTTCCGCGCCATGCCCGTGCAGGTCGTCGCCGAGTCGACGGCGACCGCCTCGATCCGCGGCCGGCTGTCGCCCGGCGCCCAGGTGGCCGACCGCGGCGTGGTCGCGCTGCTCTCCGAGCTCGCCGCCGCCGACCAGGACTGATCCGATGCTCTCGTCTCTCGTCGACGTCGCGCTGCGCCAGCGCCTGATCGTCTTCATCGGCGCGATCGCGCTCGCCGTGTGGGGCGCCATCGCCTATCAGCGGCTGTCCATCGACGCCTTCCCGGACGTCGCGCCCGTGCAGGTGCTGGTCTCCATGAAGGCCCCCGGGCTCACCCCGGAGGAGCTTGAGAGCCGCGTCACGACGCCGATCGAGCTCGCCGCGCGCGGCATCCCCAATCTGGTCCGCATGCGCTCGACCACCCGCTACTCGGTCGCGCTCCTCACCTTCGAGTTCGCCGACGGCACCGACATCTTCTGGGCCCGCGCCCAGGTCAACGAGCGCCTGCAGGAGGTGCGCAGCCAGCTTCCCGCCGACGCCGACGGCGGCCTCGCCCCGATCGTCACGCCGCTCGCCGAGATGGTGATGTTCACGATCGAGTCCGACACGCTGAGCGTCCAGGAGAAGCGCTCGCTGCTCGACTGGACGATCCGGCCGGCGCTGCGCGGCCTGCCCGGCGTCGCCGACGTCAACGTGCTGGGCGGCTATGTGCGCACCTTCGAGGTGATCCCGTCGGCGTCCGCCATGGCGGCGCGCGGCATCACCACGCAGATGCTGGAGGAGGCGATCGCGGACAACAACAGGAACGACGGCGCCGGCCGCATCCGCAACGGCGAGGAGGCGCTGCTGGTCCGTTCGGAGGGGCGCATCCGCACGCTCGACGACGTGCGCAACACCATCGTCACGGTGCGGGGCGGCTCGGTCGTGCGGGTGGGCGACGTCGCCGACGTGCGCTTCGGGGCGCTCGCCCGCAACGGCGTGGTGACGGCCGACGCGACCGGCGAGGCCGTGTGGGGCATGGTGCTCGGCCTGCGCGGCGCCAACGCGCGCACCGTCGTCGACGGCGTCAAGGCGCGGCTCGCGACGCTCGCGCCGCAGCTTCCCGAGGGCACCCGCGTCGTCATCTTCTACGATCGCAGCGAGCTGATCGGCAAGGCGGTGTGGACCGTGCAGAAGGTGCTGCTGGAGGCGATCGCGCTCGTCGTCGTCATGCTGCTCCTGTTCCTCGGCAACCTCCGCTCGGCGCTGGTCGTGTCGCTGATCCTGCCGCTCGCCGTGCTCGCCACCTTCGCGGTGATGCGCCAGCTCGGCTGGTCGGCCAACATCATGTCGCTCGGCGGCCTCGCGATCGCGATCGGCCTACTGGTCGACTGCGCCGTCGTGGTGGTCGAGAACGTCGAGCACCGGCTCTCGACGGTCGAGAAGCCCGATCTCGCGACCAGGCTGCGCCTCACGCTGGAGGCGACCCGCGAGGTCGCGGTGCCGCTGGTGTCGGGCGTCGCCATCATCATCGTGGTGTTCATGCCGCTGCTCGCCCTGCAGGGCCTGGAGGGCCGCCTGTTCAGCCCGGTGGCGCTGACCATCGTGGTGGCGCTGGTCGCAGCCCTGCTGCTGTCGCTGACCATCGTGCCGGCGTTGTCGGCGCATCTGCTGCGCGCCGGCGCTCACGCCGACCCGTGGCTGGTGCGCAAGCTGCACGCCGCCTACGACCCGGTGCTCGCCTTCGTGATGCGTCGGCCCGCCGTGGTGTTCGCGGCGGTGGCGCTCGGCATCGTCGCGGTCGCCGTGGTGTTCCCGCGCATCGGCGGCACCTTCATGCCGGTGATGGACGAGGGCACGCCGGTCGTCACCATCCGCAAGTTCCCCACCATCTCGGTCGACGAGGCGGCGCAGACCGACCTGCGCATCCAGGAGGCCCTGATGACCGAGATCCCGGAGATCAAGGGCATCATGGCGCGGGCCGGCGCCGACGAGCTCGGCATCGACCCGGTCGGCCTCAACGAGACCGACATGTTCATGACGCTGGCCCCGAAGGACACCTGGCGCGGTCCCGACACGCGCTGGTTCCTCGGCGAGCTGCGGCGCGTCCTCGACACCATCCCGGGCATCGACTACGCGCTCACCCAGCCGATCGACATGCGCGTCCAGGAGATGATCATCGGGGCGCGCGGCGACGTCGTCGTCAAGGTGTTCGGCGACGACATCGAGAGCCTCAACCGCGTCGCCCGCGACGTCGCCACGGCGATCCGCGGCGTGCCGGGCGCCATCGACGTGTTCGCGCTGCGCAACGCCGGGATGCGCTACTTCACCGTGTCGGTCGACCGCGAGCGCGCCGGCCGCTTCGGCCTCAACGCCCAGGAGGTGCAGGAATCGCTTCGCGTGTGGGTCGACGGGCGCCGGCTCGGCCTCGTGCTGGAGGGCCAGGTGCGCACGCCGCTCGTGGTGCGCGGCGAGGAGCGGCTGCGCGCCTCGGCGGCCGACCTCGCCCGCGTGCCGATCGTGCTGCCCGGCGGCGGCACGGTCGAGCTGGCGCAGGTCGCCACCATCAATGTCGACGACGGGCCGATCCAGGTGATCCGCGAGGACGGCCAGCGCTTCGCCACCGTGCTGGCGAACGTGCGCGGCCGCGACCTCGTCGGCTTCGTCGACGACGCCAAGGCGGCGGTCGCGGCCAAGGTCGAGATGCCGAAGGGCTACGGCCTCGTCTGGGGCGGCCAGTTCGAGAACCAGCAGCGCGCCTCGGTGCGCCTGATGATCGTGGTGCCGATCGCGCTCGCCGGCATCTTCCTGCTGCTGTACTTGACGTTCGGCTCGCTGCGGCAGTCCATCCTGGTGTTCTGCAACGTGCCCTTCGCCACCATCGGCGGCGTGATCGCCCTGTGGGCGTCGGGCGAGTTCCTGTCGGTGCCGTCGTCGGTCGGGTTCATCGCCCTGATGGGCATCGCCGTGCTCAACGGCGTGGTGCTGGTCTCCTACATCAACGAGGTCTGCGCCCGCGGCGACCTGCCGTTCCGCGAGGCCGTGATGGAGGGCACGCGGCGCCGGCTGCGGCCCGTGATGCTGACCGCCTCGATCGCGGCGCTCGGCCTCGTGCCGTTCCTGTTCGCCACCGGGCCGGGCGCCGAGATCCAGCGACCGCTCGCCATCGTGGTGATCGGCGGCCTGATCACGGCGACGGCCCTGACCCTGCTCATGCTGCCGATCCTCTACGACCGCTTCGCCCTGCCGCGCGCCGAGCGCCGCCGCCTCGCCGCGGCGGAGGCCGAGGCGCGAGCGG
>NZ_NHSK01000193.1 GCF_016653355.1 Rhodoplanes elegans | reverse complement strand
CCTTCAGCCGACCGGCCGCGACCGCGCGCCGGGGCGCAGCCGCGGTCGCGGCCGGTCGGCTGAAGGCGCCGCCGGGTCGTCTCCAAAAAAAGTAAACGGCGGGGCCGAAGCCCCGCCGTCCGTACTTGTCCGTAGACCGAAGAGACTCAGAACAGCCGCAGCACGGCCTGGTTCGCCTGGTTGGCGAGCGAGAGGGCCGTGGTGGAGAGCTGCTGCCGGGTCTGCAGGGCCAGCATGTTGGCGCCTTCCTCGTTCGAGTCGGCCAGCACCAGGTTGTCGCCACCCGTCTGCAGGGTGTTGACCATGCTCTTGGTGAAGTCCTGACGGGTCTGGACGGTCGTCAGGTTGGAGCCGAACTTCGACGCCTGGGTGCGCAGAGAGGTCAGGGCATCGTTGATCGCCGAGATGGTCGCGTCGATCTTCGTGTTGTCCTGGAACGTGGTGCCGTTCTGCTTGTTCAGGCCGAGGTTGGAGGCGTTGAGTGTGACGCCCTTGATGGTCAGCGAGGAGGTGTTCTTCTCGTTGAAGGCCACCTTGAGGTCGTCGCCGTTGAGAAGGTTGATGCCGTTGTAGGAGGCATCCTTCGACAACGAGTCGATCTGGTCGAGAACGTCGTTGAAGTCCTTCTGCAGGCTGGCCCGGGTGGTGTTCGGGTCACCCTCGTGCTTGACGCCCGACTTGGTCTGGGCGCTGGTGCCGATCGCGGCGAGCGTGTTGGTGGCGCCGGAGATCGTCAGCGAGGTCTGGCTGGTGCCCTGAGCCACGCCGATCGAGAACGCCGAGCCGGTGACGCTGGCCGTGACGCCGGACAGGTTCGAGATCTGCTTGGTGAACTCGGCGATCGTCGAGACCTGGTCCGTGCCCTTGCCGAACGTGATCGTCTGGGCCGCGCCGCCATTGGCCGACACCGAGATGGAGTCGCCGATGGAGCCGCCGCCGGCGACGACCTGGTCGAGCAGGCTGGTCGAGTTGTAGGAGCCGGCCGTCATGTTGAGGGCCGAGGTGGCGAGGCCGGCGGCGATCGAGAAGTCGACGTCGGCGGTCTTGGCGACCATCTTCAGCTTGCCGGCCTGGTTGGAGATGTCCAGGTTGGCAGAGAGGGTGGCGTTGCCCTTCAGCTTGTTCACGACCGACGTCAGGTTGTCGGTTCCGGCGAGGCCGACCGTCTGGGTCTGCGAGCCGTTGCCGTCGTTGGCGTCGACCGTGATCGAGATGCTGGTTCCGGCGGCGAGGTCGGTGTCGATCTCGGCGAGGGTCAGGTCGCTGTTGAAGGACTTCGACAGCGCCGAGCCCATGCCGCCACGGGCGCCGGTGCCGAAGTTATAGTCGGCGGTCGCCGCACTGAGGCCGAGCGCCGTGGTGACGCCGACATCGGTCGCGTTGAAGCCGATCGCATTGCCGGACGCCGCCGACAGGCTCATCGAGAACGTGGTGCCGGCGATCGAGCCGGTGGCCGCGCCGCGATTGCTGTTGATCCAGGTGTTCAGCTCGCCGATGGTCGAGACCTGACCACCGCTGTTGCCGAACGTGACGGTCTTGTCGGTCTGGCCGGTGACGCTCAGCACGAGGCTGGACGTGCCCGCCGTGCCGCCGGCCGCGGTGATGCGGTCGAGCAGGCTGGTCGAGTTGTGGGCGCCGGCGGTGACGCCGATGGCCGTCAGGGTGGCGGCGGTCGAGCCGGAGCCGGCGGCGCTGATCGAGAAGTCGACGTCGGCCGAGGCCGCCGTGAACACCATGTGGCCGGAGCCGTCGTTGGTGATCGTGATGTAGTTGTTCAGCGTGTCGCCGGGGGTGCCGGACGTGGTGGCGTCGAACACCGCCTGGGTGGCGGCGAAGTTCGCCTCGGTGCCGGCCAGGGTCACGTTGAACGTCTTGTCGACGCCCGACGCCGTCACGCGGATCTGCACCGTGCCGGCCGCGCCGGCGCCGCCGGGACCGGTGGCCAGGTTGGCCGTGCCCGTCACGGTGCCGATGGTCTCGGCCTGGTTGGTGAACGAGAGGTTGACGGCCTTGGCCGAGAGGTCGTTGGCGCCGCCGGCGATCGTCGAGGCGATCGTCTCGGACGGCAGCGTGCCGGTGACCGACAGGGCGTCGTAGGTGGCGGCCGGAGCCGTCGCCGAGCGGGCCTGCTGGGCGATCGACTTCGCGGACTGCACGAGCTTGGTCAGCGAGGTGATGCCGTTGTTGGCCGCGTCGAGCGTCTTCACCGCCTGGCCGATCGAGTCGAGGAGCGAGTTGAGGTCGCCCGCCCGGTCGCTGAGCGACTGCGAGGTGAAGAAGTTCGACGGATTGTCGAGAGCCGAGTTGACCTTCTTGCCGGTGGCGAGGCGGTTCTGCGTCGTCGCCATCATGTCCGCGGTCGACTGCAGCGAGAGCAGGTTCTGACGGACGCCGGCCGAGAGGGTGATACCGGAAGCCATTGAATTCAACCTTTCTGGTTGTGTGCCGTACTGGCGGTGGAGCTTCGACCTTCATGGTCGCCGGCCGTGATCGCACGGCGGGCCGTAAACAAGCGTAAATACGGCCCGTTAATTCCCGCCTAATTTCTGTTCTCCGCCGGGCGACCGAACGCATTGGTTTCGATTAGGTTTTCATTAAGTATACGGGTCCGCGAGACGGCGGCCGGATGCGCGCCGTGCGGGCCGTGCGCACGTGCGACGACGTCGTGCGACAGCGTGGTGCGGCGATGCTCGCGCGATGGATCGGCGGGCGGGGAGGCGGTGGCTCAGACACGACGATGTCGCGGAGCACGAGTTCGATCGGCGCGCGAAACGTTCGGGCGGCGCGGAGGACGGGGCGGGGCGTGTGGCGCGAGGAGAGAGACGGCGCGGGCCGAGCGCGGCACGAGGAAAGACCGGTGAGGAAGCGGACCGACCCGGGACGGATCAGACCTGCAGGTCGGCGTGCGTCAGCACGTCGGCCGCGCTTTTGCCTTCCTCGAGCGCCTTGTTGTAGGCGCGCATGCGCATCAACGCCTCGTCGGGCACCTGGCGGAGCACCTGGCGGGAGCGCGAGTCGATCACCCGGAAGATCACCTCCCGGGTCTCGGGGTTGAGGACCACCACGCGGGTGGTCTGCTCGGCGGCTTGGCGCATCTGGGCGGCGAGCGGCTGCTCCTGGGACGGAGGATTGCCGTTCTGGCCGAGGTCCGGGTCCGTCGAGGTGGACTTGCTGGCGCCGAGGGCGGCGACCGTCTGGTGCTCGGGGAGCACGGTGCGGACGGCCGGGGCCTCGACCGCCACGGGCCGTGCATGGTCGCCCATCGGGGCGACGCTCTGCGGCCTTATGGTGAGGCTCGTGTCCATGTGACGTCCTACCGATGGAGCCGAACGTTCTGTCGGTTCCACGTTTTCCACCTTCCAATCCCATACTCATAAATGCTGCGCATTAAGACCTTGTTAGAAAAGATGGTTATCGGGAAATACTTGGATGCGTAAAATTTTAACGAGTTTCGGTGCAGCCGCGAGGCAGCGCGCGAATCGCGGTGCCGCCGGCGCCGGGGGACACGGCGCGACCGGGAGCGGGCGACCGCCGACGTCCAGGACGGCATCCCCGCCCCGCCGTCGGCCCCGCCGGATAGTCTGGGACCGGCGCACGCTCTCGGCGGCGACGTCCGCCGAGAGGCGGTCGAGCGGCCGGATCAGCGCGGCCCGGTGCCGTCCGGCCGGCTCGGCCGGGACGGACCGGGCCGGGCATCCGGTTGCGGCCGTGGTGGCCGCTGGATGGGCGGGCGCTCGGGAGTCGGCCGGGCCGCCGGCTCGGGTCGCCAGCGTGCCGGCCGTCCGATCGTTCCCGGCGGGCATTCGCGCACGATCGGTTTGCAGCGCGGCGGCGTCCCGGT
>NZ_NHSK01000192.1 GCF_016653355.1 Rhodoplanes elegans | reverse complement strand
CCGCGAGGCGCGGCGTCCCGCCCGGCGCCCTGAGCGAGCCGCCGCGCCTCGCGGCCGCCCTCGCGCCGAAGCCGACGGGGTTGGCGACACGCCCGAACAGACCTATGTCAACGAAGGCGGGGCGTGCCTGATGCATCGTGGCGCCTCGCATCGTCTCGATGCAGGCTGCACGGCGGCGACCGGCGGACGACCGCCGGCCCGATCCCCCTCCGGACGGGAGCGTGTCATGTCCGAGCCCATCACGGCCGATCCGCGTCCGGCCGAAGTCTCGGGCCGCGCCGCAGCGGCGCCGCAGCGCGCCGTCGTCGTGGCGATCGCCGTGGTCGTGACCGCGATGATCGGCGCGACGCTCGCCCTGTGGGCCTGGCTCGGCCCCGCCGTGTTCTACGAGGTCATCGTCGCAGGCATCGCCGCCTGCTTCTGATCGCCGCCGCCCTGCCCGCCCGGCGCCCGGCCGCCTGCAGCCGGGCCGCAACGCCTGTTCCGAGGAGTTCATCGTGGCTTCACGTGCCTCGCGCCTCGCCCTCCTGGCCGGCGCCTTCTCGATCGGCCTCCTGCTGTGCCTCGGTCTCGTGCTGGTGGCGACCGGCCGGCTCGGCGGCGGCTCGCAGGTCGCGACCGCGGCGGCGGTCGGCGGCCCGTTCCGGCTCGTCGACCAGGACGGCAAGCCGATCTCCGACACGGATTTCCGCGGAAAACCGTTCCTGATGTTCTTCGGCTTCACGCATTGCCCGGACGTCTGCCCGACCGCCCTGTTCGAGGCCTCCGAACTCTTGCGCGCGCTCGGGCCGGACGCGAGCCGCACCGCCGTGCTGTTCGTCTCGGTCGATCCCGAGCGCGACACCCCGGCGGTGCTGAAGGACTATCTGTCGAGTTTCGAGCCCGGCCTGCGCGGCGTCACCGGCACGCCCGAGGAGATCGCCGCGGTCGCCAAGGCGTTCCGGGTCTATTACCGCAAGGTCCCGCTGGAGGCCGGCGACTACACGATGGACCACACCGCCATCGTCTATCTGATGGACAAGCAGGGCAAGTTCGTCGCCCCCTTCAACATCAAGCGCGCCCCCGAGGACGCCGCGGCGGACCTGAAGAAGCATTTTTGATACGGGCGACGGCCCCACGATCCTGTCATGGCCGGGCTCGTCCCGGCCATCCACGTCTTGGACCAGCGCAGAGGCCCGAAGACGTGGATGCCCGGCACAAGGCCGGGCATGACGGGTCGGAGGTCGTGGCGGACGGCTCTACGCCGCGTCGGACGCCTTCTTCGGGACGGCGCGCTCGCTCGAAAGCGCCGCGCGGCGGCCGTCGCGGCTGCCTTCGCTGCCGGCCTCGTGATACTCGGCGTCCTCGTTCACGTTCCACACGTCGAAGCGGCGCTCGCCGGACAGGATGTTCTCCGCCGTGAGCATCGCCGTCATCATGGCGTGGTCCTGATTGTTGTACTTGTGCATGCCGTTGCGGCCGACGAGATGCAGGTTCGGGCAGCCGAGCTCGAGGTCGCGCCGGATCGCCGCGACGTTGTCGCGATAGGCGTCGTCGTAGACCGGATAGGCCTTGGGCTGGCGCACCACGCAGCCACCCGTCACGTCGGCCGCCGTGACGAGGCCGATCTGCTCGACCTCGCGGGTGGCGAGCGCGATCAGCTCCTCGTCCGGCGCGGTCCACACCCCGTCGCCCTCGAAGCAGAAATACTCGAGGCCTAGGCAGGTCTTCCCGGTCGGCACCATCTCGGGCGACCAGGAGCGGAAGTTCTGCACGCGACCGACCTTCACGGACGGGTCGTGGATGTAGATCCAGTTGTCCGGGAACAGATCGGGCTTGTCGACCATCAGGGCGACGGTGAGGAAGTCACGGTAGCGCAGCGAGCGGCCGTGGAAGGTCGAGATCGGCCGCGGCCGGATCTTCTCGACCAGCTCGGCGAGCGGCGCCGACGAGATCACGTGCCACGCCGTGTAGCGCTCGGGGCCGTCGGCGGTCGCCACCTCGATGTCCCAGAGCTGGCGCTTCTCGTCGTAGACGAGCGACACGAGATCGCGCCCCATCAGCACTTGGGCACCGCGCTCCTCGATCTTGCGCGCCGCCGCCTCCCACATCATGCCGGGGCCCTTGCGCGGGTAGCGGAAGGTCTCGATCAGCGTCTTCACGACCGGGGCACCGGGCGCCGCCGGCTTGCGCTTGTGGAAGCCCATCGAGCGCTTCAGCGCATTGATCACCGCGACCTTCAGGTCGAGGCCCTTGATGCGCTGGGCCGCCCAGTCGGCCGAGATGTCGTCGCACGACATGCCCCACACCTTCTCGGTGTAGGTCTTGAAGAAGATCGAGAACAGCCGCTCGCCGAACTGGTTGCGGACCCAGTCGTGGAAGGTGCGCGGCCCCTCGATCGGCGACAGCCGCGCTGCCAGATAGGACATGACGCAGGCGGCGCTCTCGACGATGCCGAGATTGCGCAGCGCCTCGGTGGCGTTCAGCGGATAGGAGTAGAACTTGCCGCCGTAGAAGATGCGCGACAGCCGCGGCCGCTCGATGAAGTCGTCGGGCAGGATCTCGTTCCACAGATCGACCACCTCCTTCGACTTCGAGAAGAAGCGGTGGCCGCCGATGTCGAACAGGAAGCCGTCGTGCGCGACCGTGCGGCTGATGCCGCCGACATGCACAGGGTCCTTCTCGATCACGATCACGCTCGGCGTGTGCTTGCTCAGCATGTACGCCGCCGTGAGCCCGGCCGGGCCGGCGCCGACGACGAACACGTCGGTGTGGGTGGCGTCCGCTCGATCGGTGGTCGAACGCGAGGCGGTCGGTCGCGATGGGGTCGGTCGCGCGGTCATGGCTCGATCACTCCGGAAGGCGAGGCGGCGATCGGCGCGAAGGCGTAGAGCCGATGGCCGTTGTAGGAGACGACGGCGGCGATCGCCGCCCCGATCACGGTGGCGGCCTGCGGCAGGGCGCCCAGCATGGTGAGGACGAGGAGCGCGAAGACGCCGTAGCTGGTGCCCTGGGCGACCAGCGTCACGACCGCGTAGCGCATCGCCTCGGCGTGCTGCCGGCGGCCGCTCTTCTCGAACGTGACGAGGCGATTGAGCCGCCAGGTGACGAGCGTCGCCACGGCGAGCGAGATCAGCCGGACGATCAGCGGATGGTCGAGATGCTGCGGGATCGCCGTGAACACGGCGAGGTCGGTGAGAAGGCCGACGCCGCCGACGCCGAGGAAGCGCAGCGGTCGCGGCAACCGGTCGATCAGGCCGCGCACCAGCGCGCCGGTGCGCGAGCCGGCGGCCTGCGCGTCGCCTTCGCGCGCGCCGACCTCGCGCGACCTGCCGTCGCGCGGCCAGGCCGCGAGGCCCGACACTTCGTCACTCACCGTCATCGCGGCCCCGTCCGTCGCACGCCGCGGCGCTCCAGTCCCCGGCGCGACGGCGTTTCGAGATGCGGGACGACTGTCGCAGCCACCCGTTAATGGCGCGCTGCAGCGGCGGGCCGGCCGCGACGGCCTTCGTCGTAAACCTTAACGAACCGTCGACGCGCCGGCCGCCGGCCCGCCCAACCGGCCCTTAACCAGCGGTCGCTATGGTCGCCGCGACGCTCCGGCGTCGGGGGAACGGGACACGTGATGACGCGCCGCGACAATGGACCGGGCCGGTTCGCGGATCTCGCCGGACCGGCCCTGCTGCTCGGGCTCGCCTGGCTCGCCGTCGTCGCCCAGCTCCTCTACGCCGACTGGGCCGCCACCGGCCGGACGCTCGGCGACACCGACGACGCCATGCGGCTCGTCGAGGTGCGGGCGTTCCTGGCCGGCCAGGGCTGGTTCGACCTGCACGAGCCGCGGCTGTCGCCGCCGGCCGGCTACGACTCGCACTGGTCGCGGCTGATCGATGCCGGGCTCGCCGGCCTCCACGTCGCGTTCGCCACGGTCGTGTCGGCGCCGCTCGCCGAGCGGCTGATGCGGACCGTCTGGCCGCTCCTGTGGCTGCTCCCCGCCATCGCGGCCGTCGCCGCCATGGCCTGGCGGATCGCCGGCCGCGAGGCCGCCCTCGCCGCCCTCGTCCTGGTGGTCGCCGGGCTGCCGCTCTATTCGCAATTCCACCCCGGTCGCATCGACCACCACAACGTCCAGATCGCGCTGTCGCTCGCGGCCCTGGCGGCGGCCGTGTGGTCGGATCGCAGCCGGGCGGCGGCCGCGCTGGCCGGCGGCCTGATCGGGTTCGCGCTGGCGGTCGGGCTCGAATCGCTGCCCGTGCTGGTCGTCGCCGCCGCCGTGCCGGTCGCCGGCTTCTTGCGCGACCGCGACGCCGCCGCGGCGCTGCGGTGGTTCGCCCTCGCCCTCGCCGCCGGAACGGCGGTCGCGTTCCTGACCGGCGTCGCCCCGGCCCGGTGGGCCGTCGCGGCCTGCGACGCCATCGCGATCAACTGGGCGGCCCCCCTCGTGGTCGCCGGCCTCGGCCTCGCCGTCGTCGCGGGACGGAACGCCGTCCTGTCCTCGGCCCCGCACCGCCTCGCGGCGGTCGCCGCCGTGGCGGTGGTCGTCGCCGCCCTGTTCCTCGGGATCGAGCCGCGCTGCCTGCGCGGCCCCTTCGCCCTGATGGACCCGGCGCTGCGGCCCTGGATGGCGCAGGTCGCCGAGATGCAGCCGATCCTTTCGACGCTGCGGACGACGCCGGCGGTCGGCACCACCCTGATCGCCTTCCCGCTCGCCGCCGTGCTGGCGATCGTGCCGCTCGCCTTCGACCGGACGCTGCGGCGCGACCCCGGCTTCGTCGCCGTCGCGGTCGCGGCGGTCGCCGTGACGGCGGTCGGAATGGTCGCCATCAAGGGCCTCAACTATGCGTATTGGCTGGCGATTCCGCTGATGGCGACGGCCTGTGCGCGGCTCGTGACGGGGCTCCGGCTGGCCTCCCCCGCCACCCGGGTCCTGCCCGCCGTCCTGCTGTCGCCGCTCGCCCTGTCGGCCCTGGCCCTGGTCGCCGTGCAGGTGTTCGGGGGGACGCCGCCGGCCGAGGACCGCCGGCTCGGCCGCGGTTGCTTCGACGACGCGAGCTACGCCCGGCTCGCCGCCCTGCCGCCCGGGATCGTGGTCGCCGGCATCGACCACGGGCCGTTCATCCTGGCGCTGACCCCGCATGCCGTGCTGGGCGCCCCCTACCACCGGCTGGCCGACGGGATCCTGGCGAGCCACCGGTCCTTCGCCCTGCCGCCGGACGCCGCGCGGGACGAGATCCTCGCCCACCGGGGCGATTACGTCGTCACCTGCGGGCCGGTGCGGCCGTGGGGCCTCGACGCGGCCGCGCTGGAGACGAGCCTCGCCGGACGGCTCGCCGCCGGCGACGTCCCGACCTGGCTCCGCCCGATCGCGGCCGGCCCCGACGAGCCGCTGGCGATCTACGCGGTCGAGCGCCCCCGCTGAGCGATCGCCCGTCGCGGGTCGACCAGCCCGGCCCGGCGTCGCCGGCGGTCGCCGGATGCGGGCGAACACGAGCCCCCCGACCGTCACGGAGCGCGATTGCGGGCCGATCGCCCGGCAACCGCCCTCCCCGGCGCGGCGGAGGGGGATTTGCAGAAGGTCCGCCTTGCGGCCTATGAGCGCCCTCCTATATGACCTTTCGAACCCGCCCGCAGGGGCGGTTGCCGTTGTTTTTAAGGGGCCGGTCCCAAGGCATCAGTGCAGGCACGAGGCCTGCGGACGCTTCCGGGTGCTGTTCAGGCTCGGCCGGCCTGCTGCAAAGAAAGGACAGACTCAATGGGCAAGGTCATCGGCATCGACCTCGGCACGACCAACTCTTGCGTCGCCGTGATGGAAGGCAAGACGCCGAAGGTCATCGAGAACTCGGAAGGCAAGAACACCACGCCGTCGATCGTCGCGTTCACGGACGACGGAGAGCGCCTCGTCGGCCAGCCGGCCAAGCGCCAGGCGGTCACCAATCCGGAGCGCACCTTCTTCGCCGTGAAGCGCCTCATCGGCCGCCGCTACGACGACCCGATGGTGGAGAAGGACAAGAAGCTCGTCCCCTACAAGATCGTGCGCGCCTCGAACGGCGACGCCTGGGTCGAGGCGGACGGCAAGACCTACTCGCCCTCGCAGATCTCGGCCTTCACGCTGCAGAAGATGAAGGAGACGGCCGAGTCGTATCTGGGCCAGAAGGTGACCCAGGCGGTCATCACCGTCCCGGCCTACTTCAACGACGCCCAGCGTCAGGCCACCAAGGACGCCGGCCGCATCGCCGGCCTCGAGGTGCTGCGCATCATCAACGAGCCGACCGCGGCGGCGCTCGCCTACGGCCTCGACAAGCAGAAGCAGGGCACCATCGCGGTCTACGACCTCGGCGGCGGCACCTTCGACATCTCGATCCTGGAGATCGGCGACGGCGTCTTCGAGGTGAAGTCGACCAATGGCGACACCTTCCTGGGCGGCGAAGACTTCGACATGCGGCTGGTCAACTACCTGGCCGACGAGTTCCAGAAGGAGCAGGGCATCGACCTCCGCCGCGACAAGCTCGCGCTGCAGCGCCTGAAGGAGGCCGCCGAGGCCGCCAAGATCGAGCTCTCGTCGACCTCGCAGACCGAGATCAACCTGCCCTACATCACGGCCGACGCGACCGGCCCGAAGCATCTCACGCTCAAGCTCACCCGTGCCAAGTTCGAGGCGCTGGTCGACGACCTGATCCAGAAGACGGTCGAGCCGTGCCGGCTCGCCCTCAAGGATGCGGGCCTGTCGGCGGGCGAGATCAACGAGGTGGTGCTGGTCGGCGGCATGACCCGCATGCCGAAGGTCCAGGAGGTCGTCCGCCAGTTCTTCGGCCGTGAGCCCCACAAGGGCGTCAACCCGGACGAGGTGGTGGCGATCGGCGCCTCGGTGCAGGCCGGCGTGCTGCAGGGCGACGTCAAGGACGTGCTGCTGCTCGACGTGACCCCGCTGTCGCTGGGCATCGAGACGCTGGGCGGCGTGTTCACCCGCATCATCGACCGCAACACCACGATCCCGACCAAGAAGAGCCAGGTGTTCTCGACGGCGGAAGACAACCAGAACGCCGTCACCATCCGGGTCTTCCAGGGCGAGCGCGAGATGGCGGCGGACAACAAGCTCTTGGGCCAGTTCGACCTGATGGGCATCCCGCCGGCGCCGCGCGGCGTGCCGCAGATCGAGGTGTCGTTCGACATCGACGCCAACGGCATCGTCAACGTGTCGGCGAAGGACAAGGCGACGGCGAAGGAGCAGCAGATCCGCATCCAGGCGTCGGGTGGCCTCTCGCAGGGCGACATCGAGCGCATGGTGAAGGACGCCGAGGCGCATTCGGAGGACGACAAGAAGCGCAAGGCCGCCGTGGAAGCCAAGAACCACGGCGAGGCCCTGGTCCACTCGACCGAGAAGGCGCTCGCCGAGCACGGCTCGAAGGTCGGCGAGAACGAGCGCCGGGCGATCGAGGACGCGCTCTCCGATCTGCGCGAGGCCCTCAAGGGTGACGACGCCGAGGCGATCCGCACCAAGACCAACACGCTCGCCCAGGCCTCGATGAAGCTCGGCGAGGCCATGTACAAGCAGTCCGAAGGCGACGGCGGCCCCGACGCCGGCGCGACCGCGGGCGGCAAGAAGGAAGACGTGGTCGACGCGGAGTTCACCGAGGTCGACGACGACAAGAAGAACAAGAAGAGCGCGTGAGTGTGTTAGCCCCTCTCGCCCCCGGACCGGCCCGCCCGGCCCGGGGGCGGAGGGGTTTCGGTGCGTGGGGGACTGGCTGAATGTCCAAGCGCGACTATTACGAGGTGCTCGGCGTCCAGCGCACCGTCACCGAGGTCGAGCTCAAGACCGCCTATCGCAAGCTCGCCATGAAGTACCACCCGGACCGCAATCCGGGTGACGGCGAGTGCGAGATGAAGTTCAAGGAGGTCAACGAGGCCTACGAAGTCCTCAAGGACGGCGACAAGCGCGCCGCCTATGACCGCTTCGGTCACGCCGCCTTCGAGCAGGGCGCCGGCGGGCCCGGCTTCGGCGCCGACTTCGCCTCGACCTTCGCCGACATCTTCGACGACTTCTTCGGCATGCGCGGGCGCGCCCGCGGCTCCGGCCGCGAGCGCGGCGCCGATCTCCGCTACAACATGGAGATCACGCTGGAGGAGAGCTTCCACGGCAAGGTCGCCCCGGTCCGCATCCCGACCTCGGTGACCTGCGAGGTGTGCTCCGGCACCGGCGCCAAGGCCGGCACCAAGCCGAAGGCCTGCGCGACCTGCGGCGGCCACGGCAAGATCCGGCACGCGCAAGGATTCTTCACGCTGGAGCGGACCTGCCCGGCCTGCCACGGCCGCGGCCAGGTGATCGACGACCCCTGCCCGGCCTGTGCCGGCGCCGGCCGCGTCACCCGCGAGCGGACCCTCTCGGTCAACATTCCGCCCGGCGTCGAGGACGGCACCCGCATCCGGCTCGCCGGCGAGGGCGAGGCGGGCGTGCGCGGCGGACCGGCCGGCGACCTCTACATCTTCCTGTCGATCACGCCGCACGCCTTCTTCCAGCGCGACGGTGCCGACCTGCACTGCCGGGTGCCGATCTCGATGGTCACGGCGGCGCTCGGCGGCGAGTTCGAGGTGCCGACCATCGACGGCGGCAAGACCCGGGTGAAGGTCCCGGACGGCACCCAGTCGGGCCGGCGCTTCCGCCTGTCCAGCAAAGGGATGCCGGTGCTGCGCTCGAAGCAGATGGGCGACATGTACGTCCAGGTCGTGGTCGAGACCCCGCAGAACCTGACCAAGCGCCAGCGCGAGCTGCTCAACGAGTTCGAGAAGCTGTCGTCGACGGCGACGCATCCGGAATCGTCGGGCTTCTTCGGCAAGGTCAAGGAGTTCTTCGGGAACAAGGCGTGACGCCGCCGTCCCCCGGCGGCGCCGGTGGGCTGCGCCGTTATGGCACCGCGGCCCGCGAACGGGGTTGACCCGGAGGCGCTAGGCCGTTACCCGTGACAGTTCCGTGACCGTGCACATTGCCGCGTCGCAGCCACGTTGTACGAGATGCCGCCGCTTCAGACTGCTGTGGGCACTGCGAGGAAGAGCCTTCGCATCGACGACGATGTGAGGTTTCTCCGGTCGTGGATCGAGAAGCCGCTGGCGATCGGCGCCGTGATGCCGTCGAGCAAGCCCCTGGCGCGCGCCATGGCGAGCTATGTCGACCCGCACGGCACCGGCAAGGTGATCGAGCTCGGCCCCGGCACCGGCGCCATCACCGAGGCGCTGGTCGAGCACGGGGTCGACGAATCCCGCCTCGTCCTGGTCGAGTTCAACTCCAACTTCTGCCGCCTCCTGCGCGCCCGCTACCCGGCCGCGACCGTCATCCAGGGCGACGCCTACCGGCTGCGCGGCCTGTTCGGCGATTTTCTGCGCGGCGAGGTGTCGGCCGTCGTCTCCGGGCTGCCGCTGATGACCAAGCCGCTGCGCGCCCGGCTGCGCCTCCTCAACGAGGCGTTCGGGCTGCTGCAGCCCGGCGGCCCGTTCATCCAGTTCACCTATTCGGTGGTGTCGCCGATCCCGCGCTCGCTCGCCCGCGTCCGCACCGAGGCGTCCGAGCGCATCTGGCTCAACCTGCCCCCCGCCCGCGTGTTCGTCTACCGCCGGGGATGAGCGGGACGGCACGTTTCGCCGTCGCACTCTCGTCTGCCCAATTGGGTCTTGCCTCCGACGCCCCCACAGACCAATTTTCGCGCGCCGACTCGGTCCATCGTCATGGCCGGGCTCCTCCCGGCCAGCCCGTTCTTGCGCGACCTCCGGTCGCGTCGTGGATGCCCGGCACGAGGCCGGGCATGACGGGTCCGGGATCCGAACCTGTCTCGAAGTTCGCTGAAGCGGAGAGGGAACTGCCGTGGAACATCCGCGCGATCGACTGATCGTCGCCCTCGACCTGCCGAGCGTCGATGCCGCCGAGGCCGTGATCGACAGGCTCGGCGAGGGCGTCACGTTCTACAAGATCGGCTATCAGCTCGCCTTCGCGGGCGGGCTCGCGCTCGCCCAGAAGCTGATCTTCTCGGGGCGGCGCGTCTTCATCGACCTCAAGCTGCACGACATCGGCAACACGGTCGAGAAGGGCGTCGAGAGCATCGCCCGCATGGGCGCGACCTTCCTCACCGTGCACGCCTATCCGCAGACCATGAAGGCCGCCGTCCAGGGCCGCGGCGATAGTAACCTGCGCATCTTGGCCGTGACGGTGCTGACCTCCTACGACGACGCCGATCTCGCCGCCGCCGGCTACGACTTCACGGTGCCGGAGCTGGTCGCCGAGCGCGCCGCGCAGGCGCACGACATCGGCATCGACGGGCTCGTCTGCTCGGCCGAGGAGGCCGCGATGCTGCGTCCGAAGATCGGCCACGGCATGGCGCTGGTGACGCCCGGCATCCGCCCGAGCGGCGCCGAGGTCGGCGACCAGAAGCGGGTGAAGACGCCGCGCGACGCGATCCTCGCCGGCGCCGACTATCTCGTCGTCGGCCGGCCGATCGTCGCCGCGGCGAACCCGCGCGCCGCCGCCGACGCCATCGTGGCCGAGATCGAGGCCGCCGTGAACGAGCAGGTGTGAGTTGCTCTGCTGCGTGCCCCGGACAAGGCGCGTCGGGCCGGAGGCCCGAGGCGCCGCAGAGCCGGGGCCCAGGGGCGCCGATGTAAAGGACCCGCTGGGGTAAGCGCCTCGTCCGGTCGCCCTGGGTCCCGGTTCGCGGCGCGATGCGCCGCGCCCGGGACACGAGGTCTCTCCTGCGGCGGAGCAACGGGGCGAGAACTTCGACAGACGGACAGGTGAAACGATGCCCAAGGCGTATTGGATCGGCCGCGTCGACGTTCAGGATCCGGAGGCCTACAAGGCCTATGTGGCGGCCAATGCCGCGCCCTTCGCCAAGTACGGCGCGCGCTTCCTGGTGCGGGCCGGCCGCTTCGAGGCGCCCGAGGGGATCGCGCGCAGCCGCCAGGTGGTGATCGAGTTTCCCGACTACGAGGCGGCGCTCGCCTGCTACCGCTCACCCGAGTACCAGGCCGCGATGGCGCTGCGCACCGCCGCCTCGATCGGGGATCTCGTGATCGTCGAGGGCTACGACGGCCCGCAGCCGTGAGCACCGACCGCCGGCACGCGGGCGCGCGAAAAGGTCAGCCGCGCGGATGGGCGGCGCGGTAGACCTCCATCAGCCGCTCGCTGTCGATGCCGGTGTAGATCTGGGTGGTGGACAGCGAGGC
The DNA here is from genome assembly GCF_016653355.1 of Rhodoplanes elegans. Taxonomy (GTDB): domain Bacteria; phylum Pseudomonadota; class Alphaproteobacteria; order Rhizobiales; family Xanthobacteraceae; genus Rhodoplanes; species Rhodoplanes elegans. The sequence continues at coordinate 7,253 of NZ_NHSK01000192.1, read as the reverse complement.
GTGACCGAGGAGCTCCTGGATGGCGCGGAGATCCCCGCCGCGCATCAGGAGATGCGTCGCGAAGGAGTGCCGCAGCGCGTGCGGCGTGGCGCTGTCGGGCAGCCCGAGCGCGCCGCGCAGCCGCTCCATGGTGAGCTGGATGATCCGCGGCGACAGCGGCCCGCCCTTCGCCCCGACGAACAGCGGCCCGGTGTCGGGGAGCGCATAGGGGCACAGCGCCACGTAGTCGGCGCTCGCCTGCAGCACGCTGCGTAGTACCGGCACCATGCGGCGCTTGTTGCCCTTGCCGGTGACCACGATGACGTCGCCGGCGCCGGGCGCCGGGACGTCGCGCCGCTTCAGGCCGAGCGCCTCGGAGATGCGCAGGCCCGAGCCGTAGAGCAGCGCCAGCACGGCGGCGTCGCGCGCCAGGACCCACGGCTCGCGGTCTTCGCCGGCCCGCAGATCGACGTCGGCGATCCGCTTGGCGGAGCCGACCGGCAACGGTTTCGGCAGCGTCTTCGGGACCTTGGGGGCGCGCACCGCGGAGAGGGCGCCGATCTCGGCGAGGCCTTCGCGCGCCAGCCAGCGGGCGAAGGAGCGCATGCCGGCGAGCGTGCGCATCAGCGAGCGCCCGGAGATGCCGTCGCCGCGCCGCGACGCCATGAAGGCCCGCAGGTCCGCCGTGGTCAGGGCCCCGAGCGCCTTCAAGGTGATCCTGGCGCCCAGATGCTCGCACAGGAAGGCCAGCACCTGCCGCACGTCGCGCGCATAGGCCTCGACGGTCTTCGCCGACATCCGCCGCTCGGCCCCGACATGGACGAGCCAGCGCGCCATTGCGGCCGACACCTCGGCTGCCGCGAAGGGCAGGTCGATCGCGGGCGCCTTCTGCTCCGGCTCGGGGGCCGCCTTGCGGACCATGGGGATCGTCCTCGACTCGCGTCCACGCCTTGACACGTCCCGTATAATCGGGGCCGATCCTTCACCCTTCGTCAACGCCCGGGACCCCGCAGGCATGGCCCGACGCATCGTCGACGTGCTGCTGCCGCTCGCGCTCGACCAGCCCTACTCCTACGCGGCCGGCGACCATGCCGTGGCGCCCGGCGACCTCGTGACGGTGCCGCTCGGCACCCGCGCCTGCACGGGCGTCGTGTGGGGCGACAACCCGAACCCGGATCCGCGGCTCGACAACCGCATCAAGGCGATCGCCGACAAGCTCGACGTCCCGCCGTTGCGCGACGAGATGCGCAAGCTCGTCGACTGGGTGTCGCACTACACGCTCGCGCCGCGCGGCATGGTTCTGCGAATGGCGCTGCGGATGGGGGACGGGCTCGGCCCAGAACGCGAGCGTCTCGGCGTGCGGCTCGCCGGCGCGCCGCCGCAGCGCATGACCGCCGCCCGCGCCCGCGTGCTGCGCGCGCTCGCCGACGGGCTCGTGCGCGGCAAGGGCGAGGCCGCCAAGGAGGCCGGCGTATCGCCCGGCGTCATCGACGGGCTGATCGACGAGGGTACGCTCGCGACCGTGGTGCTGCCGCCCGAGCCGATCGCCCGCCCGCCAGACGCGGACTTCGCGCCGCCGGATCTCTCGCCCGAGCAGGCGGCCGCCGCCGCGACGCTGCGCGACGAGGTGCGTGAAAAGACGTTCAACGTCTTCCTGCTCGACGGCGTCACCGGCTCGGGCAAGACCGAGGTGTATTTCGAGGGCGTCGCCGAGGCGATCCGCGGCGGCCTCCAGGTGCTGATCCTGATGCCGGAGATCGCGCTGACCGCGCAGTCGCTCGACCGCTTCTCGGCGCGCTTCGGCGTGCGGCCGGCCGAGTGGCACTCGGAGATCACCCCGCGACGCCGCGCCCGCACCTGGCAGGGCGTCGCCGAGGGCGACGTGCAGGTCGTCGCCGGCGCGCGCTCGGCGCTGTTCCTGCCGTTCGCCGATCTCGGCCTGATCATCGTCGACGAGGAGCACGACCCCGCCTACAAGCAGGAGGACGGCGTTCGTTATCACGCCCGCGACATGGCCGTGGTGCGGGCCCGCATCGGCGCCCTGCCGATCGTGCTGGCCTCGGCGACGCCCTCCGTCGAGACCGAGGTGAACGCGCGAAAGGGGCGGTACCGGCGGCTGTCGCTGCCGCAGCGGTTCGGCGGCCAGGCGCTGCCGCATGTCGAGGCGATCGACCTGTCGCGCGAGGGTCCGCCGCGCGGCCGCTGGATCGCGCCGCGCCTCGCCGGCGCCGTGAAGGACGCGATCGAACGCAAGCAGCAGGCGCTGCTGTTCCTCAATCGCCGCGGCTACGCGCCGCTCACTTTGTGCCGCGCCTGCGGCTATCGCTTCGCCTGCCCGCAATGCGACGCGTGGCTGGTCGATCATCGCTTCAAGCGCCAGCTCGTCTGCCACCACTGCGGCTTCTCGACGCCACACCCGCCGGCCTGCCCCAACTGCGAGGCCGTCGACAGCTTCGCGGCCTGCGGCCCCGGCGTGGAACGTCTGGAGGAGGAGGTCGGCACGCTGTTCCCGGAGGCGCGCGTGCTCGTGATGTCGAGCGATCTGCTCACCAGCGTGGAGAAGCTGCGTGAGGAGCTCACCGAGATTCAGGAAGGCCGTGTCGACATCATCATCGGCACCCAGCTCGTCGCCAAGGGGCACCATTTTCCACGGCTCAATCTGGTCGGCATCGTCGACGCCGATCTCGGGCTGGCCAACGGCGATCCGCGCGCCGCTGAGCGGACGTTTCAGCTGCTGTCACAAGTGGCCGGCCGGGCCGGCCGCGAGGAGGGCCAGGGCTACGGTCTGATCCAGACGCACCAGCCCGAGCATCCGGTGATGCGCGCCTTGATCGCCGGCGACCGCGAGGCCTTCTATGCGAGCGAGATCGACATCCGCGAGCGGCTGCACTACCCGCCGTTCGGCCGCCTCGCCAGCCTGATCGTCTCCGGCTCCGACCGGGCCGCGGTCGAGACCCATGCGCGAAAACTCATCGCGATCGCGCCACGCGACGAGCGCGTCCGCGTGCTCGGGCCCGCCGAGGCGCCGGTGTCGCTGCTGCGCGGCCGCCATCGCTTCCGCCTGCTGATCAAGTCGCCGCGCGCCTTCGACCTCTCCGGCTGGATGCGGGACTGGCTCGCCCTCGCCCCGAAGACCACGGGCGACCTGAAGCGCGAGATCGACATCGACCCGACGAGCTTCTTGTGAGGTGCGTGCCCCGGGCGGAGCAGTCCGCGCCAGCGGGCTGCGGAGACCCGGGACCCAGAGTCCCGCGCGAGGGCGCTTCCTTATCGGAACCGAGCATCGGCGCGTCGGGATTGATGTGTCGAAGCCGTGCCGCGTGGCCCCTGGGTCCCGGGTCTACGCACCTCGCTGCGCGAGGCGCTCCGCCCGGGACACGGCGCCGTTGTTTGGTGGTATGCTCCCGCCAGGAAACATGCCTCGTGTCCCGGGCGGAGCACGCCGCTACGGCGTGCGGAGACCCGGGACCCAGGGGCCACGGCAAAGGCGCTGCGATGGAGCAGCGGTTCTTCGTCTACATCCTGGCGAGCAAGCGCAACGGCACGCTCTATGTCGGCGTGACCAACGATCTGATGCGCCGGGTGGCCGAGCACAAGGCGAAGCGCGTGCCGGGGTTCACACGGCAGTACGGCGTCGATCAGCTCGTCCACGCCGAGCCGTTCGATTCGATTCTGGAGGCGCGGGCGCGCGAACGAACGCTCAAGCGGTGGCATCGCGCGTGGAAGCTCGCGCTGATCGAGCAGAGCAACCCGGGCTGGCGGGATCTCTCAGGAGAGTGGCTCTGAGCGTGTCGCCCCTGGGTCCCGGGTCTACGCACCTCGCTTCGCGAGGCGCTCCGCCCGGGACACACGGCCTCGCCTCGCTACGTCGCCGGCTCCACCGTGACGACCTGGAAGGTGTGCATGTCGCCGTCCTCGTCGCGGATCGAGACGTACTCGCCCGGGACGAAGGCGTGGGCGCCGAAGCGGTAGCCGGCCTCGTCGTCCTCCTCGGCCGTGTCGTCGTAGTCGAACACCCAGCGGGCGTGCTCCGGACCGCCCGGCTTGTGGACGAGCCGACCGACCTCCTCCTCGTCGCCCCAGAAGCGGCGGACGCGGCAGTGCTCGCGCTCCTTGCGCCACTGCTCGACGTCGATGTGGCCGTCGGCCGTCAGCGGCGCGACGAACTCGTAGCCGTGCTGCGCCGAGCCGAGCGGATGCTCCTTCGAGCGGGCGAGGTTCAGCCGGATGCGCTTGAAGCTGTGCGGCAGCGTGGTCATTGGGCCCTCATCGCGAAACGTCCCGGGCGAAACGTCCCGGCGTCGCCCCGGGGCGGCGACACCGTGCCGTCGCCGGATGACGTACTATGAATCTGGACCGGGCCGAACGCACGGCCTTTGATCTGGGTCGGAAACCGAACCGTGAACGACGACGAACCACCTGCCGATGACCCGCGAGGCGACGATCCGCAAGGCGACGTGCTCGCCTTCCTGGCCGATCCGGCGACGCACGGCGGCGTCGTGCCGGTGCGCATCGACACCCATGCGGCCTCGGTCTTCCTGGCAGGCGACCGGGCGCTGAAGATCAAGCGGGCCGTGACGTTCCCCTTCCTCGACTTCTCGACCCTCGACAAGCGCCGGGCCGCCTGCGCGGCCGAGCTGGTCGCCAACCGGCCCTTCGCGCCGGAGCTCTACGAGGGCGTGGTGGCGATCACCCGCGAAGCGGACGGCCGACTGGCGCTCGACGGCACCGGCACGCTGGTGGAATGGGCCGTAAAAATGCGGCGGTTCGACGAGACCCGCACGCTCGACCGGCTCGCCGACGCCGGCGCGATCACGCCCGAGATCGTCGAGCCGCTCGGCCCCATCGTCGCGGCCGCGCATGCGCGCGCCCCCGTGGTCGCGGCGGAGCCGTGGATCGCGGCGCTCGGCGCCTATGTCGAGCAGAACGCGGAGGCCTTCGCGGCCCGCCCGGACCTGTTCGATCGCGCGGCGCAGGCAGCGCTGACGGCCCGCTCGCGCGCGGCGCTCGACCGCCTGCGGCCGCTGCTGGAGGCGCGTGGAAAGGCCGGTCTGGTGCGGCGCGGGCACGGCGACCTGCATCTCGGCAACATCGCACTGATCGACGGCCGGCCGGTGCCGTTCGACGCGCTCGAGTTCGACGCGACGGTCGCCTCCGGCGACGTGCTCTACGACCTCGCCTTCCTGCTGATGGACCTCTGGGAGCGTGACCTGCCCTGGGCGGCGAACCGGGTGCTCGACCGCTGGCTCGCCGAGACCGGGCGCCGCGAGGACCTCGACGCCCTCGCGGCGCTGCCGCTGTTCCTGTCGTTGCGCGCCGCGATCCGGGCCAAGGTGACGGCGGCGAAGCCGGCGCCGCCCGACCGCGCGGCGGCGCGCGACGCGGCCGCGCAAAAATACTTCGGGCTCGCCTGCAGCCTGATCGATCCGCCACGGCCCGGGCTGGTCGCCGTCGGAGGCCTCTCGGGAACCGGCAAGTCGCAGGCCGCCCGCAGGCTCGCGCCGGATCTCCTGCCGGTGCCGGGCGCCGTGGTGCTGCGCTCGGACGTGCTGCGGAAAGTCCTCGCCGGCGTCGACGAGCATGCCCGGCTGCCGCCCGAGGCCTACACGCCCGAGGCGACCGCGCGGGTCTACGCGACGCTCGCGGCGGAGGCGGCGCGCGTGCTCGCCGCCGGCCACAGCGTCGTCGCCGACGCCGTCTTCGCGCGCGAGGGGGAGCGGGATGCGATCGCGGCGGTCGCGGCGACGGCAAGAGTCGGGTTCTTCGGCGCGTTCCTCGAGGCCGATCTCGCCACGCGCGAAGCCCGGGTGAACGGCCGCGCCCGCGACGCCTCCGACGCCGACGCGGCGGTCGCGCGGCACCAGGAGACCTACGACCTCGGCCGCCTGGACGGCTGGGCCCGGATCGATGCGTCCGGAACGCCCGCCGACACCATGGCGGCCCTGCGCGCCGCGCTGGACGCTTCGGCCTCGTGACACACCACGGTCGGCCGGCTTTGCTATAGTCGGCGTCCCCGTCACGAGACGACAGTGGAAATGACCCTCGACACCCGCCGCGTCGGCATCGCCCTCGCGGGCTTCTGCTCCTTCCTCAATCTCTACGCGCCCCAGGCCCTCTTGCCCGCGCTCGCCCACGACTTCCGGGTCACGGCGGCCGAGATCAGCGCCGTGATGACGGCCGGCACGATCTCGATCGCGCTCACCGCGCCGTTCACCGGCGTCGTCACCGACATGCTCGGGCGCAAGCGCGTCATCGTCGTCGCGATGGTGCTGGTGGCGCTGCCGACCCTGATGGTGGCGCTGTCGGGCAGTGTTCAGGAGATCGTGTTCTGGCGCTTCGTGCAGGGGCTCGCACTGCCGCCGGTCTTCGCCACGGCGCTCGCCTATGTGGGCGACGAGTTCCCGCCCGCCGAGGTGCCGGGCGTCGCCGGCATCTACATGATGGGGTCGAGCCTCGGCGGCTTCTCGGGCCGGCTGATCCCCGGTATCCTCACCGATCTGGTCGGCTGGCGATGGGCGATCGGCTCGCTCGCGCTGCTGAGCCTCCTGTGCGCCGTCGGGTTCGGGCTGGCGCTCGACAAGGAGCGCCACTTCGTGCGCTCCGAGGGGCTGAAGGCGTCGCTGCGCCAGATGATGCGCCACCTCGTCGATCCGCGCCTGATCCCGCTCTACGCGGTCGGCTTCGGCGTGCTGTTCAACTTCATCGCCGTGTTCACCTATGTGAACTTCCACCTCGCCGGGCCGCCCTACGGCTTCTCGCCGTCGATGCTCGGGCTGATCTTTCTCACCTATCTGGTCGGCTCGGCGACCGTGCCGTCGATCGGCCGCGCCGTCGCGCGGTTCGGCCGGCGGCGCTTCGTGCTCGGCCTCCTGATCCTGTGGGGGATCGGCGCGCTCCTGCTGCTGACGCCGGCCGTGTGGAGCATCCTGATCGGGCTGACGCTGTGCGCCACCTGCGGGATGATGTGCCAGGGCGTGTCGACCGGCGCCGTGACGGCGACGGCCAAGGAAGGGCGCTCCTCGGCGGTCGGGCTCTACATGACGGTGTTCTATGTGGGCGGCAGCGCCGGCGCCTCGCTGCCGGGGCTCGCCTGGGCTTATGGCGGCTGGCCCGCGACGGTCGCCATGGTGCTCGCCGTGATCACCGCGATGGCGACCGTGGTGGCGCTGTTCTGGCGAGACCCGAAGGCCGCGTAGCGCGTCGGCGCGGCCTGGTCACCGCGGCCAGCCGCCGGTGCCGAACGGCGGGCGCGGCGGCTGGCCGCGGTGACCAGG
>NZ_NHSK01000191.1 GCF_016653355.1 Rhodoplanes elegans | reverse complement strand
GCCACCGCAGTGACGCCCGGCACGGCCGCGCCCGCCGGCCCGCTCGCCTCGGCGCGCGGCATCGTGCGGCCGCGCTTCGGCCTGTCGGGGCGGCTCCTGGTCCTCACCATCCTGTTCGTGATGCTGGCCGAGGTGCTGATCTACGTCCCCTCGATCGCCAACTTCCGGCTGAGCTACCTGACCGACCGCCTCGCCGCCGCCCACACGGCCGCGCTGGTGCTCGACGCCGCGCCGAGCGGCATGGTGCCGGAGAGCCTCAGCCGCCAGATTCTCGACAGCATCGGCGCGCGCGCCGTCGCCATGAAGATGGGACGCGAGCGCCGCCTGCTCGCCACCACGGATCTTCCGGCCGCGGTCAGCCAGGACGTCGACGTCCGCAACGACGGCGCCTTCGACGCCATCCTGGACGCCTTCGAGACGCTGGCGGTGCTGAAGGACACCGACCTGATCCGCGCCGTCGGCCCCGCCCCGATGGGCGGCGAGTTCGTCGAGATCGTCGTCGAGGCCGGCCCGCTCAAGCAGGCGATGTGGCGCTACTCGCGCAACGTGCTGCTCCTGTCGCTGGTCATCTCGGGCATCACGGCGGCGCTGGTCTATCTCGCCCTGCACGTGCTGTTCGTGCGGCCGCTCCACCGCATCACGGCCAACATGACGGCGTTCCGGGCCAATCCCGAGAACCCGGCCCGCATCGCCCGGCGCTCGACCCGCGAGGACGAGCTCGGCATCGCCGAGCGCGAGCTCGCGGCGATGCAGACCGACCTCGCCTCGATGCTGCAGGAGCGCTACCGGCTCGCCGCCCTCGGGCTCGCGGTGTCGAAGATCAACCACGACCTGCGCAACCTCCTCAACTCGGCGCAGCTGATCTCGGACCGGCTCGGCAGCATCGCCGACCCGCAGGTCCAGCGCTTCGCGCCCAAGCTGATGCTGGCGCTCGAGCGCGCCATCGCGTTCTGCGAGACGACGCTCGCCTATGGCCGCGCCCAGGAGCCGCCGCCCGACCGCAAGCCGGTCGCCGTCGACGCGCTGGTCGAGGAGGTGCGCGAATCGCTCGGCCTCGCCACCGACGGGCCGATCGGCTGGGTGACGGCGATCGAGCGCGGCCTGACGCTCGACGCCGACTACGAGCAGATGCTGCGCGTGCTGGTGAACCTGGTGCGCAACTCCGTCCAGGCCCTGGAAGGCCGCGCTCCGAACGATCCCGGGCGCGACCAGATCCGCATCAGCGGCCGGCGCGAGGGCACGGTCGCGGTGCTGGAGGTCTCCGACACCGGTCCCGGCCTGACGACGCGCGCCCGCGAGCACCTGTTCGAGGCATTCCGCGGCTCGACCCGCTCCGGCGGCACCGGCCTCGGCCTCGCCATCGCGGCCGAGCTGGTGCGGCTGCACGGCGGCGAGATCGGCCTCGTCGAGGGCACGCTCGGCGCCACCTTCCGGATCGCCATCCCCGACCGCCCGGTCGACCTCATGGACCGCCGCGACCAGCGCGCCCGGGCGTGACCGACCCGGCTGGGTGAGGCCGGCCTGCGGCCCCAGGACCGGAATTCGGCCGGCGGAGCCGGGGATTGCGTCCCATCGCCCGGCCTCGCGGCCGCCATGCGCACGGCGCCGTCGCGCTCCCGTCACAGGTGGCTTGCCAAGCCGGCGGCGACTCGCTAGCTATGCGTCGCCGCGCCCCGACGTCCCTGGACGCCTCGCGGGCGGCTCGGCACGCGCCCGTAGCTCAGCTGGATAGAGCATCAGACTACGAATCTGAGGGTCGGACGTTCGAATCGTTCCGGGCGCGCCATCACTTAGCTCACTTCAGACCCCCCCGACCTTACTTGGAAATAAGGGAATTTGCCCATTGAACGGGATGGGCAACGCTGTGTCCCGCGAGTTCACCTGCACGGCCTAGAGACTGACCTCGGGGAAACTCAGAGCACCACTCGCATCGACCCCGATATGCGTGGTATGGTTGAGGTCTCGTCCAGCGTCGGTCCCAACACGTCAGTTGCTTCCATGGCCCGCAAACAGGATGGTAGGCGGCGGGTGACCGGCGGTAGCAAGTCGGTCGAATTCTACTTCTGGATAGACGCTTGGACCCCGTCCACGATTCCGATGGCAAGGCTCGCCGAGTACATGGCGCAACTGGCCACCATCCTGGGGGAAGCCAATTCCGTTCACTTCGTGAAGCTCAAGCGGGGCAGCACCGGCCTCGTGCACAAAGTACAACCGGAGGCCGTCCAGAAGGTCAGGGAACGTGCCAACGCCGTTCGTCGCGGAGATGCGCCGAGAGACGCTCTGCGAGCCTACGAAGTGGTGAACAAGATGCTTCGCGACGACAATGGAGTCGGAGCACTCAAGGAAGCATCATCCCTGATCATCCCGTTTCCTGGCCGAGAGCACCAAGAAGAAAGGTTTTCGGCCATCAAGGAACGTGGGACCATTGATGGCGAAGTTCTTCGCGTCGGCGGCCCTCACAAATGGGTCCCAGTTCTGATTGAATCAGAGGGGGGCGCCATGAGCGGCTGCTGGGCCGACCGCGCGACGGCCAAGCTTCTCGCGCATCGGCTTTTTGAGTCAGTCCGCCTGCATGGCACGGGCAAATGGAGTCGGAGCAGCGAGGGCAGATGGCTGCTGCAGGAGTTTGTAATTGAGAGCTTCGAGCCCTTGAATACAGCCTCTCTATCTGAGGCCCTGGAAGCCGTTCGAGCTAGCGACGCATTCAATGATACATCGATCTCGGACTTAACCTTTCTTCGACATGGCCCTGCGGAGAAGCAGAATGGTGGTCATTGACGCCACGCTATTAATGCTTTTACTCAGGCAGGATGTTCCGGCCAGACAGACCGATTCCAGCGGGCGACCCATCGAGCACGTCAAGGACCGCATTACTTATCTTGTGAAAACATTAGAAGGACTAAAGGAACGGATTGTTATTCCAACCCCAGTACTGAGTGAGCTTCTTGTACGAGTCTCTCCGAAAGAGACTCAGCGTGTTTTAGAGGAAATTGGCCGGTTCTCCGTGTTTCGGGTAGAACCTTTTGAAATGCGCGCCGCCATTGAACTTGCTGTAATGACTCGCTCTGCACTTAAAGCGGGCGACAAGCGCGCCGGACAGGAAGCACCGTGGGCCAAAATAAAGTTTGACAGACAGATCGTCGCAATCGCACGCGTTGTTCAAGCATCGATGATTTACACTGACGATGAGAATCTCGCCTCCACCGCACGCGGCCTCAACATTCATACAATGGGCTTGGCCGACTTACCATTACCTCCTGAATCCGCTCAGGGCACCCTCCCATTTGAATCCGAAGAATTCGAGGCTGTGGACGAAGTCGAGAAACAAAAAGCTTCTCAGCAAGAGCCAGAGACTTCCGACACGCCGCCGGCATAGACTGACCTTCAAATCTCGGGCTGGTTGGACCGTCTAGTTTTCCCCCCACCCAATCATGAGGTCCACGGCTGCGTCTTCCTCGCCGCGGTGCTCTGTCAGGACGACCGCCGCACGGACCTCGGCGCCGGGCGGCCAGCACATCGCACAGCTGGAGCCGGGGGGCGGGGCCTCGCGCAGCAGGCAGTCCCCGATGCGCACGCCGCCGCGTTCCCTCGTGATCAGGTCGCCGTGGTGCATGGTGATGTGCGCGACCACGTCGGCCGGAAGGTAGACTGCGCATACCTGGTGCGCGCGGCGCGGTGCAATCTGTGAGTCAAGCAGCCGGCACAACCTGCGCACGGCGCCGGCTGCGGCCGTGAGCGCATCACGAACTGCATCTGCATCTTGGGTGTGCTGCACTGCATGCTCCTGATTCTGCTGGTGCTGCGGCAAGGATAGGCCGCTGCGCTGCGGACCGCGAGCGAGGGACGGCAGTCGCCGCCGGCAAGGGGCCGGCGGCGACTGAACTTCGTGTTGGGCCGAGCAGGAACGACCGGCCCGATCACTCTGCTGCTTGTGCTTCCTCTGCCTGGAGATAGTCTTTGTTGATGTACATCCAGACGTGGTCGATGCGCCCTGGTCCATCGTGGATGGCGGCCGCCGTCCAGAATTCCAGTTGGAGGTCGCCGAGCGCGTTCTCCACCAGCTGCCCGCTGTATGTGGCAGTGTTGCCGGTCCGCACGAGACCCGCATCAGTCAGTATCCGACCAAGGATGCCTGTGAGCACTCCCCCCTGATCGCTGTCGACGGAAAATTTGATCGTCACGTTCATTTGAAGTCTCCTCTGATTAAATAGTCCACCGCCCGCATGCGAGCGCTGGGTGAAATGCCTGACGTTGAAGCTAGCTGGTCCTTCCAGGACAACCCTTCCGGACCCGATAGGCGAAAAACGCCCAGCACGACTGAAATCGCGGCCAGCCAGCTCTGCTGAGCACCGCCGCTGATCTTAGGTGGTGAGCCACTGGGAAGGCGTCAAGGTTGGCATGCGGACCTGTGGCTGGGCAGGCCCCGGGCGTGGGAGACCCGCCCGGGGCCGCCGCCGCAGGGAGGAGAGTCCTGCGGCACCCGCCGGCCACCACCGGCGGGAAGTCACGCCCTTGGCCGGCACTGCGCCCAGGGGGTCAGGCGGCCGCGGACTGTGCGGGTGCCTCGCCCGCCACCTGGAGCCCCAGCACGGCGAGCGGGTCGGTGTCGCGGCGCATGAACGCGCCGGGCGCTGCCTCGACCAGCGCGACCTCGGTGCGCTCCAGCTCAAGGAGCCGCGCGCGCGCCGCGGCCAGCCTCTGGCTGCGCTCGTCGGGCGCGAGCGCCCCGGGCTCGTCGGGCAGCGCGTCGACCTCCGCCATGAGCCGCTCCGCGAGGCGGTCCGCATCGAACCACGCCAGCATCTGCGCCGCCTCCAGCGGCGTCAGCCCCGCAATGTTGGAGTGCCCCACGCGGTAGGACACCACCGGCCCGCCGAGGTGCGGGCGCGTGCTCACCAGCGGCCGGCCCGCCGCGGCGAGCTGCGCGACGTGCTCTGCGACCAGCCGGCGCAGCTCGTCCTTCGGCAGGGCCGCGCCCGCGAGCCGGGGGATGTCGGCGGCGAGCTGCGCCACCTCGGCGCGGACGGCGCCGAGTTCCGCGCCGGGGGGCATGCCCACCGGCGGCGCGGCCTCCAGCTGCACGCGGTCACGGGCCTGGCGCGCCAGCCAGGACTCCACATTGGCGAGCAGGCCGCCCGCCGCCGCGCGCCGCTCAAGCCGAATGTCGCGCTCGCGGCGCAGCCGCTCCAGCTCCGCCCCGACAGCGTCGGCCTGCGCCTGGAGTTCGGCGGCCTCGGACGGGTCGCGGGCCGCCGCCACCAGCCGGCCGAGGTGGTGCGCGTGGTGCTCGGCGGCGTCGACCGCCGCGCGTGAGGAGGCGATGAGCGCCTCGGCATCCTGGGCCGCCGCGCGCAGTGCCCCGATGCGCGCCAGAGCCACGGGCGGGAGCTTCTGAGGCTGGCTCATCGGCCGGTCCTCCAGGCGTCCTGGAGCCGGGCGTCGTAGGCCCGGTAGGCCGCCTCGACGTGATCAGAACCGCCGTCCGCGACCGGGGCCGGGGCCGGGGGCTGGGCTGCCGGGGTGCCGGCGGGCCTCCTCCAGGCGTCCTGGAGCTGCGCATTGTAGGCCGCGTAGGCCTGATCGGTGGTGTCCACTGCCTTGGTCTCCTCGTGCTGATCCATCAGCATGCCGCTCCGGCGGCCGGCCTCGATGACCGCGGCGGTCAGAACCGCCCCGGTAAAGCTGTCGTCGCCGCCCAGGTAGACGGTCTTCCCGTCCATCAGGGTCAGCGGGAACGTGATCGCGTCGCCGTCGCGCACCACGGGGTCGTGGGCGAGGTCGTCGACCCGGCGCCTTCGTTTGGTCGTCACCTGACTGCCCTCCATCATCTGACCCAGGCCATCGAGCTGTCGTAGCCGCCACCGCCCGCGCCGGGGCCGGCGCACACGCCGGCGCACACGTTCGCGAGGTCATCGTGCGCGCCCGGTGCATGGTCGATGCTGTCACGTCCACCGCGTGCAGTGCGCCGCTCCAGGCCGGCGACCTGTGCGACCAGCCGCGGGTCGTCGGGCAGCACCACGGTGCGGCTGCGCAGCCGCGGCAGGAAGTTCTGATAGATGGCGCTCTTGGGCTGGCCCGCTGGCTCGTACCGAATGCCGCACCTGGAGAACGCCTCGGCCGGCCAGTCGCCAGCGTAGCGGTCGCCGTGAACCCGCGTGACACGGTAGCTGCGCAGCAGCGCGGCGAACTCGGCCACCACCTGAGTTGGCGCGAAGGGCGGCCGGCGCTCGCGCACCGCATCAACAACAATCGTGTCGCGCTCGCGGTGCCCGACCGCCATCGTGAAGCTGTCAGCACCGCCGCCGCTCGGGTCGACAAAGGCGTGGTAGCGGATGGTCGAGATTGGTGCGCGCTCGACCACGCCGGGCTCGACGCACGCCTCGACATCGTCACGAGAGACGAACGTCTCGACATCCGTGCGGAACTGCGCCCCAAACTCGGCCGCGGCCGCCGCCGGGTCGCGCTCTACCGCGTCGTCGATGACCCGCTGCGGCACCAGCGGGTTCATCGTGCGGGTCGTCGCCTGCCAGACCAGGACCGGGTCGCCGTCGCGTGCCCAGTGCCGCCGGTATGCACTGTACAGGATGCCCCGCCGGGCGTAGGGCGACGACGCGGCGAGCAGCACAGAGCCCGGGACGGTCGCCATCGCGGGCCGCAGCGCGGCGAGCAGCTCAACGTCCGGGTTGGCCGAGCCCTCATCCCAGAAGAACGCGCACTCATCGAGCAGTGCCGCAACGACGGTCGAGCCGCGCACGGTGCGGTAGCTTGCTGTGGCGATCTGGATCGTGATGCCGGTGCTGAGGTCGACCTCATCAGCTGTCTCGCGCACCACCAGCTCGCGCAGCATCGGCGTCTGAGTCAGGAAGGCGCGGACATAGTCCAGAATGGTCTTGGCCTGCCGCCGGTCGGGCGAGATGATCACGACGCGGCCGCGCTCGCCGGGGGCGAGGTAGGGTCTCCAGTCAACGAATGCGGCGAGCCATGTTGCAATCAGGGCCAAGATGCGGCTCTTGCCGCCACGCCGGCCGACGACCAGCCACGCCTCACTGTGGCCACCCGGCAGCGGCGCCGTCCTGCCGGTGCACTGCGCGAAGAGCCTCAGGTCTTCGGGGCCGAGCTGGAGGCCGAAGAGGCACCGCATGAAGGTGAGCCACGCAGCCCAGGGCCGGCGGTCAGGAAAGAACCCCCGGAAGAGGTGCTGGTCCGCGATGGCGGTGACGATGTCCATCAGCCGCCCCCGCCGTTGCCGGGTGCGGGCGCTCCGGTGCCGGAGGAGGCGGCCGGGCCGCCGGCCCGCGGGTCGGGCTGGCCGGGGGTGCCGGAGCCGCCTCCGGCCACCGGAGCGGCGGCGCGCTGGATGTAGGTTCGGAGGTCCGGCGTCGTCACGGTCTTCGCCCGGCGCCGTGTGCCCAGGCGGGTCGCGACTCGCACCAGCGTGGTGATCATCTGCGACTGGACACCCGGGTCGACCTGCTCGCCCCGGAGCAGGCGGGTGCTCAGGTCGTCAAGGGCGACGGCCGCACCGGCGAACGCCTCGACAAGCGCCCGCTCGATGGTCGTCAGCTGGTCGGCGCCGCCGAGGTCAGCGGCAATGCCGTCCGCGACGCGGGTGAAGTTCGCGAAGGCGCGCGTCCGCCGGTCGATCACACCGCGGGTCAGCGGCTGCGCCTTGGCCGGCACGAAGGTGCGGGCGCGCGGCCGCTTCTTGCCCGGGGGTTTGGGCGACCCCTTCGGGGGCGCATCGGCGCTGCTCGGCGACGGCATCATCATACCGTCGCCCTTACCCTGCCCGGCCGCAAGGGGCAAGTGGAACAGGCACTTACGCCCGGCCGGGGGCGCCGACGCCTAACCGTGAGTTAGGGAGCCGCGGCACAAGAACGTTGGCGGAGGTGGCGGTTATCCACGGGGCCGCGGGGCAAATAAGGAAAGTTGGGGGACCGGCGCGCCGCGCGCGGGGAAATTCCTGTGGTCCGCCATGTTTGGAATGGGGCCGGCCGGGGTTCGGCCGGCGTGGCGGTGTGTGCGTGTCCTTGGGGCCGGGGGGC
>NZ_NHSK01000190.1 GCF_016653355.1 Rhodoplanes elegans | reverse complement strand
AGGGCATTCTGCGCATCGAGCTGCCGCACGAGAACACGCCGATCATCTCCGACCTGCAGATCGGCATGCGGCCGTATCTCGCCGCCTTCGACATCCTGGCGGCCGACATCCAGCAGGCGCTCGGCAATCTCACCCCGGTCACCGGCACGCTCTGAGGGAGCAGCTCCATGGATTTCGTCCGCCTCGCCGGCAACCTCTACTGCGAGGACGTCAACGGGTGGCTGGCGCTGAGGCGCTACAAGCTGCCGTTTCCCAAGGTGAAGACCGAGAACCATCTGCCCGGCGGCGGCGTGATGGAGCTCGACGTACCGATCGGCGCCATCGATCCGCTGACCCTGTCGTTCGACCTGGTCGGCGCCAACCCGGCGATCCTCGGCCAGTTCGGCATGCGGCTCGCGCAGCGCAAGCTCTACACGATCTACGAGCTGATCACCGACGAGAAGTCCGGCGTGAAGCGCGAGCGCATAGTCACGATGCGGGGCCTGTTCGCGGAGGGCGACGCCGAGGAGATGAGCGGGCGCGGCCTGAAGGGCTACGGCTACCAGATCAAGGCGATCACCGACTACGAGGACGTGATCGAGGGCTACGGCATCGTGGCTCGCTTCTCGTTCTGGACCAACACCTGGCAGGGCTACGACATCGACGTCGGCTCCGAGGAGAACCGCATCCTGCGGATTTCGGGCTGAGGCGGCGGCCGCAAGCCCACCCGTGAAGCCCCTTTGATCCTCCTTCGAGGAGCCTCCGATGGACCTTCCCGATCCGATCGACACCACGCCGAGCCTCGCGCCCGTAACGCCGCCGCCCGGCTCGCCCGACGCTGCACGCCGGGGTGGCGGGGCCGCTGCCGCGGCGGCACCCGTGGCGCCGGCGGAGACCGCTCCGGCCCGGCCGCTGCCGGCGGAACGGCTGAAGTTCGCCGGCCGGCCGCGCGAGGAGACGATCACGCTCGACTGGCCGTTCGAGCGCGACGGCGCCGTGGTCGAGACCGTCACGGTCCGCCGCCTCACCGTCGCCGAGGTGGCCGAGGTGGTGGATTCGGGCGCGCTCGCCGAGCACGGCCTGTGGGCCATATGGGCCACGCAGGCCGGGCTGACGATCGGTGAGCTGCGCGGCCTCGACGAGGACGACGGCCAGCGGGTGACGGAGGTCGCCGACCGTTTTTTGCCCCGTGCGTTCGCCGCAGTGTCGGGCGGCTCGTCCGCGGCGAACGGGTCCGCGGTGAGCCCGCCGAGTGGAGCCGCTACGTCGCCCGCGTGAGCGCAACCTTCGGGGGCGGCTGGGACGCGCAGCTGGCGCTCCTCTGGGACGAGCTGATCCTGCGGTGGATCGAGGTGGCCGACGTGGAGGCCGATGCCCAGGACGACGGGTTGGCCGCGCTGCTGGCGCTGATCAGGGGATGAGGCCGGACGCATGACGATCCTCGACGTCGCCCTCCGCCTAAAACTGATCAGCGATCTCAAGCGAGGGGCGGCCGACGCGGCCAAGGATCTGGCCGGCATCAAGACCGCGGCGAGCAGCCTGAACGGCACCCGCGGCCCGGACAAGCTCAAGCGCGACATCGTCGAGGTTTCGACCGCGTCACGCCAGGCCGGCGTTCACCTCGCGACGGTGCGGCGCGAGGCGGCCGGGCTCGGCAATGTGCGCGGTCCGGACAAGCTCAAGCGTGACCTCCTGGAGACGGCCGCGGCGGCTCGGCAGGCGAACCGGGAGCTTGCCGGCGTTCGCACCGCCGGCACCAGGAGCGGGATCGGGCCTGCGGCGGGTGCCGGTGCGCTGCTCGCCGGCAGGTCGGTGCGGCAGCTCGCCGGCGGCGTCACCGCCTATTCGACCGGGCGGCGGGCGTCGCAGGGCTTCGTCGACATGGCGGACTTCGACCGCCGGATGAGCCGGATCGGGCTCACGGCCGACGCTGCGGCCAGCGAGCTGGCGGGTGCCCGCGCGACCGTGAAGGACACGGCGAACCGCACCGGGCTCCTGATCGACGACGTGACCGGGGGACTGGAGGCCATCGTCGCACAGGGCCGGTCGCTGAAGGAGTCGCTTGCACTGCTGCCCTCGGTCGCCACCACGGCGCAGGCGAGCGGCGCCGCCGTCGACGACATGGCGAAGTCGGCCGACTCGCTGGGGACACACCTCAAGATCGGTGCGAAGGACATGCAGGGCGCCTTCGACATCCTGGTCGCCGGCGGCAAGGCGGGCCAGTTCGAGCTGAAGGACATGGCCCGCTACCTGCCGTCGATCCTGCCGGCCGTGAAGGCGCTGGGTGTCGAGGGGAACGCCGGCCTCACGCAGATCACGGCGCTCCTGCAGATCATGCGCAAGGGCGCCGGGACGTCCGAGGAGGCGGCGACCGACCTCACCAACGTGCTGGCCAAGATGACAAGCAACGAGACCGTCAAGAAGTTCGAGAAACAGGGCATCGACCTCGAGAAGGTCATGGCGAACGCCCGCAAGGAGGGGAAGAACCTGCTGGAGGTGTTCGCCGACACCACCTGGAAGGCGATCGGCGGCGACCTCTCGAAGATCAACAAGCTCTTCGAGGACATGCAGGTCCAGCGCGGCATGCGCTCCTGGCTGTCCCAACGCAACGAGCTGAAACGGATGCAGGCCGAGATCGCCCGCACGGCGCCAGGCTCGGTGATGAAGGACGCAGCCGCGCTGACGAACGACGCGCGGTCGGCCGTCAACCGGCTCAGCGACGCCTGGAACGGGTTCTGGATGAGTGCCGGACGCGCGCTCGACGCCGGTGGGGCCACGAAGGCCCTCGAAAAGTTCGGCGGAATGCTCGACACGCTCACCGACCGCCTCGCGAACAACCCGATCACCAATCCCGGGGGCTTCGGCGAGTCCAACCGGAAGCTGACCGAGGCGTGGGAGCGAGAGAAAAGCGCAATTCGCGCCGGGCAGGCGGATCAGGAGGTCAAGCGGCTCGAAGAGCGGCTTGCGAGGGTGGAAGCCGCGGCCGCGAGGGGGCATCCGTCCTCGCGGCGTATCCTGCCCGAGCTGCGGAAGGAGCTGGCCGAAGCGCGCGCCCGCCGAGGGGGCGCCGCGTTGGCCGCAGATGCCCTCGGTGAGAAGGCGGGGGTGACGATCACGGCCGAGGACATGGCGCGGATCAAGCGCGAGGACTACGGCCGCCGCGTTGCCAAGGGCACAGCCGCCTGGCGCTCCGGCTTGACGATGCCGCGGAGCGGGCCGCCGAAGGCAACGCCCCTGCCGTCCACCCCCGAGGTCCCGGTGCTGGGCTTCGACGATTCGACGCCCGGCGGCCGGATTTTCCCGAAGGGCGTGGTCCCGGCGACGCCGCTCAAGACGCTCGACGACGTGAGGCGCAAGGCATCGGACGCCGGCCAGGCGCTGGACCAGCTCGGCCACAAGTCGGTCGCGCCGACCGTCGAGACCGGCGGGCTCGACCAGGCGATCCAGAAGCTCGGCACGATCCAGTCCCTCCTGCAACGGATCGGGTCGATGAGCGTCTCACCCAAGGTCAGCCCGCAGGTCGGGCAGACGGCGGCCGTCAACTCGCGCCAGCTCGGCCGCCTCGGCGACTCGACCGGCGTGCTGTTCGACCGGGCCTGATCGGGGAGCGCGACCATGTCCCGGCTGATGTCCCTCGGGCCCCACGTGTTCATGGTGGTCGGCCTCAACGGCCAGGAGATCGAGACCGGCTCGGAGTCGGTGTGGGTCGACGTGCCGCGCTTCGGGCTGGTCGACGGCGCCCAGATGCACGGCCACAAGCGGCCGAGCATGACGATCCGCGGCACGCTGTTCCCGGACGAGATCGGCGGGTTGCCCGACTACGAGGCGATCCGCGCGAGCCAGTTCGCCGGCCGGCCGTTGCCGATGCTGCGCATGGGCCGTGGCTTCTCGGCCCGGGTGCTCGGCACCGTGACGATCGAGAAGGTCTCCGATCTCGAGACTTTCGGCGGCAAGAAGGTCGCCTTCACGGTCGAGCTGAAGGGATATGCCGGATGAGCACGATCGACCGGCGCTACACGGTGCGGCGCGACGGCCTGCGGCTCGACCACATCGCCCGGGCCGAGCTGGGCAGCGAGCGCAACGGCACCGTCGAGGCGATCCTGGCGCTCAATCCGGGCCTGTCGCAGCGCGGGCCGATCGTGCCGGTCGGCACCGTGATCGCGCTGCCGCCGCGGCAGCCGGCCGGGCCGGTGCGCCGGACCGTCGCCCGCATCTGGGGCGACGCATGACGCCCGTGATCCAGGTGTGGAAGGGCGGCGCCGACCTGCTCGCCGGGCCGATGGGGGCGTACTTCCTGCGCGCCACCTTCCACGACGCGGCCGGCGGCGAGAACGACACCTTCGAGGTCGAGCTGGACGACGACGCGCGCCAGATCCCGCTGCCGCAGGAGGACGACATGCTGGCGCCGATCGCCGGCTACCTGGAGACCGGGGTCGCGGCGCTCGGCCAGTTCAAGGTCAACGACTGGGAGACCGGCTGCGAGGACGGCCCGGAGACCATCGTGATCAAGGCCCGGGCCGCCACCATGACGGGCGACATCAAGGCCGGCGGGCTGAAGCATTTCGACGACAAGACGCTGCGCGAGGTGCTGGAGGACACGGCCAAGGGCGCGGGCCTGTCGGTTGCGATCGACCCGGCGCTGGCGTCGATCAAGCTGCCCTATGTGCTGCGCTGGGAGGCGAGCCCGATCGACTTCGCGACCCGGATCGCGGCCGAGGCGGGCGGCATCGTCAAGCCGGCCGGCGGCAAGCTGACCGTCACCAAGCGCGGCTCCGGCAAGGGTGTCGGTGGGACCGAGCTGCCGCCGATCCGCGTCACCCGGATCGGCTCGGCCGGCTGGCGCATCAACGGCACGCCGCGGCCGCGCCACGGCAAGGTGGTGGCCGCCTGGCTCGACCCGAAGACCGGCCGGCGCAAGACCGTCGAGCACAAGGCCGGCGGCAAGGGGCCGCCCCACACGCTGCTCCATCCGCGGCCGAGCGAGGACGAGGCGAAGCGGGCCGCGCAGGCGCGGGCGACCGAGCTGACCATGGCGACGGGCGGCGGGCACTTCATCGTGCCGTTCAGTGCGGCCAACTCGGCCGGGGCCAAGGTGATCGCCTCCGGCTTCGGCGACGGCATCGACGGGACGTGGTTTTCCGAGTCGATCGAGACCACCTGGGCCAAGGGCCAGCCGGTGCTCTCGACCATCACGGTGACGGCCAATCCGGACGGAAAGGGAGGTGGAACGTGACGGGGCCCGGGTGTCCCCGGCCGCGGGTCGAGTTTGGCGACCAGTCCCGCGGAGCGACGCACGTGAATGGCCGCCACCCCGTCGCGGCTCTGGCGAGCGGCTCACGGGTGGCACGATTCGAGACCAATGTCAGTGGAGACCATCCGCTGCGCCCGCTGCCGGGCGCTGCTTTTCCGTGCGACCGCCGGCGCCATCGCCGGCCCGGTCGAGATCAAATGCCGCCGCTGCGGCACCTTCAACGTGCTGAGGCCGTCCGAGCCCTCCCGAGAGCGCCCCGAGCGTCGAGACCCGAGGTCTCCCGCTCATGGCCCGCCGCAAGGCTCACCACCCGCCGCACCCCGGCGCCTACACCCGCCCGTGGACTGACGTCCCTCGCTACATCCAGGGTGCCGAGGCCGTCGCCGGCTTCGGCACCCGCCAGTTCTATGTCGGCTGGATCGAACGCTCGGTCGCCGTCGACACGGTGCTCCGGCATCACTATTCGGGCAGCATCGTCCGCAACAGCTACGTCAATCTCGGCGTCTTCATCGAAGGCCGGATGCTCGGCGTCATGCAGTGGGGCTACGCCCTCAACCCGGCCGCGACCGGCAAGGTCGTCGAAGGCTCGGGCTCGACCGATTATCTCGAGCTCAACCGGATGTGGCTCTCGGACGAGGCCGCCCGGAACAGCGAGAGCCGGGCGATCGCCTATGCGATCCGCTACATCCGGGCCGTCATGCCCCAGGTCAGCTGGATCCAGTCGTTCGCCGACGAGCGGTGCGGCGGCTGGGGCGTGGTCTACCAGGCGGCCAACTTCCTCTATGTCGGCTGCCACCGAACCACCTTCTACGAGCTGGACGGCGGCTTCTACCACGAGATGCTGCTCACGGCGCACGCCAAGGGCGGCCTGCGGGGCGAGTATCTGCGCCGGAACATCGATCGAGCCGTGGTCCGGCGCTGCCGCCAGTTCCGCTACGTGTTCTTTCTCCGGAAGAGCTGGCGCAAGCGGCTGCGGCTCCGCCCGTTGCCCTATCCGAAGCACCCGCCGGCCCCGTCCGAGGCGGCAAGGTCGGCCGGAGGCATCACACACACGGCCCCGTCTCGAACCGCCTTCGAAGGCGCTTCAGCCGAACCGGAAACCGCTGCCACATGATCTTGCGCGCCATGCCATCCGATTTTGCGCGCTACAGGTCGCCACCGGCGTGGTGCGATCGGCGAAGCGGGCGACGGCGCCCGCGATCCTGGCGCAGCCGCGGGCCGACGGCGCGCCCGTGACGTCGACATCGCCGTCCTCCGGGCAGACCAGCCGCAGATCGATCAGCGCCAGGGCGCCGGTGACCGCGATGCGCACGATGGCGTCGTCCAGAAGATCGATCCCGACGCCTGCCGCGCGCGCGAAACGGTCCTCGCGCCCCGGTGGTCTCCAGATCGTGCACAGCGCCACCGGGCGGCGCGTCGCCTTCAGCGCGTCGGCGACGGCGGCATAGCGGGTGGCGAAGCGATCCCGGATCGCGGCGAGGCGATCGAGCGCGTCCCCGACGCTCGAGGTGGCCTCCGTGGTCCCGGCCAGCGCCGCGATGGCGTCGACGCTCCCGATGCCGACGACGAGATGAGTCACGTCTGCCGGCAGGCGGGCGAGCTGGGCCGGGAGATCGTCGATCGCGGCGCCGTCACGCGCCAGGCTGGAGGCGGCCGCACCGGCGGGCAGGACGCGACGGAGCGCCGCGAGCACGCCGCCGCTCGATCCGGCGTTGGCGCCCGGGTCGAAGACCGTGTCGCCCAGCAGCACCACGTGCATTGGCCGTCCCCGCGTCCTGGCCGCGAGACGTCCGCCGCACCGCGCCCATGCCGTCGTCCATAGAACGCGCCGGCGCGAAAGTCGAAGCCGCGCACGGGGGGAAACGCCGCCAGGGCCGGAGCCCGGACGCGACGTCTCCCGCCGGCGTCGTGGACGCCTTACACCGGCTGCGGCTGCAGGACCGGGTAGTCGGTGTAGCCCTTCGCGCCGCCACCGTAGAACGTCGTCTGATCCGGCGGGTTCAGGGGCGCGCCGCGGCGCAGGCGCTCGACCAGATCCGGATTGGCGATGTAGGCCTTGCCGAAGGCGACGAGATCCGCCCGGCCTTCTGCGAGGGCCGCCTCGGCGAGCGCGGGCGTGTAGCCGTTGTTGGCGACATAGGCGCCCTTGAAGGCGCGGCGCAGCGCCGTCCAGTCGAACGGCGCGTTGTCGCGCGGCCCGCCGGTCGCGCCTTCGATGACGTGCAGGAAGGCCGGGGCGAGCGTGTTCATGCGGGCGACCAGATGGCCGAACAGGGCGGCCGGATCGCTGTCGGTGATGTCGTTGGCCGGCGACACCGGCGAGATGCGGATGCCGGTGCGCTCGCGGCCGATCTCGTCGATGACGGCGGCGAGCACCTCGAGCGTCAGCCGCACCCGGTTCTCCAGCGAACCGCCGTACTCGTCGCTGCGCTGGTTGGTGGAGTCGCGCAGGAACTGGTCGAGCAGATAGCCGTTCGCGGCGTGCACCTCGACGCCGTCGAAGCCGGCCGCGATCGCGTTGGCGGCAGCCTGCCGGTAGGCCGCGACGATGCCGGGCAGCTCCTCGGTGCGCAGCGCCCGCGGCGTCGAGGTCTCGACGAACTGGCCGCCGACCCACGTCTTCGTCTTCGCAGCGATGGCCGACGGCGCGACCGGCGCGCGGCCGCCCGGCTGCAGCGACACGTGCGAGACGCGCCCGACATGCCAGAGCTGGATGACGATGCGGCCGCCCTTTGCATGCACGGCGTCCGTGACGGTGCGCCAGCCGGCGATCTGCTCCGGCGAATGGATGCCGGGCGTCGCCTCGTAGCCCTGGCCCTCCGGCATGATCTGGCTCGCCTCGGTGATCAGCAGGCCGGCCGAGGCACGCTGCGCGTAATAGGTCGCGGCGAGCGGGCCCGGCACGTTGCCGGCAACGGCGCGGTTGCGCGTCAGCGGTGCCATGACGATGCGGTTGGGAAGCTCCATCCCGCCGAGCCGGAACGGCTCGAACAACTTGCCCGAGGATGCGGGAGTGGCCATCGTGATGTCCTTCGTTGATCGCGTCTGACGTTGATCGCGTGTGGATTGCATGCGAGGAGACGCACCGCGCGGGGCGCGCGGCGGGCACGGGGTCGGAACCGCCGGCGTTGCGGCGTCCGCGGTTGAGTTGGGTGCGCTGCACCCCGTCGTCAATGGCGCCCGCCTCGGCGCATCGGAGCACCTGCCATGCAGCCGATCACGGATCCGCGAGACGGCGACGCCGAGGACGACGCCTCCAGCACCAAGCAGCGCTCGCTCCTGTCGCTCGCCGGCAGTCTTCTGGCCGAGATCAGCCTGCCGAAGCTCGTGGTCGCGTGGGTGTGGCTGATCGGCGTGCCGGCGCTCTTGCTCGGCGTCGCGCCGCTGCTCGCCTCGGTCTGGCTGTCGACGGTTTCGACCAAAGTCGCATACGCCGTCTCCGGCGTGTGGTCGGCGCTGGTGCTCGCCGCCGTGCTGGCGCTCGGCTGGTATGGCGGACGCCGGCTCGTCCGCATCGCCGAGGGCAGCTTCTGGGCGCTGACGTCGCTCGCCGTGCAGCCGATCTATGCGCTCGCCCGCGAGGGGCTGCGTCATCTCGCCGAGGCCGTGCTGGCGAAAGGCTCCGGACAGGCGCGCCGGGCGCGGCTGCGGGCTGCGACCGCGGCCGTCGCCGGCCTCGCGGTCGCGGTGCCGGCCGTGCTGCTCGTCGTCTGGCTGTGGCCGTCGACCCGGTGGAGCGGCAGCATGGCGGATCTCGCCGCGCCGCTGCGCCTCGCCGCCGCCGGTGCCGCCAACGCGGCCGTGCTGATCGTCGGCTACTTCGCGGCCGCCGCGGCCGTGTGGGGCATCGCCGACGCCACCATGGACCAGCCGCGCACGCGCCGCTTCTCGGTGAAGGCGGGCGAGGCTGGGCCGGACGAGGCGTCACCGGACGCGACACCTCGACCGGTGGCTCGGCGCTGGCGGGTCGCGCATCTCTCCGACATTCACATCGTCGGCGAGCGGTGGGGCTTTCGGATCGAATGCGGCCGCGCCGGACCGCGCGGCAACGGCCGGCTGCATCGCGTGCTCGCCCGGCTCGCCGAGATCCATGTGAGCGAGCCGCTCGACCTCGTGCTGATCACGGGCGACGTGACGGACGCCGGCCGCTCGGCCGAATGGGCCGAGTTCTTCGACGCGCTGACACCTTATCCCGATCTCGCCGCGCGGCTCCTGATCCAGCCCGGCAATCACGACGTCAACGTCGTCGACCGTGCCAACCCGGCCCGGCTCGACCTGCCGTTCAGCCCGATCAAGCGGCTGCGCCAGGTGCGCACGCTCTCCGCTATCGCGGCCGTCCAGGGGAGCCGTGTCAACGTCGTCGATCTCCAGGCGCGAAAGATCGGGCCGACCTTGGACGCCGCGCTGGCGCCGCATCGAAAAAAGCTCGCAAGCTTCGCCGATCGGGCGGCGCTGCGCGACGTGCCAGCCGTCGCCGACGTGTGGGCGCAGTCGTTCCCGCTGGTCCTGCCGCCGGCGACGCCGGACGGCCTCGGCGTCGTGCTGCTCGACTCCAACGCCGACACGCATTTCTCCTTCACCAACGCGCTCGGCCTCGTCACGGCCGAGCAGATGCGCGGCGTGGAGATCGCGATCGAGGCGCATCCGGCGGCGTGCTGGCTCGTCGCCCTGCATCATCACGCGGTCGAGTATCCGATGCCGGCCAAGGAGTTGTCCGAGCGGATCGGCACCGCGCTGGTCAACGGCACCTGGTTCGTCCGCCGCCTCCAGAAACTGGTGCCCGACGCCGTGGTGATGCACGGCCATCGTCACGTCGACTGGATCGGGACTTGCGGGGATCTCACCATCGTCTCGGCGCCGTCGCCCGTGATGGGCGCGACGAACGACCGCGACACCGCCTTCTATATCCACACTCTCGCACGCGACGCCGAGGGCCGGCTGCATCTGCTGACGCCGGAGCGGGTGGTGATTCCGGGAGAGGTGGAGGGGTGAGGATCCACTCGCTCGTCATGCCCGCGCTCGTCGCGGGCATCCACGTCTTTGCGGTCGTGCGGATGCAAGGACCGTGGATGGGGCCGGGACGAGCCCAATCGGTGCTGCGTTAGGCGTTAAGGCACTGCATCTCGGTGGTCGTCGTCCGCGCAGGCGGACGACCCAGTATCCTCCGGTCCGAGTTGCTTTGATCGAAGGCTGCGGCGTACTGGGTGCTCCGCCTTCGCGGAGCACGACGGAGGAGAGGCTACGGACCTGACGTCAGCTTCTATAGGAAGGAGCCCGGCCATGACGGGCTCCTTCAAGCCTCCTCCGCCGTCTCGTCCGGCTCGCCGGCCAGCAGCGTCGCGACCCAGCGGCTCGCCGGATACTGCTCGCACACGGTGAGGATCGCGATGACGATCGGCACGCCCATGAAGGCGCCGGCGATGCCCCACAGGAAGCTCCACAGGAACACGGCGAGCAGCACCACGAAGGGCGACAGCGACAGCCGGCTGCCGGCGACCCGCGGCTCCAGATAGCTGCCGACCACGAACTGGATCAGGTTGAGCGCGGCGAAGACGACCAGCATCGTCTCCCACGACTGGAAATGCGCCAGCGCGAACAGGGTCGGCGCCAGCGTGGCGACGAACGGACCGATGAACGGAATGTAGTTGAGCGCGAAGGCGATGACGCCCCATTCGGCATAGAGCGGCAGGCCGATCGCGAATGCGAAGCCGGCGACCAGGAGCCCGGTGATCACGCTCATCACGGTGCGCACCAGCATGTAGGTCTGCAGCTTGGCGGCCGTTGCGGCGCCGGCCCGCACCAGACGCTCGGCGCCGATCGCGACGAGCTTTTTCGCCGTGTCCTCCACCTCCAGCAGGCCGAGGATCAGGAACACCAGCGCCACCACGGAAAAGCTCGCGACGCTCTGCAGGCGCGACGCGACGGTCTGGATCGCGCCCACCATCCAGCTCGGGCTGAGCATGTCGGAGAACACGCCCGTGACGGCGAAGCCGTGGCCCTCCAGCCAGACGGTCGCCTCCTGATACATGGCCTGGAACCGCGCCGTGTCGGCGATCAGCCAGCGGGCGGCGCGGCCGAAGCCCCAGCCGATCATGGTGGCGAGCCCGGTCAGCACCACGGCGACGGCGACGACCGTGATCAGCAGGGCGACGAGGCGCGGCAGCCGCGTCTGCAGCGTCGCCTGCACGGGCCAGGCGACCGCGACGACGAAGATGCCGAATGCCACCGGCGCCAGGATCACGCGGCCGTAATAAAGCGCGATGCACACCAGCACGGTGGTGCACACGGCCAGCAGGGTCAGGTGTCCGCGGTTCGGCGTCATGTCGCTTCCGGAAGTTGGTCGGTCGTCATTCCGGGGCGGCGCGGAGCGCCGGACCCGGAATCCAGCCCAGACTGCGGAGTCTGATGCTGCATTCCGGGTTCGGGTCTTCGACCCGCCCCGGAATGACGATCGTTCTCGTCGTCGAGCACGTCACGAGAGGATACGACGTGCCGTCTGTCGCTGCCCAGCGCGCCGTCCCGCCGATCACGCGCTGATCGCGTCGGGGGCGTCGATCGCCTTGCGCCAGTGGCAATCGGCGAAGCAGCAGCCGACGATGCCGTCCTGGAGGCGTCCGCCGATGCGGGCGAGGCGGCCGGAGAGGCCGGCGGCGACCAACGGCTTGCCGATCGGGTAGCAGGTGTTGAGACCGAGTCCCCAGGCGAAGTCGGCGGCGGCGAACCGATGCGCGCGGTTGCCGGCGCCGATCAGCAGCACCGGCGCCGTGTAGCAGAGCTCGGCGAGCGTGCGCAGGAAGCCGGCGACGGGCGCGCCGTCGACCGTGAGGTCGGCGATGATGCAGTCGAAGTTCTCGGTGCCGAGCAGCGTCTCGGCGTCGGCGAAGCGCGCGGCCGTCACGGCGGCCCAGCCGGTGCGGTCGGCGATGGTGCAGACGGTCCGGCACACCGCCGGGTCGTCGTCGATCACCAGCAGGCCGCGTTTCCAGGTCTGGCCGCAAGGCTCTGGCCGCAGCGGGGTCGAGCGGGTCGGCACCACCGTCTCCTGTCGTCGCTCGGGTCGGCGTTCGTCCGGCGGAGGCAGCGCGCATCCGCCGCACAGGCGGCCGGAGGGTCGTCACGGGTGACCATCGACCTCGTCGGACCGTAACTCTTGCACAAAGTTCGCTGAAAAGCCGTTAACGGCTAGCCCATGAAACGGACGGTTGCCCCGTGCCGGACGCACCGCCTGCGGGACCAGCCTCGTCGCCCAGCCGAAACCGCGGGGCAGATCCGCCGGCCGCGCCGCTTCCGCGTCGTTCCGGCCGCCCTGTAAGAGGGGGGAACCGAAAGCAAAACAAGAGGAAAACGCCATGGCTCGACTGCAGGGGAAGGTCGCCGTCGTCACCGGGGCGGGCGCCGGCATCGGGGCCGCGATCTGCCGCGCCTTCGCGGCGGAGGGCGCCGCCGTCGTCGCCGTCGACATCGCGCCCGGACCGCTCGAGGGACTGGTCGCCGACGTGACGGGGGCTGGCGGCCGCATCGCCGGGCTCGTCGCCGACGTCGCCGAGGAGGCGACCGCCGAGGCCGCGGTGGCGCGCGCCGTGTCGGAGTTCGGCGGGCTTCACGTGCTGGTGTCGAACGCCGTGCTCGACCTGCCGCTCGCGCCGCTCACCACGCTGTCGCTCGCCGACTGGCGACGCACCTTCGCGGTCAATCTCGACGCCTCGTTCCTGCTGTCGAAGCACGCCATCCCGGTGATGGAGCGGGGCGGCGGCGGCAGCATCGTGCTGGTCGCCTCCCAGCAGGCGCGCGTCGCCCGGCCGGGCCGCCCCTGGTACTGCGCCGCCAAGGGCGCGCTGGTGCAGCTCGCCAAGGCCATGGCGGTCGACCACGCGGACCAGAACATCCGGGTCAACACGCTGTCGCCCGGCCCGATCGAGACCGGTCGCTATCTCAAGAACTTCGCGACCCTGGAGGCGGCCCGCGCCAGCCACCACACCCTGCTCGGCCGGCTCGGCCGGGCCGACGAGATCGCCGGCGGCGCCGTGTTCCTGGCGAGCGACGAGTCCTCGTTCATGACCGGCTCGGACCTTTTGATCGACGGCGGCTACACGGCGGTGTGAGTTGCCGGCTCCGGTGCGCATCGTGAGAGGTGAAGCGCCTCTCGCGGTGCCCGACCTCTTGCCCCGGACAAGGCGCAGCAGGCCGCAGGTCTGCTGCGCCGCAGAGCCGGGGCCTAGGGGCCGCACGACGGGCGGCCTCCCCTGATCGCCCCTGGGTCCCGGTTCGCGGCGCGTTGCGCCGCGCCCGGGACACGATGTCATTGCCGCGGGATGCCGCGGACCTGCAAATGCCCCTCCCGTGCCCCCCGGGCCGGGGGGGTTGCGGAATCGTGCCGGCCTCCGGCATACCCCGGACCCCGGCGCCGCGGCCTTCGCCCGCGCCGGCCGAGGGTCGGGAGGTCCGAGTGAGCGCAACCAACGTGAGCGCAACCATCAATCGCCGCATCGCCGAGGAGCTGGAGGTGCGCGAGCCGCAGGTCGCGGCGGCCGTCGAACTGCTCGACGGGGGCGCCACGGTCCCGTTCATCGCCCGCTACCGCAAGGAGGCGACCGGCGCGCTCGACGACTCCCAGCTCCGCACCCTGGAGGAGCGGCTGCGCTACCTGCGCGAGCTGGAGGAGCGCCGCGCCGCGATCCTCGAGTCGATCAAGTCGCAGGGCAAGCTCGACGACGCGCTCGAAGCGCAGATCCTGGCGGCCGACTCGAAGGCCCGGCTCGAGGACATCTACCTGCCGTTCAAGCCGAAGCGCCGCACCAAGGCGGAGATCGCCCGCGAGGCCGGCCTCGCGCCGCTCGCCGAGCAGCTGCTCGCCGACCCGACCAACGATCCGCAGGCGCTGGCCGCCACCTTCGTGAACCCGGACAAGAACGTCGCCGACGCGGCGGCGGCGCTCGACGGCGCCCGCGCCATTCTCGTGGAGCGCTTCGCCGAGGACGCCGATCTGATCGGCAAGCTGCGCGAGGCGCTGTGGTCGACCGGCAGGCTGGTCTCCAAGGTGCGCGACGGCAAGGCCGAGGCGGGCGCCAAGTTCTCCGACTATTTCGACTTCTCCGAGCCGCTGACGAAGCTGCCGTCGCACCGCATCCTCGCGATGTTCCGCGGCGAGCGCGAGGAGATGCTGGACGTGCGCATCGAGGGCGAGGAGGCGGCTGCCGGGCCGACCTCTTACGAGCTCTCGATCATGCACCGCTTCGCCATCGCGGATCGCGGCCGGCCGGCCGACAAGTGGCTGATCGACACGGCGCGCTGGGCGTGGCGCACCAAGATCTTCGTGCATCTCACCATCGACTTGCGGCTCCGCCTGTGGACGGCGGCGGAAGAAGAGGCGGTGCGGGTGTTCGCCGCCAATCTGCGTGACCTGCTGCTCGCCGCGCCGGCCGGCACCCGTGCGACGATGGGCCTCGATCCGGGCTACCGCACCGGCGTCAAGGTCGCCGTGGTCGACGCCACCGGCAAGGTGGTGGCGACCGACGCGATCTTCCCGCACGAGCCGCAGCGCCGCTGGGACGCCTCGATCGCGACGCTCGCGGCGCTCGCCCGCGCCCACAATGTCGAGCTGATCGCCATCGGCAACGGCACGGCGTCGCGCGAGACCGACAAGCTCGCCATCGAGCTGATCAAGAAGCATCCCGAGCTGAAGCTGTCCAAGATCGTCGTGTCGGAGGCGGGCGCCTCGGTCTACTCGGCCTCGGCCTTCGCGTCGGAGGAGCTGCCCGGCCTCGACGTGACGCTGCGCGGCGCCGTGTCGATCGCGCGCCGGCTGCAGGATCCGCTCGCCGAGCTGGTGAAGATCGATCCGAAGTCGATCGGCGTGGGTCAGTACCAGCACGACCTCTCCGAGTCGAAGCTGTCCCGCTCGCTCGACGCCGTCGTCGAGGACTGCGTGAACGCGGTCGGCGTCGACGTGAACACGGCCTCGGCGCCGCTGCTCGCCCGCGTCTCGGGCATCGGCTCGGGGCTCGCCCAGAACATCGTGCTGCACCGCGACTCCAACGGCCCGTTCAAGAGCCGCAAGGCGCTCAAGGAGGTGCCGCGGCTGGGGCCGAAGGCGTTCGAGCAGTGCGCCGGCTTCCTGCGCATCCGCAACGGCGAGGATCCGCTCGACGCCTCGGGCGTGCATCCGGAGGCCTACCCGGTGGTGCGCCGCATCCTCCAGGCGACCAAGAGCGACATCAAGGCGCTGATCGGCAACAGCGCGGCGCTGCGCGGGCTGCAACCGAAGAGCTTCGTCGACGAGACCTTCGGCCTGCCGACCGTCACGGACATTCTGAAGGAGCTGGAGAAGCCGGGGCGCGACCCGCGCCCGGCCTTCAAGACGGCCGAGTTCAAGGAGGGCGTCGAGACGCTCGACGACCTCAAGCCCGGCATGATCCTCGAAGGCGTCGTCACCAACGTCGCGGCGTTCGGGGCCTTCGTCGACATCGGCGTGCATCAGGACGGGCTCGTCCACGTCTCGGCGATGTCGAAGACCTTCGTGAAGGATCCGCGCGAGGTGGCGAAGCCGGGCGACATCGTGCGCGTGAAGGTGCTGGAGGTCGACAAGCCGCGCAAGCGCATCTCGCTCACCATGCGGCTCGACGATCAGCCGGGGCAGGAGCAGCGCTCCGGCGCCGGCCGCCCGGGCGGCGGCGGGCGCGACCAGCGCGACATGCGGGGCGGCGGCGGCAAGGGCGGGCCGCGCGTCAACGAGCGCGACACCGGCAACAACGCGCTCGCCGAAGCGCTGCGCCGCGCCGGCCTGGGGGGCGGCAGCACCGAGAAGGGCCGGCGCTGATTAAAGTCTGGAGTGCGCAGTGCGTAGCCCGCATGAAGCGCAGCGGAATGCGGGAATCCGAGGCGCGCGTGTCGCCCGGGCGCGCGTGCCGCCCGCATTCCGCTGCGCTCCATGCGGGCTACGAGCTCTGCCGCACCGTCATGCCCTCGCGCCGCGGCCCGTCCACGGCCGCATCTTCTCGGGGATGCGCATGTCCTTCGGGATCGCGGCGTCGCGGGCGATGCCGCGCACGTGCTCCAGCGGAGCGCGAAATCCGCGGCGGTGCTCGTAGCCCCAGGTGAGTCGGCGGCGCGGCCGCTGGTCGCCGCCGGCGGCGAGTGCCGCGGCGACGTCGAGCGCCGTGACGCCGAGGAGCGCCGCGAGCGCCAGGCCGCGGGCGCCGCGGCGGCGGCTCGAGCCGTCGTGACCCGCCGCGAGCGTGGCGATGTCGAGGGCATCGCCGGCGACGCGACCCCACAGCCAGGGCGCGGGCTGCGAGGCCGTGAGCAGGCCGATGCCGGTGGCGATTTCGCGCGCCCCGTAGGCCTGCACGAGCGATTCCTGGCCGCGCAGGCCGATCCGTCGCGTGATGGCGCGGGGCGCGACGATCTCGGCGACGCCGAGCGCGATCGAGAACCAGCCGAGCCCGCGCGCCAGCGCGTGCGAGGTCGGGGCGGCGCCCCGGGTGCGATCCAGCATGGCGGTTCTCCTCACGGCTGCAGCACGACCTTGACGCAGCCGTCCTGCTTGTCGCGGAACGTCTTGTAGAGCTCGGGCCCGTCGGCGAGCTTGGCGCGGTGCGTGATCACGAAGCCGGGGTCGATCTGGCCCTCCTCGATCCGCTTCAAGAGATCGTCGGTCCAGCGGTTCACGTGCGTCTGGCCGGTCCGGATGGTGAGGCCCTTGTTCATCGCCATGCCGAACGGGATCTTGTCGAGCACGCCGCCGTAGACGCCGGGCACCGACAGCACCCCGGCGGGCCGGCACACATACATCATCTCGCGCAGCACGTGCGGCCGGTCGGTCTCCAGCATCACGGCCTGCTTGGCGCGGTCGTACATGGAGTCGAGCGTCGCGGTGGCGTGCGCCTCGAGGCCGACGGCGTCGATGCACTTCTCCGGCCCCTTGCCGCCGGTAAGGTCGTTCAGCCGCTCGACGACGCTCTCGGTCTCGAAGTCGATCGTGATGGCGCCGCCGGCCTTCGCCATGGCGAGCCGCTCGGGCACGCGGTCGATGGCGATCACCTGCTTCGCGCCGAGCATGACGGCGCTCCTGATGCAGAACTGGCCGACCGGGCCGCAGCCCCAGATCGCCACCGTGTCGGTCGGTTCGATGTCGCACTGCACGACGGCCTGCCAGCCGGTCGGGAAGATGTCGCCGAGGAACAGCACCTGCTCGTCGGTGAGATTGCTCGGCACCTTCACGGGCGCGACGTCGGCATAGGGCACGCGGACATATTCGGCCTGGCCGCCCGCATAGCCGCCGGTGAGATGCGTGTAGCCGAACAGGCCCGCGGTGCTGTGGCCGAACACCTTGTCGCCGACCGACTTGTTGCGGTTCGAGCGCTCGCACACCGAGAAGTAGCCGCGGCGGCATTGATCGCATTCGCCGCAACAGATCGTGAACGGAACGACGACGCGATCGCCGACCTTCAGCTTCTTGTTCTCGGACCCGACCTCGACCACCTCGCCCATGAACTCGTGGCCCATGATGTCGCCGGACTCCATGCCGGGCATGAAGCCGTCGTACAGATGCAGATCGGAGCCGCAGATCGCGCAGCTCGTCACCTTGATGATGGCGTCGCGCGGATGCTCGATTTTCGGATCCGGCACCTCGTCGCAGCGGATGTCCTGCTTGCCGTGCCAGCACAGAGCCTTCATGAGACGTCTCCCCGAGCGCGTGTTCCGCATGCCTCCGGCACCGCGCCGGCGCGATCCGTCGCAGCGCCCGCGCTGCAGTTCGGCCGCCGTCGATGCGAACGTTCCCTCGTCAACGTGTCGGTCGGGGCGACGTTCCTGGCCGAGCCGTCGGCCGATGCGGGAAAGCGCGATCGCGTGTCGCTCGCCCGACGCCGGGGGACCACGCTCGCACGGGAACAATCGGCCTGCCGGTGTCTTGGTCCGGAGAACCCCAGCCCGAGCCGGACGACGAGCCGCGATGCCCCGCTACACGATCAGGATCAGCGACGAGGAGATCGCCTACGAGGCGTCCGACATCGTTCTGCCGGACCCGGAGACGGCGTCCGAGCTGGCGGTCAAGCTGGTCGCCGACCTGTTCTCGTCGGGACCGGCCGGGTTCGCGGCGACGGGCTGGTCACGCTGCTCGATCCGGGTGGTCGCCGACGACGGGGAGCAGGTGTTCGCGGCGAGCGCCAGCGAGGCGGCCATGATCGAGCGGGATCTGGTGAGAACCGAGTCCGGAGCCCGGGCGAACGACTGAGACTAATCCGCGCGGGCGGCGCGACGTCCACGGCGGCCGAGTTCGGCGCGACAGCCCCTCGTCATTCCGACAAAAACAGCACGGGCCGACTGATCCCGCGAACGGGAGCAGCCGGCCCGAGCCGAACATGTCTACAAGGCGCGCCGTCCGCTGCGCCGCCCGGTCAGAGCCGTGCGGCGGCGGACGTTCGCCGCATCAGCGCCGCGAGTCGAGCGACACGCCGAGCGAATAGGCCTTCTGGCGGGTCGCGCCTTCGGTCCGCTTCAGCGCCTTCGCGATCTTCGCGGTCGGCAGCTTCTGCTTGGCGAGCGCCTTCAGCTCCTTCACGTCGTCGTTGGTCCAGCCGCGCCGCTTGGAGGCGCCGGCCTTCTTCGCGGTGGCGGCGGTCTTGCTCGCTGCCTTCGGGGCCGCGACCTTCTTGGGCGCCGTCACCTTCTTGGCCGGGGCCTTCTTGGCGGCAGCCTTCTTGGGGGCGGCCTTCTTCGGTGCGGCCTTCTTGGCAGTCGTCGCTTTAGCCATCGATTACTCCTCGATCGGGCTGAGGCGGAACGCGCGATGTGCGGCCTCGAGAGCTGCGGTTCCGCGGTTTCGTGAGACGTGTCGTCGG
Organism: Rhodoplanes elegans; assembly: GCF_016653355.1. GTDB lineage: Bacteria > Pseudomonadota > Alphaproteobacteria > Rhizobiales > Xanthobacteraceae > Rhodoplanes > Rhodoplanes elegans. Next base: position 26,806 of record NZ_NHSK01000190.1, on the reverse strand, counting down.
TGCGTTCGGTCCGGCTGTTCTGATGCCCGTGGGCCGCATCACGACGCGATGGGACGCATGACGACCATCGCGCAGCATACAAAGGAGTGTTCCGGTTATCTCATCACGACGCCGCTGTAAACCTTTGATCTGCATTTCATGCGGCATAAGCACAGAACATTTCGGATCAGGACCGGATCAGGTCGAACCTCAGGGGCACCTCACATCGTCTGATCTCGTCTGGTCGGCGGTGCGGAATGGCGTTCCGGCCGCCGCAGGATCCCTCGTTTCTCGCCATAACGAATTGTTAACGCGAAAGCATCGGTCGTGATCACGTACGGGCGCGGGGCGACCCGGGTCTGATCAGCAAGATCCGCCACCGACGTGAGGCATCGGCGAAGCAGGACACGGCGGCGCTTCGGCCGCCCGCTCGCCCGCTGTCGTGGGGGCCGATGGGCAGGGACGATCGCGCTCTTGCTTGGACCCGCCCCTATGCGACGCATCGCCACGCTGCTCCCCGCCGGCGAGCCGGACGCGATGCTGATCACGCCGCCCCGTGGCGGCGCATCGCCGGTGACACCTCATAATCTGTTCCCGCTGCCGTGAGGCCCGGTGCCGAGCCATCGTCGCGACGAGGTCATCACGTCCGCGCCCGTCGCGCGGTGATCCTCTCGGTCGCCCGCGGCGGGGCGGCGTCGCTCTCGCCGAAATGTCCGTTTGTTGGTGAAGCGTTCGGCAGGACGCGCTGTCAGATCGCCGGCTCCGTCGACGGACGGAGCCGCGGCAAACTCCGCGTCCGGCCCGATGGCGCATCGGACGTCTTGCGTTTCAGAGAGAATTATTTTTTAGTAGTGGCGGTCAGAATCGATGTGGAAGAAAAATTATTCTTCCAGAGCGCAGGATCATGAAACAGGACACCACGCCGGCCCGCGTCCGCAAAGTGGACGCGGTCGATCGCCGAATTCTCACCGTGCTGCAGCGGGACGCGAGCATCACGCTCGCCGCGCTCGCCAAGCAGGTCCACCTGTCGCAGACGCCGTGCTGGAAGCGCATCCAGCGCCTCGAGGCGGACGGCGTGATCACCGGCCGGGTGGCGCTGGTGTCGCCCGAGAGGATCGGCCTCGGCCTCACCGTGTTCGTCTCGATCGAGACGAGCGACCATTCCAAGGAGTGGCTCGACGGCTTCGCCACCTCGATCTCGGCGCTGCCGGAGGTGATGGACGTCTACCGGATGGCCGGCGACGTCGACTACATGCTGCGCGTCGTGGTCGCCGACATGGGCGCCTACGACACCTTCTACAAGCGGCTGATCGAGACCGTGCCGCTGAAGAACGTGACGTCGCGCTTCGCGATGGAGCGGATCAAGTCCAGCACGGCCTATCCGGTGCCGGGACCGAGCGAGCCTCGCGCCGGCGCCCGCGCCTCGGCGTGAGCTGGGAGCGAGTGGCGAGTAGCGAGTAGCGATCTCGCGCGGCCACTCCTCCCTGTTCGCTACTCGCTATTCCCTACTCGCGTCTCTCCGGAAACAGCCGCAGCGCCCGCAACGCCACGTGCATCGTGTCGCCGCGGGCGACCGAGACATCGGCCGGCAGCTCGATCTCGACCGGCGGCAGGCCGTCGCCGAGGCGCAGCTCCGCCCGCCGCGCCGGGCCGGCGCGCCTGACCCCGACGACGGTCGTTGCGAGCCCGCCGGAGCGCACATCGGCCGCGACGAGGTCACGCGGCCGCAGGAACAGGGCGGCCGGCCCGCTCGGCGCGGCGGCGGGCGCCGGCACGGCGTGCGGGCCGATCCGCACGACGCCCCGCTCCACCGTCACGGGAAGCCGCAGCGCGTCACCGATGAACCCGGCCACGAAGGCGCTCGCCGGATGGTCGTAGACCTCGTCCGGGGTGCCGATCTGCTCGATGCGGCCGTGCGCCAGGATGGCGACCCGGTCGGCGAGCTCCAGCGCCTCGTCCTGATCGTGGGTGACGAACAGTGTCGTGTGGCCGGTGCGGTCGTGCAGGTCGCGCAGCCAGCGCCGCAGGTCGCGCCGGACCTTCGCGTCGAGCGCGCCGAAGGGTTCGTCCAGCAGCAGCACCTTGGGCTCGACGGCGAGCGCGCGGGCGAGCGCGACGCGCTGCCGCTGGCCGCCGGAGAGCTGCGAGGGGAAGCGCCGCTCGAGCCCGGAGAGCTGGACGAGATCGAGGAGGTCGGCGACGCGGCGCCGGATCTCGGTGCCGCTCGGCCGCAGCCGGCGCGGCCGCACCTTCAAGCCGTAGGCGATGTTGCCGGCGACGTCGAGATGCTTGAAGAGCGCGTAGCTCTGGAAAACGAAGCCGACGCGGCGCGCCTGCACGGGCACGAAGGTCGCGTCCTCGCCGCCGAAGAAGATGCGCCCGGCAGTCGGCTGCTCGAGGCCGGCGACGACGCGCAGGAGCGTCGTCTTGCCCGAGCCCGACGGCCCGAGCAGCGCGACGAGCTCGCCCGCCTCGACCGACAGGTCGACCCCGGCAAGCGCCGGGGTGCCGGCGAACCGCTTCTCCAGCCCTTCCGCCCGTATCGCGACCGTGTCCACGCCGTCAGTATAAGCGGGTTCGCCCGAGCGCGTCACCGTAGCGCCATTCGAGGACCGACTTGGCGAGGAGGGTGACGAGGGCGAGACCGGCGAGAAGGGAGGCGACGGCGAAAGCCGCCACGAAGTTGTACTCATTGTAGAGAATCTCCACGTGCAGCGGCATCGTGTTGGTCAGGCCGCGGACGTGGCCGGAGACCACCGAGACGGCACCGAATTCACCCATGGCGCGCGCATTGCACAGGAGCACGCCGTAGAGCAGGGCCCATTTCACGTTGGGCAGCGTCACCGTCAGAAAGGTGCGGAACCCGGAGGCGCCGAGCGTCAGCGCCGCCTCCTCCTCGGCCGTGCCCTGCTCCTGCATCAGCGGGATCAGCTCGCGGGCGACGAACGGGAAGGTGACGAACACCGTGGCGAGCACGATGCCGGGCACCGCGAAGACGATCTGCAGGTCGTGCGCCGCGAGCCACGGGCCGAGATAGCCCTGCGCCCCGAACAGCAGCACGAAGACCAGGCCCGAGACCACGGGCGACACCGAGAAGGGCAGGTCGATCAGCGTGATCAGCAGGCTCTTGCCGGGAAACTCGAACTTGGCGATCGCCCAGGCGGCGGCCACGCCGAACACCAGGTTGAGCGGCACGGCGATCGCCGCCACCGTGAGGGTGAGGCGGATGGCCGCCTGGGTGTCGGGGTCCGCGAAGGAGTCGAGGTAGTGCGCGACGCCGCGTCGCAGCGCCTCGGTGAACACGGCGACCAGCGGCAGCACGACGAACAGCGCCAGGAACGCCACCGCGACGGCGATCAGCAGGATCTTGGTGCGCCGCGTCTCGTCGATCACCGGGCGTGGCCGCGCCGCCGCCGAGGTCGAGCCCGCGCGTCCCGACACGGCGTCGTCCGGATCCGTCGACCCGGGGGCCGTCTCCTGCGGCTCAGACATGGCCGAATCTCCGCCGGCTGAACATCTGCAGGAGGTTGATGGCGAGCAGCAGCAGGAACGAGATCGCGAGCATCACGGAGGCGATCGCGGTGGCGCCGGCGTAGTTGAACTCCTCCAGCTGGATGACGATGAGGAGCGGCGCGATCTCGGAGCGGAACGGGATGTTGCCGGCGATGAAGATCACCGAGCCGTACTCGCCGACGGCACGGCCGAAGGCGAGCGCGAAGCCGGTCAGCACGGCCGGCAGCAGGGTCGGCAGCACGACGCGCAGGATGGTCTGACGCCGGGTGGCGCCGAGCGTCGCCGACGCCTCTTCGATCTCGCGGTCGAGATCGGCCAGCACCGGCTGCACGGTGCGCACCACGAAGGGCAGCCCGACGAAGACGAGCGCGACGAAGATGCCGAGCGGCGTGAAGGCGATCTGGATGCCGAAGGGGGCGAACAGCGCGCCTATCCACCCGGTCGGCGCGTAGACGGCGGCGAGCGCGATGCCGGCAACCGCGGTCGGCAGGGCGAAGGGCAGATCGACCACCGCGTCGAGCACGCGCCGGCCGGGGAAGTCGTAGCGGGTCAGCACCCAGGCGACCAGCAGCCCGAACACCGCGTTGGCGGCGGCGGCGGCGAGCGACAGGCCGAAGCTCGTCTCCAGCGCGGCGAGCACGCGCGGCGTCGTCGCGATCCGCCAGATGCCGGAGATCCCGAGCCCGCTCGCCCGGACCACCAGGGCGGCGAGCGGGACCAGGACGATCAACGACAGATACGTGACGGCGAAGCCGAAGGTGAGGCCGAAGCCGGGCAGCGCGCTCGGCTGTCGGAACCGCCACGGCGCCCGCGGCGGTGCGGCGCCGACCATGCCGGAGGGAGCCGCGAGGCTCATCGGCCGCGCGCCCCCGGGGCGTAGATCTGATCGAACACGCCGCCGTCGGAGAAGTGCTCGGCCTGCGCCTTGGTCCAGCCGCCGAACACCTGGTCGATAGTGATCAGCTTGACCTTGCCGAAGCGGGCGACGTCCTCGGCGGCCGCCGACTCGGGCTTCGAGGGACGATAGAAGTTCGCCGCGATGATGCGCTGCGCCGCAGGCTCGTAGAGGAAATCGAGATAGGCCTGCGCGATGGCGCGGGTGCCGCGCTTGTCGACGACCTTGTCGACGAGTGCGACGGGCGGCTCGGCGACGATCGACAGCGACGGGTAGACGATGTCGAACTTGTCGGCGCCGAACTCCTGCAGCGCCAGGAACGCCTCGTTCTCCCAGGCGATCAGCACGTCGCCGAGCCCGCGCTGGACGAACGTGGTGGTGGAGCCGCGCGCGCCGGTGTCGAGCACCGGCACGTTCTTGTAGATCGCCGCGACCAGCGCCTTGGCCTTCGCGGCGTCGCCACCCGAGCGGTCGAGCTCGAAAGCCCAGGCGGCGAGATAGTTCCAGCGCGCCCCTCCCGAGGTCTTCGGGTTCGGCGTGATCACCTGGATGCCGGGCTTCGCCAGATCGTCCCAGTCCTTGATGCTCTTCGGGTTGTTCTTGCGGACGAGCAGCACGATCGTCGACGTGTAGGGCGAGGAGTTGTTGGGCAGCCGCGCCTGCCAGTTCGCCGGCAACAGATCCTTGCCCTCGCGCGCGATGGCGTCGATGTCGCCGGCGAGCGCCAGCGTCACCACGTCGGCGTCGAGGCCGTCGATCACCGAGCGGGCCTGGCGGCCGGAGCCGCCGTGCGAGGTGCGGATCGTCACGGTCTGGCCGGTCTTCTCCCGCCACGCCTTGGCGAAGGCGTCGTTGATGGCGCGGTAGAGCTCGCGCGTCGGGTCGTAGGACACGTTGACGATCGTCACGGTCTGGGCCTGCGCGGATGTGACGCCGAACCCCGTCGGTCCGACGCCGCCGATCATCAGGGGCGCGGCCAGCATCGCCGCCACCCGCAGACTTCGCCACAGCGGCTTGGTCGAGGCACCAATCATTGCGTCACCTGTCTTTCCGGTCCGTCGCGGGACGAGCGGAGATCCGGGTCGATTCATCGCGACCGGAAACCGCTCTGGTTGCCAGCCGGATCGTCGTGTGATCGGCCGAGAGGGCGATGGAAGCCGCAATCGGACGAACCCGCAATCTGGGGCGGACAGAAAAGTCGGTCCACGCTGTCCGCCGCGCGAGCCGAGAACGATCCTCTCTCGCGGGCCGAATCGGGAGAGCGCTCTTCGCCGCGGGCGGTACGCATCATGCCGCGCGCATGCTGGACAAGCGGCGCCGCCGGGTCAACCCGTGCCGGCCGACTGCGGGCCGCGAGTCGGCCGGCGGGGCGAGGCCTGCACGCCCTGGCCGAACCGGCTGCGAAGCGGTATCATGCGATGCCTATCCAGCCTTCGCTCCACGGAGGCAATCATGCTCGAAGACGGCTTCTCGTCTCCCCCGTCCCCGCCTCCACGATCATCGCCGAAGCCTTCGGCAGCGCCCTCTGCGGCCTCTCTCGCCGCGTCGGTTCCGCGTGCGGCGCTCCCGGCGCCCTGGTCGGTCCTGGGCCGGAGCGCCGTTCGGCTGCTCCTGCTCGGTCTCCTCGCCGTCGTCGTGACGGCCGCGCCGCCGGTGGCGGGCGCCCCGAAGCGGGCCGACGCGCAGGCGGCCGACCGCACCGCCTGCGCCGGCAAGGATCCGGACGCGTCGATCGCCGCCTGCAGTCGTCTCCTGGACGGCGTCGCGAACGCGCCGGTGAGCGAGCGCGCGATCTGGTTCAACAATCGCGGCGTGGCGCTCAACCAGAAAGGCCACCACGACCTCGCGATCCGCGATTTCGACGAGGCGATCCGGCTCGGCCACCGCGGCGCCTACGCGAATCGCGGGTTCGCCCATCGGCGCAAGGGCGACCTCGATCAGGCCGCGCGCGACTACGGCGAGGCGATCCGCCTCGATCCGAGTCGGCCGCAGGGCTACAACAATCTGGGCGTCGTCTATCGCCTGCGCGGCGAGCTCGATCGCGCCATCCGCGAGTACGACGAGGCGATCCGGCGCGATCCGAAGTACACGAGCGCCTACAACAATCGCGGCTTCGCCCTCGTGATGAAGGGCGAGACCGACCGCGCCATGCGGGATTTCGACCAGGCGATCACGCTCGATCCGGCCTATTCGAACGCCTATCGGCATCGCGCCGATGTCTTGGCGCGGCGTGGCGACATCCGCGGCGCGATGCGGGACTACGACAGCGCCATCCGGCTCGACCCGAAATACGCGGCCGCCTATCGGGGACGCGGCGAGCTGCTGGCGCGCATCGGCGATGTCGATCGTGCCCTAGCCGATCTCGACGAGGCGATCAGGTTCGATCCGGCCGATCCCGGCGCCTACACGGCCCGGGGGCAGGTGCTCGAGCAGAAGAACGAGTCGGCGCGCGCGCTCTCGGACTATCGGATCGCCGTGACGCTGCCGGAGTCGAGCGAGGCGAAGGCGGCGCGCGACAAGGCCCGTGACCGGATCGCCGCGCTGGCGGCGGCACCGCCCGTGGCGGCGCCGGCCGCCGTCACCTCGGCGGCTGCGCCCGCCACCGCAGCGATCGCGCCATCCGCGGCGCCGCAGAAGAGCATCGCGGCGCCGGCGTTCGCCCGCCGCGTCGCGCTGATCGTCGGCAACAGCGCCTATGTCCATGCGCCGCCGCTCGCCAATCCGGAGAACGACGCCGGCGACGTCGCCGCGGCGCTGCGCCGCATCGGCTTCGACGTCGTCGAAGGCCGCAACCTCGATCGCCGCGGCATGGACGACGCGGTGCGCAGCTTCGGCCGCAAGCTCGACGGGGCCGACCTGGCCGTCTTCTTTTATGCCGGGCACGGGCTCCAGGTCGCCGGAAAGAACTATCTGGTGCCGGTCGACGCGAAGCTCGAACGGCCGGGCGACCTCGCCCTCGACGCCGTCGACGTTTCGCTGGTGCTGGCCCAGATGGAGGCCGACAAGCGGGTCAATCTGGTGTTCCTCGACGCCTGCCGCGACAATCCGCTGTCGCGCAGCCTCGCCCGCTCGCTCGGCACCCGCTCGGCGAGCGTCGGCACCGGGCTCGCCTCGATCCAGAGTGCGCTCGGCACCATGATCGCCTACGCGACCCAGCCCGACAACGTCGCGCTCGACGGCGAGGGCCGCAACAGCCCGTTCACGACGGCGCTGCTCAAGCACATCGGCACGCCCGGCGTCGACATCGGCACGATCATGCGGCGGGTGCGGGCCGAGGTGGTGACGGCGACGCGCGAGAAGCAGGTGCCGTGGGATCACTCCTCGCTGATCGGAGACGTCGTTATGGTGCCGTGACGGACGGTTGCCGCGCCGGGGGCGCGATCAGACGAGCGCCAGCAGCGCGCCGGCACCGGCGCTGAGCAGCACCACGAGCCAGGGCGGCGTCTTCCAGGCGACAAGCAGCAGGAACGCCGCGGCGGCCAGCGCGACGTCGAGGCCGCCGTGAATCGCCGCCGTCCACACCGGATCATAGAGCGCGGCGAGCAGGATGCCGACCACGGCGGCGTTGACGCCGCGCAGCGTCGCCTGGGCGCTCGCGCGTCGCCGCAGCGCCTCCCAGAACGGCAGCACGCCGATCACCAGGAGGAACGACGGCAGGAAGATCGCGGCGAGGGCGATCGCGCCGCCGAGCCAGCCGTTCGGCGCAGGTCCGGCGACCGCGCCCAGATAGGCCGCGAAGGTGAACAGCGGACCCGGCACCGCCTGGGCCGCCCCGTAGCCGGCGAGAAACGCGTCGTTGCTCATCCAGCCGGGCGGCACCACGGCGGCCTGCAGCAGCGGCAGCACCACGTGGCCGCCGCCGAACACCAGCGAGCCGGCCCGGTAGAAGGCCTCGACCAGGGCGGCGAGGTGCGCGCCGGTCGTGCTCGCCAGCACGGGCAGTCCGGCGAGCAGCACAAAGAACAGGATCAGCGCGATCACGCCGGTGGTTCGGCCGATGGTCAGCGGCAGCGGCGCGTGATCCGACGCGGCGTCGCCGCGGGGCAGGAGGAGAAGTCCGGCGAGGCCGCCGATCACGATCGCGACGATCTGGCTGAACGCCGACGGCACCGCCAGCACGATCGTGGCGGCGATCACGGCGAGCGTGGCCCTCTCACGGTCGGGCGCGAGGGAGCGCAGCATGCCGAGCACGGCCTGCGCGACGACCGCGACGGCGGCGATCTTCAGCCCGTGCAGCCAGCCGGCGCCGCTCGGGTCACCGAGCGCCCGGATGCCGTAGGCGAAGGCGACGAGCGCGATCGCCGACGGCATCGTGAAGCCGATCCAGGCGGCGAGCGCGCCGGGAAAGCCCGCGCGCAAAAGTCCGACCGCGATGCCGACCTGACTGGAGGCCGGGCCGGGCAGGAACTGGCAGAGCGCGACGAGGTCCGCATAGGCGCGGTCGTCGAGCCAGCGCCGACGCTCGACGAACGCGGCGCGAAAATAGCCGAGATGCGCGATCGGCCCGCCGAACGAGGTGAGGCCGAGACGGAGGAAGACGAGCAGAACCTCGGCCGCGGTGCCGGGCCCGCTGCGGGTCCCGTCGTCCGCCTTCGCGTCGTCGCGGAGGGTCACGGTCTGATCAGGCGGTTTCGCAGCACGCCGATCTTCTCGATCTCCAGCTCGATCACGTCACCGGAGGAGAGGGTGCGGCCGAGCTCGTGGGCCGAGCCGGTGCCGACCGTGCCGGAGCCGATGATCTCGCCGGCATAGAGCGTCTCGCCGCGCGAGACGTATTGGATGATGTCCCAGAAGGTCCAGTGCATGTCGGCCGAGTTGCCGCCGCCCTGGCGTTCGCCGTTGAGGCGCACCTCCATGGCCAGCGCGTGCGGATCGCCGATCTCGTCGGGCGTCACGATCCACGGGCCGAACACGTTGCCGGTGTCGAAGTCCTTGCCCTTGGCGGGGCCGAGGCCGGCGCGCATCTCCTCGAACTGCACGTCGCGGGCGCTGAAGTCGTTGTAGATCGTGAAGCCGAACACGTGCGCGGGCGCGTCGGCCGCCGCGATGTCGCGGCCGGTCTTGCCGATCACGCAGGCGAGCTCGAGCTCGTAGTCCATCCACTCGGAGAAGGATGGCCAGATCACGTCCGCCTCGTGGCCGACCACGTTGAAGCGGTTGCATTTGTAGTAGACCGGATGCTCGTACCAGACGTCCGGCATCTTCTGCGGCCGGCCGGTGCGCTTCGCCACCTGGTCGCGGCTGTTCCTCACATGCGCCTCGAACGCCATGCCGTCGCGCAGCTGACGCGGGATCGGGATGGGGGCCAGAAGCTTGACGCCGTCGAGGTCGTCGACCGCCTCGCTCGGCCATTCGCGCACCAGCTCCTCGACCCGGGCGAGACCGGGCGCGGCCGCGTCGATCAACGACAGCATGTCGGCGAGGATCGGATCCTGGCGCTTGTGGACGATCTCGGCCGCGGTGGCGAGATCGAGCACGGCACGCTGCTCGACGTCGACGACGCCGAGGCGGGGGCGCTTGCGAAGGCCGATGAAGGTGGCGAGCTTCATGCGCGATGCGAGGTCCGCTGAAGGGGGCCGGGGACGGTGGGCAGCGTGGGCGCGGACGCTAGCACGTCCGCGTGACGGCCCGAAAGCATCAGGACACCATCGGCGCGCCGCGTCTTCGGGGCGTCGTTAAAAGTCATGATGAATTCGAACGATCGTGTCGCTGCAAGGCTGTACGGCGAAACGCATCTTACGCCGTTCGGCTGATCGGCTCGACCTTTGCCCTCTCACCGCTGGAGAGGCTCTGCATGAAGGCTCGGTCGTCCCGGGGCGGCGCGCAGCGCCGAGCCCGGGACCCATACGCCCTGACTCGCGTGAGCCATCGACACGGGGAGTATGGATCCCGGGCTCGCGAACCTTGCGGTTCGCGCCCCGGGATGACGGATCATGCAGCGCCCTCCGCAGAGGAGAGCTGAAGGCCGCGCCGTTGCTCCGCCTCCGCCTCAAGCGAGCAGCGCCGCCATGATGCGGTCGCGGCTGAGCGGAAGCGATCGGATGCGGGTGCCGAGGGCGCGCGCCACCGCGTTGCCGATCGCCGCGGCGGTCGGGCCCATGGCGGCCTCGCCGACGCCGAGCGGCGGGTCGCGGTCGTCGCCGACCAGCCGGATGTCGATCTCGGGGATCTGCGAGAAGCGCAGGATCGGATAGTCGTCCCACATCGCCGTCGCGACCTTGCCGTCGGCGAAGCGCAGCTCCTCGAACAGCGTCCAGCTCGCCGCCTGGATGATGCCGCCCTCGAGCTGGTTGACGGCGCCGTCCGGCGTGATCACGAGGCCGCAGTCGGCGGCGCCCCAGATCTTCACGAGCCGCACGCTCTCGTCGACCTCGACCTCGGCGGCGACCGCCATGTAGGCGGCGCGGTTCTTGTAACGTCCGAAGCCGAGCCCGAGCCCGCGTCCTTCGCCGACCGGTGCCGTGCCGGGCCAGCCGCACATCTCGGCCGCCGCCTCGATCACGCCACGCGCCCGCGGATCCGACATCAGCGCCAGCCGGTAGGCGACGGCGTCGGCACCGGCCGCCTCGGCGAGCTCGTCGATGAAGGACTCGATGGCGAAGATGTTGGCGAAGGCGCCGAGCCCGCGCAGCGAGGAGGTGCGCAGCGGGATCGGATCGACCGTGTGGTGGATCATCCGGTGGAACGGCAGGTCGTAGAGCGCGTGCGCGTTGCGGCTGGCGCCCCCGCCGGCGGCGTCGGGATTGTCGTTGCGCATCGCCGGCTGCGGCGGCGGGTTCGGCAGCGCCTCGCGGCTGCGCAGGCCGTGGTGGCCGTGCGAGCCGGGCCGGTTCGAGTGCACCGGGCTCGCGAGATCGATGGTCCAGCTCTTCGGAAGCCTGTTGGGCCGCCTCTCCGCATCGAGCACGGCGCGCATGCGGATCACCATGGCGGCACCCATCGGGGCGGCCAGAAACTCGTCCTCGCGGGTGAACAGCACCCGCACGGTGCGGCCGGGGTGTCGGGTGGCGAGGAACGCCGCATCGAAGGCGACGTCGTCGGCCGTGTTGTGGCCGTAGCAGCCGGCCGCCTGCCGGTGCAGCACCGTCACGGTCTCGGCCGGGCGATCGAGCGCGCGGGCGATCTGGGCGCGCAGCGCATAGGGATTCTGGGTGTGCGACCAGACGGTCAGGTGACCGGCCTCGTCGAGCCGGGAGAGGCCGCAGGACGGGCCGATCGAGCCGTAGGTCTGGAACGGCCGCCAGTAGGTCGCCTCGACGATCTCGCCGTCGTCGTCCGCGGGCGGCGTGCCGGTGTCGACGGTGCGCGAGCGGGCCGGCTGGGCGAGCAGCCAGTCCGGGCTGTTGGTGGTGTCGGGGAGCGGCGTCCCGCCCTCCCAGACGGCTTTTTCGCGTGCGACGAGCGCGGCGCGCTGGACGGCGTACTCACGCGCGCCCAGGATCGCAGCGAAGTCCCCGTCACGAAGAATCTCGATGGGCGTGCCCGCGGCCCGGCGGATCGCCGCCTCGTCGAGCGACGCCAGCCGGGCGTTCTGCCAGGGGCGATGGACCACGCGAGCATGCAGCAGGTCGTGCGCCGTCATGTCGTGGATGAAGCCGCGGCCTTCGATCTTGGCCGGCAGGTCGACGCGCGGCAGGTTTTGGCCGACCACGCGATAGCGGGTCGGCGACTTCGCGGGCGCTCCGCCGGTCGCCGGGCGGACGAGATCGACCTCGCCGGCGAGCGACCAGTAGTCGTGGCCGGTGTCCTGCCCGTCGCGGCGGATCCGCCCGTCCTCCATGTCGAGGGTCTCGGCCGATACGCCGAGCCGCTCGGCCCCGTGGGTGAGAAACAGCGCCCGCACCTCGGCGCAGGCGAGCCGGATCGCCGCGCCCGACATCGCGACCGAGGTGCTGCCGGCCGTCACGCCCTCGTTCGGTCCGGCGGATGTTTCTCCGGACACGGTTCTGATCCGGCTCGGATCGACGTCGAGTTCCTCGGCGGCGATCTGCACGAGCGCGGTGAGGATGCCCTGGCCGATCTCGACCTTGCCGGTGGAGACGCGGACCCGTCCCTCGGCCTCGAAGCCGACCCAGTCGGACAGCAGGGGATTGTCGAGGAGACTCTGCGGCAGCGTGTTCGGGATCATGCGCCGGCTCCCGCGGCGGCGTTCGCCGCCAGGACGGCGCCGGCGCGCTGGACGGCGCGGACGACCCGGTTATGGACGCCGCAGCGGCACAGGTGGCGATCGAGCGCGTCGAGGATCTCCGGCCGGGTCGGGCTCGGGTTGCGGGCCAGCAGCGCGGCGCCCGAGATCATGATCCCCGACAGGCAGTAGCCGCATTGGCCGGCCTGCTCGTCGAGCAGCGCCTGCTGTAGCGGGTGCAGCCCGCGGCCGCTGCCGAGTCCCTCGATCGTGACGACGCTGCGTCCGGCGAGCGAGCCGATTTCGCGCGAGCAGGAGTAGGCGGGCTCGCCGTCGATCAGCACCATGCAGGCGCCGCACTGCTCCTGGCCGCAGCCGAATCGGCTGCCGGTGAGGCCGAGCTCCTCGCGCAGCACGGCGAGCAGCGGGCGGGTCGGGTCGCCGGAGAGGCGGACCGGGGCGCCGTTGACGATCAAGGCGACTGCGGGGGCGTCGTCGGCCGATAGGGTCATGGCTGTTTCGATGGGGCGGGGGTTTTGGGGAAGGCTCGCGATTATAGACGCGGGCGACGGCGCGGCAATTGCGGCGGAGCGTCCGGTGCGGCCGGCTCGGGCCGGTGGCCCGGTCCGGTCGCCGAGGCTTTCGGCCTCCCCCGTCTTCTGCTACCGAGAGAGTCGCGCTTCCGCTCGACGGAAGCCGATCGTTTCGCGTTGGCGTTCGACGGCCCGGCTGGGCCTCGACGATGAGACGACGGAGTACCGTTGATGCGAGCACGTTCGATGCGAGCACGTTTGATTCGAGCACGTTTTGCTGGGGCTCTCGCGCTGGTTCTTTTGGTCGGCGGATGCGGCTTCCTCGATGCTCCGCAGAAGGGCGACCCCGGTCCTGCCGGCCCGCCCGGACCGCCCGGTCCGGCCGGCCCCGCGGGTCCTCCTGGACCGGCCGGCCGCGGCGCCGGTGGGCTGCGCTTCGCCGAGTTCACCTGCCAGCAGACCGCCTGCTCGGCCGCCTGCGAGCCGAACGAGCGGCTGGTCAACGCCTTCGCGGTCAACCCGGCCGGCACCTTCACGGTCGAGGACGACCGCAGTGTCGTCTACACGCCGCCGCGCCGCGGCCCGTCCGGCAAGCTGGTCCTGGTCTGCGTCGCCCCCTGACGGGCGGCGTAACGCCGTCCGCCGGGTGATGGCCATCGCCTGATCTGCCCTCACGCGAGGGCGAGGAGCGCCAGGGCGGCGACCGCCGCGGCGAGGCCGAGGCCCTTGCGGGGCGTCATCGCCTCGCCCTCCACGGCGATGCCGAGCAACGCCGCCGGCACGAACCCCATCTGGGCGATCGGCACGACGACGCTCGCCTGACCGGCCGAGAGTGCGTTCACCATCAGGAGGAAGGCCGCCGCCAGCACCACGGCGGTCGGCACCGCGTGCCGCCACAGGCCGGGCGGCCAGGCGAGCCCGCGCTCGATCGCCGCCGTCGACAGGACGGCGAGGCTCGCGAACACCATCGCCTGGGCGGCGACGAGCGTCGCCGGCGGGGCGCCGCCGACGCTGCCGAGCTTGTGGCAGAAATAGCCGACCCCGGCCGCGACGGTGGCGACCAGCACCTCGGCGAGCGAGCGGCCCGAGAGCCTGCGTGTGCCGGCGGGCGGCGCCCCGCCGAGAAGGAGCGGCACGGCGAGGAGCGCCAGCACGAGGCCGCCGAGCTTGGCCGCCGTGACCGGCTCGCCCAGCGTCGCGATCGCCAGCCCGACGGTGACGACGAAGCCGAGCCGGAACACCGGGCCGTTGACGCTCACCGGCCCGGTGCGCAGGCTGCGGGCGAACAGGAAGAAGCCGACGAACAGGAACAGGCCGGCGAGATTGCCCCACAGCGCGGCGCCGCCGACCGACAGCGTGCCGGTCGCCGCGGCGTAGAGGATCACCGACGGCGCGAACAGGCAGGCCTGCCCCATCAGGAACTGATGCGCCGCATAGCCGTCTCGGGCGGCGCGGCGGTAGATCCAGTCGCCGATCCCGAAGCAGACCAGCGCCCCGAAGGCACACGCGGTCGCGGCCGTCATCGCCGGCTTTCGCGCATCAGCTTTGCAGACAAAGCATACGGTGCCGCTTCGAGGCGCCGATCCCGCACCGCGGCAGGCGTTTCCGCCGTCTCTTCCCTTTGCAATTTCCAAATCCCTGTCGGATGATCGGCGCCCGCGACCGAACGGATCGCCAAACGCCGCGAACGCGGCGCCGGCACGGACGGCCGACCGCGGCTCCTCCCGGCGCTCGGAGAGGACGTGGACGCGCCGCCTCCCGCCGACATAACAACAGGAGGAACGAAACGCCATGCCGAGAGTGACTCGTCGTGCCTTCGTGGCCGCAACCGCCGCCGGAACCGCATCGGCCGTGATCGGGATGCCGGCGATCGCCCAAGCCGCGCCGTTCAAGATCGGTCTTCTCACGGTGAAGACCGGTCCGCTCGCGCAAGGGGGCATCCAGATGGAGCAGGGCATCTCGGTCCTGCTCAAGCAGCGCAACAACATGTTCGCCGGCCGCAAGGTCGAGCTGATCTCGGCCGACACGGGCGGCAATCCGGCCGGGGCCAAGACCAAGGCGTCCGAGCTGATCGAGCGCGACAATGTCGACGTGGTGCTCGGGCCGCTCGCCGCCTTCGAGCTGCTGGCGCTGAACGACTACATCCGCCAGAAGGGCACGCCGCTGATGAGCCTCGCGGCCGCCGAGGACGTGACCCAGCGCAGCACCAACCCGTTCATCATGCGCCCCTCGGCGACCTCGGCGCAGTGCTGCCACGTGCTCGGCGACTACGCCGCCAAGGAGCTGAAGTACAAGCGCGCCGCGACGATCTCCGAGGATTTCGCCTTCGGCTACGAGCAGATGTCCGGCTTCCAGCGGGTGTTCGAGGACAACGGCGGCAAGGTCGTCAAGAAGCTGTGGCCGCCGCTGGTGACGCCCGACTATACGCCCTACATCGCCCAGATCGGCAATGTCGACTGCGTCGCCAACGGCTTCGCCGGGTCGAACCCGGTCAAGTTCATGCGCGCCTACGCGGATCTCGGCATGAAGCGCATCCCGCTGCTCGCCGGCTGGACCGCCATGGACGACGCGCTCCTGAAGAGCCTCGGCGACGAGGCGGTCGGCGTCGTCTCGGCCGCCTGGTACTCGGCCTCGCTCGACAGTCCGGTCAACAAGCAGTTCGTCGCCGACATGGCGAAGGACTACAACGTGCTGCCGGGCGGCTACTCGGCCGGCATGTACATCGCCGGTCAGGTGGTGGAAGAGGCGCTGAAGAAGACCGGCGGCAAGTCGGACGACAAGAAGGCGTTCAACGAGGCGCTGCGCGGCGTCTCGCTCGCCGACACGCCGCGCGGGCCGGTGAAGTTCGACAAGTACGGCAACGTCGTCGGCGACGTGCACATCCGCCGTTGCGAGCGCAAGGGCGGGGCGCTCGTCAACACCATCGTCAAGACCTATCCGGACGTGAGCCAGTTCTGGACCTACGGCGACCAGGCCTTCCTGGCCAACCCGGTCTACGCGCGCGACTACCCGCCGGCGAAGAATCTGGAGTGAGCTCGTCCGAGCGTCCGTCCTCGTGGTGAGGAGGGGCGCACGGTCGTCGGGCACGACGCCCGCTCACCCTCTCCCCGCGTGCGGGGAGAGGGTGGCTCGCCGCGCAGCGGCCGAGCCGTGATCGGGCACAGCACCGGCTCTCCCTCTCCCCGCGTGCGGGGAGAGGTCGGGGTGAGGGGGCGCCTCCGTATCCACGCGACGCCCCCTCACCCGGACTTCGCGCCTGCCGGCGCAAAGTCCGACCTCTCCCCGCAGGCGGGGAGAGGTGACGACCCCAGCTCACGCATCGCCATCGTCAGTCGAGGTTGCTCGGAGTTCTGCATGAGTCTCTGGTTGACCCTCGCCGTGAACAGCTTCGCGCTCGGCGGGCTCCTGTTCCTGCTCTCGTCGGGCTTCTCGCTGATCTTCGGGCTGATGCGCATCCCCAACCTGATGCACGGCTCGTTCTTCATGCTCGGCGCCTATCTGGGCGTCACGTTCCTGGATCGCGGCGCCAACTTCTGGATCGCGGCGATCGGCGCGGGGCTGATCACGGCGCTGCTCGGCGGCCTGATCGAGCGGTTCCTGCTGCGCCGCCTGGAAGGGCAGGTGCTGCCGCAGGTGCTGCTCACGCTCGGCTTCGCCTTCATCATCGGCGACGTCTGCCTGATGATCTGGACGGGCGATCCCTGGCAGCCGTCCACGCCGGCGCATCTCGCCGGCGCCGTGCAGGTCGCCGGCCTGTTCTTCCCGCTCTACCGGCTGGTGATCCTGGCCGTCGCCGTCGTCGTCGCCGTCGCGCTGTGGATCATGGTCGACTGGACGCGGCTCGGCGCGATGATCCGGGCCGGCGTCGACGATCCGCCGATCGCCCGCGTCGTCGGCATCAAGGTGTCGCAGCTCTTCACCCTGATCTTCTCGCTCGGCGCCGCGCTCGCGGCGTTCGCGGGCGTGATGGGCGCGCCCTATCTCTCGGTCTATCCCGGCCTCGACTTCGAGATGCTGCCGCTCGCCCTGATCGTCGTGATCCTCGGCGGAACGGGAAGCCTGCTCGGCGCCCTGGTCGGCAGCTTCATCATCGGCTTTCTCTACAACTTCGGCCAGGCGATGTTCCCGGACCTCGCCTATGTGATCCTGTTCCTGCCGATGCTGCTCGTGCTCGTCCTGCGCCCGCAGGGCCTGTTCGGAAAGGTGGTGGCATGAGCGCGGCGTCCGGTCTCGTCGGGCCGCGCGCCGCGGCGATCGCCGTGGCGCTGCTGCTCCTCCTCACCTTGCCGGTCTGGATCGTCAACGCCTACTACGTCAACATCGCGAGCCAGATTCTGTTCTTCGCGGTGTTCGCGCTCGCTCTCAACGTGCTGGTGGGCTATGGCGGGCTCACCTCGCTCGGCCATGCCGGGCTGTTCGCGATGGCGGGGTACACGGCGGCGCTGCTGCTCGGCCGCGGCCACGGGCATCTGGTCGCCGACCTTGCAGCCCTCGCCGTCACGGTGCTCACCGCCGCCATCTATGCGGTGTTGTCGCTGCGGGCGACCGGCATCGGCTTCCTGATGATCACGCTGGCGATCGGCCAGATCCTGTGGGGCATCGCCTATCGTTGGGCGAGCCTCACCAACGGCGACAACGGCATCAACGTCGCGACGCGGCCGGCTCCGTTCGGCCTGAGCCTCTCGGGTGCCGACGGCTTCTACTATCTCTGCCTCGCCGTGTTTCTCGCCTGCGTCGTCACCATGGCCGTGGTGGTGCGCTCGCCCTTCGGAGCGAGCCTGCGCGGCACCCGCGACCAGGAACGGCGCATGTCCGCGCTCGGCTACAACGTCTGGCTGATCCGCTTCTTTGCGTTCCTGCTCTCCGGCTTCTGGTCGGGCGTCGCCGGGCTCCTGTTCCTCTACTACAACCAGTTCATCAGCCCGCAGGTGGTGGCGCTCACCACCTCGGCCGAGGCGCTCCTGATGGTGATCGCCGGCGGCACCGCGACGCTGCTCGGCCCGATCGTCGGCGCCGCCATCGTGGTGATCATGAAGAACGTGGTCAGCGCCTATATCGTGCGCTGGAACATGGTGCTCGGCATCATCTTCATCCTGATCATCAGCTTCATGCCGGACGGGCTGGTGCCCGGCACGGCACGGTTTTGGGCGTGGGCGCGCCATCGCCTGCGCCACGGCAAGCCGAAGCCGCAGGCCGTCGAGACCGCCGCGCCGGCCGCCACGAAGGAGGGCGGGGCATGATCGCGCTCGAGGTCAAGGAGCTGAGGAAGTCGTTCGGCGGCCTCTACGTGACGCGCCGGGTGAACCTCGCAGTCGCGGCCGGCGAGCGCCGCCTGATCATCGGCCCGAACGGCGCCGGCAAGACCACGCTGTTCAATCTCGTCACCGGCGAGATCACGCCGGACTCGGGCTCCATTTCGTTGTTCGGCGAGACCATCACCAGGACGCCGGTGCGTGAGCGCGCCCATCGCGGCATGGCGCGCACCTATCAGATCATCACGCTGTTCGGCCGCGACACGCTACGTCGCAACGTCATGCTGGCGCTGCTCGGCCTCTCGAAGCGGCGCTGGAACCCGTTCATCGCCTTCGAGCGCCAGCGCGACCTGGTCGACAAGGCCGAGGCGGCGCTCGCCATGGTCGGCCTCGCCCATCTCGCCGACCGGCCGCTCGCCGAGACCTCCTACGGCGAGCGCCGCCGCGTCGAGATCGCCATGGCGCTTGCCCAGAAGCCGCGCGTGCTCCTCCTCGACGAGCCCTTCGCCGGCCTGTCGATCGACGAGCGCCAGGACGTCCACAAACTGCTGATGGCGGTGCCGCGCGACGTCACCATGGTGATGATCGAGCACAACATGGACGTCGCGCTGGAGTTCGCCGAGAAGATCACGCTCCTCAATTTCGGCGAGGTGATCGTCGAGGGCACGCGCGCCGAGGTGGTCGCCGATCCGCGCACCCGGGAGGTCTATCTTGGCCACTGACGCACTCGCGCTCGCCGGCGTCGACGCCTATTACGGCGACAGCTGGATCCTGCAGGGCGTGTCGTTCCGGCTCGGCGAGGGGCGGCTGCTCGGCCTGCTCGGCCGCAACGGCGCCGGCAAGACCACCTGCATGAACGTCGCGGTCGGGCTGCTGCCACCGCGCCGCGGCAGCGTGCGGGTGTTCGGCGACGAGACCTCGCGGCTCGCGCCGGAGCAGATCGCGCTGCGCGGCGTCGCGCTGGTGCCGCAGGGCCGCCGCGTCTTCCGCAGCCTGAGCGTGCGCGAGAACCTCGTCGTGGCGGCGCGAAAGCCGGTCGGTGGTGGGGCGGCGGCGTGGTCGCTCGACACCGTCTACGCGATGTTCCCGCGGCTCGACGAGCGCAAGCACCAGATGGCGGCGCATCTGTCGGGCGGCGAGCAGCAGATGCTGGCGATCGGCCGCGCCCTGATGTCGAACCCGCGCGTCCTCCTGATGGACGAGCCGTCCGAGGGGCTGGCGCCGCAGATCGTCGCCGACGTGATGGCGACGGTGCGCAAGCTCAAGGAGAGCGGCCTCTCCATCGTGCTGGTGGAGCAGAACCCCAAGCTGGTCTTCGATGTCGCCGACGACATCGTCATCCTCGACACCGGCCGCGTCGCCGTCGCCGCCACCACGGCTGAGGTCGAGCACGGCGTCGATCTCGGCCAGCATCTCGGGGTGTTTTGAGGACGGCGGGGCGTTCCACTCCGCCCTCACCCTGAGGAGCGGCCGCAGGCCGCGTCTCGAAGGGCGAGGGCGGGCACCGCAGTGTCAGGTGGCCGCATGGTTCGAGACGCGCTCCTGCGGAGCGCTCCTCACCATGAGGATGGAGTCCGTCGACCTCGGCGGCGGGGTGACTGGTGTCACTCCTCCGTGTCCGCCAGCAGGGCGGCGTTGCCGCCGATCGCGGCCGTGTTGATCGTGACGGTCTGCTCGACGGCGAAGCGGCGCACGTAATCGGGGCCGCCGGCCTTGGGGCCTGTGCCGGACAGGCCGCTGCCGCCGAACGGCTGGGTGCCGACCACGGCGCCGATCATGTTGCGGTTGACGTAGACGTTGCCGTGGCCGAGCCGGGCGATCGCGCGCTCGGCCGTCGCGCCGATGCGCGAGTGAATCCCCAGCGTCAGCCGGGTGCCGTTGCGGGCGATGTCCTCCAGCAGGTCGTCGAAGCCGTCGGCGCGCCAGCGCACGACGTGCAGGACGGGTCCGAACACCTCCTCGCGCAGATCGCTCGCCCGGTCGAGCGCGATCACGGCGGGCGGCACGAAGGTGCCGCGATCCGGCAACGGCCGATCCTCGTCGGCGCGCCACAGGACGCGGCCTTGCTCCTCGGCCCGGTCGAGCCAGGCGAGAAGGCGGTCCTGCGCATCGGCATCGATCACCGGGCCGACATGGGTCGCGGGGCTGCGCGGGTCGCCGATCGCCAGCTCCTTCGCGGCACCGACCAGCATCGTGATCACGGGCTCGGCGACGTCCTCCTGGACGCACAGGAGCCGCAGCGCCGAGCAGCGCTGGCCGGCGGAGCGGAACGCCGACGTGATCACGTCGTCGACGAGCTGCTCGGGCAGGGCGGTGGCGTCGGCGATCATCGCGTTGATGCCGCCGGTCTCGGCGATCAGCGGCACCAGTGGCCCGTCGCGGGCGGCCAGATCCTGGGCGATCGACCGCGCCACCGCGGTCGATCCCGTGAAGGCGACGCCGGCGAGCCGCGCATCGGCGACCATCAGTGCGCCGACGTCGCCGTCGCCGGGCAGCAGATGCAAGGCGGTCAGCGGGATCCCGGCGGCGTGCAGGAGCCGCACGGCATGCGCGGCAACGAGCGGCGTCTGCTCGGCCGGCTTCGCCACCACGGCGTTGCCGGCGACGAGCGCCGCGGCGACCTGACCGGTGAAGATCGCCAGCGGAAAGTTCCACGGGCTGATGCAGGCGACCACGCCGCGCCCGCGCCGGCGCAGAACGTTCGACTCGCCGGTCGGGCCGGGCAGCGGCTCGGGCGAGAGCGTCCGACGAGCTTCCAGCGCGTAGTAGCGGCACAGATCCACGGCCTCGCGGAGCTCGGCGAGCGCGTCGTCGAGGGTCTTGCCGCCTTCGGCCTGGAGGAGGGCGATCAGCGGCCCGCGGTCCTCTTCGATCAGGTCGGCGGCGCGCAGGAGCGCCGCCGCCCGCGTCTGCAGCGCCGTCGCGTCCCAGCCCGCAAAGCCGGCGGCCGCCGCCGCCATGGCGGCCGTGACGATCGCTGCGTCGGCCTCGGTGACCCGGCCCACCACCGCGCCGTCGATCGGCGAGACCACGTCGCGGACATGGCCGGGCAGGGCGACGCCGTCCACCAGCGGGGCCGCCACCAGCGGCGGCGCGTCGCGCGCGTCGGGCAGCCGCGAAGCGGCGACCACCGCCGCCAGGCTCTCGGCATGGCCGAGCTCGATCCCCTCGCCGGCGCGCCGCCCCGGATGGATGTCGCAGGGCCGCGGCAGCCGCGGGTTTCGCGCCTGCGCGGCGCTGCCGATGATCTCGGACGGGCGCTTCAGAACGGTGGCGAGCGGCACGGCCGGGTCGGCGGCCTGCGACACGAAGGACGAGTTGGCGCCGTTCTCCAGGAGCCGCCGCACCAGATAGGCGAGCAGGTCGCGGTGGACGCCGACCGGGGCGTAGACCCGGCAGGCGGCGGCGGGCTCGTCGGCGAGCAGCCGCTCGTAGAGCGCCTCGCCCATGCCGTGCAGGCGCTGGAACTCGTAGCCCTCGGTGCCGCCGGCGATCTCGATCACGCTGGCGATCGTCAGGGCATTGTGGGTGGCGAACTGCGGGGACAGATGCGGCCGTGCCGCCAACAGGGCCCGCGCGCCGTCCAGATAGGCGAGGTCGGTCATCGCCTTGCGGGTGAAGACGGGATAGTCGGCGAGGCCGCGCTCCTGCGCGCGCTTGATCTCGGTGTCCCAATAGGCGCCCTTCACCAGCCGCACCGGGATGTGAGTGCCGCGCGCGCGGGCGAGGTCGACGAGCCAGGCGATCACGGCGCCGGCGCGCTTCTGATACGCCTGTACGGCGAGCCCGAGCCCGCCCCAGCCGGCGAGGTCCGGCTCCGCCAGCAGCCGCTCGTACAGGTCGAGCGACAGCTCCAGCCGGTCGGCCTCCTCGGCGTCGATGGTGATCCCGATGCCGTGCGCGCGCGCCGCGCAGGCGAGGTCGCGCAGCCGCGGGCCGAGCTCGGCCGTCACCCGGTCCCGCGACACCGCCTCGTAGCGCGGATGCAGGGCGGAGAGCTTGACCGAGAGGCTCGGCCGGTTGGCGTCCCGTGCCGCCGTGGGACCCGAGCGGCCGCCCATCGCGGCGAGCGCGGCGGCGTAGCTCGCGGCGTAGCGCTCCGCGTCGGCGGCCGTGCGGGCGCCTTCGCCGAGCATGTCGAACGACCAGCGCAGCCGCGGCTGCCGCTCGGCCCGGTGGACCGCCTCGCCGATTGTCTCGGCGAACACGAAGTGGGTTCCCAGGAGCCGGATCGCCTGGCGGACCGCGGCCCGCACGGCCGGGCGGCCGAGCCGGGCGACCAGCGGTGCGACGAGACCGTGCGGCGTCTCCTCGGAGGCGACCACGCGGGCCGACAGTCCGAGCGCGGTCGCGGCGACGGAGCCGACCAGGGTGCCGGAGCGGCCGGCGTGGTGGACGAAGTCGGCGGCGCGCAGCCGGTCCTCGATCAGCCGGTCGGCCGTGGCGTCGTCCGGCACCCGCAGCAGCGCCTCGGCGAGCACCATCAGGGCGAGGCCCTCGCGGGTGGAGAGGGCGTACTCGCGCAGCAGGTCGTCGATGCCGCCGATGCCGCTCGGCCGGGTGCGCACCGCCTCGACCAGGCGGGTCGCCCGCGCCTCGATCCGCGCTTCGGCGGCGGGATCGAAGTGCGCGCCGGCCAGGATGCGTTCGGCAATCGGCTCGTCCGGGGGCGCCAGCGGTGCCCGGAACGGCCCCGGGCCGGATGGCGGGTGCGACGTCGGCACGGCCGCCTCCTGCGTGGTCATGGTGACCTCCTCGCCCCGGGCTCGTGCATCCGCTGACGACGATGAACGGCGGTCGTCGCCGCTGCGACACAGTGTCGGGCCGCCGGACCGCGACGGGACACGAAATCGCGCGCCAGATCAGCGACCTTGTGGCATCGTCGCGACGGCCGACGGTGTTTCGCGGCGCGGTACGGCGTTCGGCCGTTCGGCGGCTGCGAACCCGGTGCCGGATGCGAGACTGGAACAAGGGCAAGAACAATGCGCATGGGCAGGCTCCTGCGGCGCCTCCTGCTGCTGCCGGCGACGGCCGTCGTGGTCGTGCTGGCGGCGGCCACGATCCTCGCGTGTCCGGCGGCCGCCCAGCCCTACGTCAAGTTCACGCTCGACGGCCGCATCGACAGCCGCGCCGCGCCGTTCCTGCTCGCCCTCGACCGCGGCTGGCTGAAGGCCGAGGGCCTCGACGTCTCGATCGACCCGGCGACGTCGCCCCAGGAGGCGCTCACGCGCGTCGCCACCGGCACCTACGACCTCGCCCTCGTCGACATCAACGCGCTGATCAAGTTCCGCGACCAGACGCCCGCCGCCGCCATGCCGGCCGTGTTCATGGTGGAGAACCGGCTGCCCTTCGCGGTGCTGGCGCGTCGCGGCCGCGGCATCGTCGGCCCGAAGGAGCTCGACGGCAAGCGCCTCGGCGCCTCCACGGCGGACGGCTCGGTCACCTATCTACAGGTGTTCGCCAAGCTGAACGGCATCGACCCGGCCCGCCTGCGGCTGGAGACCGTCGCCCTGCCGGTGCGCGAGCCGATGCTGGCCTCCGGCCAGGTCGACGCCATCGCGGCGCGCACCGCCACCGTGGTCGACCTGCGGGCCCGCGGCGTGCCGGCCGAGGACATCGTGGTGCTGCCGATGGCGGACTACGGCGTCGCCCTCTACGGCCAGGCGATCGTCGCCAGCGCGCGCATGGTGGCCGAGCGGGGCGCCGCGCTGCGGTCCTTCCTGCGGGCCGCCGCGCGCGGCCTCGAGGAGACGGCCCGCGACCCCGCCAAGGCGATCGACGTGGTCGTCCAGCGGACCGACCCGACCCTGCGGGCGCGCGAGCTGGCGAAGCTGGAGATCGACCTCGCCGGCAGCCTGGTGACGCCGGAGGTGCGCGAGAACGGCTTCGGGGCGGTCGACATGGCGCGGCTCGGCCGCGCCATCGATCAGCTCGCGCTGGGCACCGAGCTGCGCGTAAAGCCGAAGCCGACCGATGTGTTCGATCCGTCCTTCCTGCCGCCGCTCGACGAGCGACTTCCCCCCGGCGGCGCGGCGCGCTGACAGCTAAAAACGGCGAGGCCCGGGGCGCTCGTGCGCTCCGGGCCTCTTGTATTCTGGGCCTCGTGAAGTCCGAGGCTCTCGCGGGCGCCGTGTCAGGCCACCGACTGCATTCCGGAGCGTGCGGCCGCCCGCAGGTCGGGCGTGCGCGCCTCGACGGCGCGGCCGTCGCCGCCCGCCTTGATGGCGCCGCGCGGCCGCAGCGTCTCGGCCAGCACGGCGACGAGATCGTCGCGCACGACCGGGTCGGCGTCGGTCCCGGTGCAGATGCTGCAGGCGACGTCGGCCAGCGCCGGCAGGTCCGGGTCGTCGCAGATCGAGCCGGCGTCGGCGAGCGTCCGCGTCATCGCGCTGACGCCGAGCCCCGCCGCGACGGCGCGTCGCAGCTCGTCGATGTGACCGGCCGTGAAGACGATGTCGAAGCTGCGCCCGGCATTCTCCAGCGCGGCGACCATGTGGCGGTGGAACATGCAGGTCTCGCCGCGGCTGACCAGCGGCAGCGGCTTGCCGGGATCGAGCCCGAGCGGCCCGCGCGTCCACACCAGATCCTCGCGCCAGTGATGGCTCGCCATCTCGTGCGGGTGCGGGCTCGTCATCGCGACGACGACGTCGATCTCGCCGTGCTCGAAATCCTGCAGGAGCGTGGCGCTGCAGCCGGTCTTCATGTGCAGCCGCACGTCGGGCCAGCGCGCCCGGAACGCCGCCAGGCTCTGCCACAGCGGCAGCCCGACGAAGTCGCCGGGCAGGCCGAAGCGCAGGAGGCGGCCGCGGCCGCTGCCGTGCGCGAGCGACACGATCTGGTCGTTGATGGCGAGCAGCTTGCGCGCCTGGCCGACGACGTTGCTGCCCTTCTCGGTGAGGCTCACGCCGGGCGCACTCTTGTCGAGCAGATCGAAGCCGAGCAGGAACTGCAGCCGCTTGATCTGCGCGCTGACCGCGGGCTGGGTGACACCGAGCTTCTGGGCCGCCTTGGTGAAGCTGCGCAGATCGACGACCGTCAGCAGCGTGCGCAATAGCTCGGTCGGAATATTCGTCATCGAAAAACCCGCTGGTGCCCTGGTGCAGTGCGCTCGATCGGCCTTGCTCCTGGCTCGATCCGGTCAGCGTGCCAAATCTCGCGGACAATCAATTTGATCTAGGTCAGTTCGCGCGCTGCGGTGCGGGATTTTCAGCGTGGCAAAGCGCCTCGTGACGGTGGTGCCGCGGTAGTCGATTCTCGTCGGGGTGTGGGCTCGCGACGCGTGTTTCTCGCGGGCCGTCGAAACCGTCCCATGTCGCGCGCCGGATGTGCGCCGGCGGACTCGCGACGGGCGGCCACCGGCGCGGTCGAACTTTGGACGCTTTCCTCCGGCTTGGCTGTCGCTCGCCTCCGGTCGGGGAGGGGTCTTTTGCGTTCGCGCAGCCGATCGGATTACACTGTCACGCCCGAGACCGGGATCCGGGCGCGAATTCCTCACTACGGGGCTGGTCATCCGATGCGCGTGTCGTCTCCGCTCGTCGTTCTCCCGGCCGCCGTGGGCCTCGCGCTCGCGGTCGCCACCGCCGATGCGCGTGCCGCCGGAGAGGCGCTGCTGCTCGTCGAGGCCGACACCGGCAAGGTGCTGAAGGCCGAGAACGCCACGCATCCGTGGTATCCGGCCTCGGTCACCAAGCTGATGACCGCCTACGTGACGCTGCGTGCCGTGAAGGAAGGCCGAATCACCCTCGACTCGGTGTTCACCGTGTCGCCGAACGCGGTCGCCCAGCAGCCGACCAAGATGGGTTTCGCCACCGGCACCCAGGTCACGGTCGACAACGCCCTCAAGATGATGATGGTCAAGTCGGCCAACGACATCGCCGTGGTCCTGGCGGAAGGCGTGTCGGGCTCGGTCGAGGCCTTCGCCGACGAGATGAACGCCGCCTCGGCGCGGCTCGGCATGACCCAGTCGAGCTGGGTCAATCCCAACGGCCTGCCGGCCGACGGGCAGATCACCTCGGCGCGCGACATGGCGATCCTGGCCCGCGCGGTGCTGCGCGAGTTCCCCGAGTACGAGGGCTACTGGGGCATCCCGGCGATCCGCTTCGGCAAGCGCATCATCCGCAACACCAACTCGCTGCTCGTCCGCTATCCGGGCGTCGACGGCATGAAGACCGGCTTCATCTGCGCCTCGGGCTTCAACGTGGTCGCCACCGCGACGCGCGACGACCGCCGGCTGATCGCCGTGGTGTTCGGGGCGCGGTCGTCGGCGGTGCGGGCCGCCAAGGCGGCCTTCCTGTTCGAGAACGCCTTCACCAACACCGGGCTCGGCTGGTTGGCGCCGTCCTACGGCAACGTCGCGTCGCTGGCGCCGATCGCGGCCGAGCCACCGAACCTGCGCGAGGAGATGTGCGGCAAGCACCGCCGCCGTCCGGCTGCCGAGGACGCCGACGACGAGGAGATCGCCGGCGTGCCGGGCAGCTCCGGAACCGGCGAGCCCGGCGGCGTGCAGGGC